>CAZLWN010000018.1:0-38407 GCA_964563195.1 uncultured Undibacter sp. | reverse complement strand
TGCCGGAGATCATGGCGCGGTTCTCGCGCGCCTATCCGGGCGTCGAGCTGACCGTGATCTGCGAACCCTCGGTCGACCTGCTTGAGCGCATCGACGGCAACGAGATCGATCTGGCCATCGTCACCAATTGCGAATCCAAGCGCGCCTCGGAGACGTTCCGGCGCGAGCGGCTGCTATGGGTGACCTCGAACCGGCACGCCATCCATCTCGAGGAGCCGTTGCCGCTGGCGCTCGGCCGCCCGAGCTGCACCTGGCGGCGCACGGCGATCGAGCGGCTGGAATCGATCGAGCGACCCTACCGCGTGCTCTATTCGAGCTCGAATGCCGGCGCGGTTGCGGCCGCGGTGCTCGCCGGCCTCGCAGTGTCGGTGCTGCCTGAGTCCGGATTGCGCACCGGCATGCGCGTGCTCACCGCGGCGGAAGGATTTCCTGAACTGACGAGCTGCCGCGTCGGGCTGGTGCGCAACGCGCATGATTCATCGGCCTTGGCGGACGCGCTGGCCGAGCACATCATCTCATCGCTCGACAACTTGTCGGAAGCGGCGCAGGCGGCGGAGTAAGTCGGAGCCTCTATCGGCCTCATCCTGAGGAGCATCGCGAAGCGATGCATTTCGAAGGATGGGGCCACCTCATTCTTCGAGACGCGGGCTACGCCCGCTCCTCAGGATGAGGCGGATCAATACGCATATTCCTCGTAGATCTGCTCGACGGTCCCGCCCCAGACGCTGTTGTATTTTTCCAGCAACTCCTCCGCCGGGGTCAGGCCGCGGGCGATCGATTCTTCGAGCGGACGCAGGTAGCGTGTCTCGTCGCGGCCGTTACGGTCGAGCCGCTTGCGGCGTTGCAGGCCGCGCATGGCGATGCGCAGCGTCTCCTGCGCCAGCGCCAGCGCGTTGCGATTGCCGATCTCCGCTTTGAAGCCGAGCCTAGGCACGTCGTCGCGCAGTTTTTGCCGCTGTTTGGCGTTCCAGCCCTTCACCATCTCCCAGCAGGCCTCGAGCGCGTCGTCGTCGTAGAGCAGACCGACCCAATAGGCGGTGAGCGAGGGCAGCCTGCGCCACGGGCCGCCGTCGGCGCCGCGCATTTCGAGATAGCGCTTGAGCCGCACCTCCGGGAAGATCGTGGAGAGATGATTGGCCCAGTCGGAAGTGGTCGGCCGCTCGCCTGGCAATGCCGCGAGCTTGCCGGCGAAAAAATCGCGGAATGACTTGCCCGATACGTCGATATAACGGTCGCCGCGCTTGACGAAATACATCGGCACGTCGAGCGCGTAGTCGACCCAACGCTCGAAGCCCATGCCGTCTTCGAACGCCCAGGGCAGCATGCCGGAACGGTCGGGATCGGTGTCGCGCCAGATTTCCGAGCGGAACGACAGGAAGCTGTTGGGCTTGCCGTCGGTGAACGGCGAATTGGCAAACAGCGCGGTCGCCACCGGCTGTAGCGCGAGCGAGACGCGCAGCTTCTTGACCATGTCGGCTTCCGACGAGAAGTCGAGGTTCGCCTGCACCGTGCAGGTGCGGTACATCATATCGAGGCCGAGCTTGCCGACCGTCGGCATGTAAGCGGTCATGATCTTGTAACGGCCTTTTGGCATCACCGGCATGTCGCGGCGGCGCCAGTTTGGAGTCATGCCGATGCCGAGGAAGCCGATGCCGAGCGGGCGCGCCACTTCGCGCAATTGCGCCAGATGCGCCATCAATTCGGACGCGGTCTGGTGCACGGTTTCGACCGGCGCGCCGGACAATTCGAACTGGCCGCCCGGCTCCAGCGAAATGGCGCCGCCGCCGGTGACGTCGAACAAGCCGATGATGTTGTCGCCCTCCATGATCGGCTCCCAGCCGAGCAGGTGTGCCATGCCGTCGAGCAACGCGCGGATCGAGCGGCGGCCGGCATAGGGCACCGGCCGGTGGTCTTCGACGGTGAAGGCGAACTTCTCGTGCTCGGTGCCGACCCGGAATCGCTCCGCCGGCGTGCAGCCCGCTTCAAGCCAGGCGACAAGTTCGTCGCGCGTCTCGATCGGGGTCATGTCGATCTGATCACGAGCCATGCAGGCGTCCGGCAAGAAGGCGCAAAAAGGCCGCGACCTTAAACATGGGAGCCGCGAAAGGGCAATGTGAGGTGTGTTGTCGTCGATGTGAGCGGAGTGCGGGCGCGCGTCATCGCCCCTGTTCTTGGATGCGCGGGGTGCGCATGTCCCATTTTCCTCTCCCTCCGAAGAGGGAATGGAGCGCACCCGATCTCGGGTTTACCCGAGATCGGGCCTATTAAGTGCGCAAGTCGGGTAAACCCGACTTGCGGTGGCGCCAGGGGCTTGGCGAAAGCCCCTTTGGCGAGCCCTTGCGATCGGGCCCACCGCGCGCCGTGCGAAGGCGCGCGCACCCCTTGCGATCGGGGTGCTGCGCCTCCCGGCGCTCCATCCGCGGCGCCCATTGTCGGGGCGCCGGCCTTGGTCTGCTGTTGGAGCGCGTCATGACGGCACCCCTTGGCAGAACGGGCGACTAGGAATTTAATCCATAAGTGCGGCTCTGTCAAGGGTTCATATTTTGTTCTTTCGCGCCCGTCTGCCATGCTTTATTGATTTTCCGGCCATGCCCCAGTTCTCGCCCCACCAGGATAAAGCCCTCAACGCCGTCGCCGAATGGCTGAAGGAGAAGCCGGGCGCAAACGGCACGCCGCAGGTGTTCCGCCTGTTCGGCTATGCCGGCACCGGCAAAACCACGCTCGCCAACCACATCGCCGAGGATGTCGACGGCGAGGTCAAGTTTGCCGCCTTCACCGGTAAGGCGGCGAGCGTGATGCGCGGCAAGGGCTGCAAGGGCGCCTCCACCATCCACAGCCTGATCTACCGCGCACGCGAGAGCGGCGAGGAAATCCCCTCCTTCGACCTGTGGGACGAGGCGCCGGCATCGAAGGCCGACCTCATCGTCATCGACGAATGCTCGATGGTCGGCGCCGAGCTCGGCCGCGATCTGCTCTCCTTCGGCGTGCCGTTGCTGGTGCTAGGCGATCCGGCGCAACTGCCGCCGATCCAGGGTGGCGGCTTCTTCACCGAAGCCGATCCCGACGCCATGCTCACCGAAGTGCACCGACAGGCCCAGGACGATCCGATCGTACGGCTGTCGATAGATATCCGCGCCGGCGAATATCTCGAGCCTGGCCGCTACGGCGAGACCGAGGTAGTCGCCAAAAACGATCTCGATCCGCGGCGCGTGCTCGAGGCCGACCAGGTGCTGGTCGGACGCAACGCCACGCGGCGCGCCTACAACACACGCATGCGCGAGCACCGCGGCTGTGCCGACGGCATGCCCGAGGCCGGCGACAAGCTGGTATGCCTGCGCAATAACCGCAAGAAGGGCCTGTTCAACGGTGGCCTCTGGACGGTGAAGGAACGCGGTGCGCGCAGGACTGGCATCATGTCGATGCGGCTGCTGCCGGATGACGAGACGGCGACGCGCGGTGTGAAGGTCTCGGTGCGGCCGGAATGCTTTACCGGTGGTATCGAGCAACTCGACTGGTCGCGGCGCAAGCCCTACGACGAGTTCGACTACGGTTACGTGCTCACCGTGCACAAGGCGCAGGGCTCGCAATGGGACGATGTGGTGCTGTTCGACGAGTCGTTCGCGTTTCCCGACAGCCGCGAGCGCTGGCTTTATACCGGCGTGACGCGGGCGGCGAAGCGGCTGACGGTGGTGGTCTAGGCCACGCATGCCACCACATACGCGGCATCATGCGCGGGCTTGACCCGCGCATCCATGATGAGTGGCCGTGCAGCCTACGTCGTCCTTCAGGTGTCGAACGGCCTCATGGATTGCCGGGTCAAGCCCGGCAATGACGGCTCTGAGAATGCGGCGCTATAACGCGCTCCTCCTCCGCCACCGGTGCGCCAGCGGCAACACGGCGAGCGCAATGGCGGTGAAACCGGCACCGGCGAGAAAGGTGCCTTCGGGCCCGAACGCGTCCCACAACCCGCCGGCGACGATGCTGGCGACCAGCTGCGCCAGCCCGCTCATGAGGTTGAAACCACCGAAGGCGGTGCCGCGCAGGTGCGCCGGCGCGGTGTCGGCGACCAGCGCCGACAACAGCCCTTGCGTCAGCCCCATATGCAGGCCCCACAGCGCCACGCCGATCATCACCATCGCCACGCCGCTGCCGAGCGCGAGCACGAGGTCGGCGACGATCAGCAGGGCGAAACCGGCGACGAGCAGACCGTAGCGGCCGATGGAGTCCGACAGCGCGCCGGCCGGCCAGGCCGACAACGCATAGACAACGTTCATCACCACCATCACCGCCGGCACCCAGGTGAGCGACAGGCCGACCGACTGCGCGCGCAGAAGCAGGAACGCCTCGCTGAAACGGGCGAGCGTGAACACCGCGGCGACGCCGACCACGACCCAGTAGCCGGTGCCGAGCTTCGCCAGTTCGGCGCGCGACAACGGCGTGCGGACGGGGCGATGATCCGGCGCATGGCGGGGCTCGCGCACGAAGACGACGATGACTGTCACCGAGATGAAGGCGGGGATTACCGCGATCCAGAATACGGCGGTGAAATTGTCGGCCAGCGCCGCCATCAACACGATGGCGAGCAAGGGGCCCAGCACCGCGCCGACGGTGTCGAGCGACTGGCGCAGGCCGTAGGCTGTGCCGCGGATCTTGTCAGGCGTGAGGTCGGCGATCAGCGCGTCGCGCGGCGCGCCGCGAATGCCCTTGCCAACACGGTCGAGGAAACGCGCGGCGGTAACCCAGCCGACGCTGCCGGCGAGCGGAAAGATCGGCTTCGACAGCGCGGCGAGGCCGTAGCCGGCCGCCGCCAGCCATTTGCGCATGCCGAGATAATCGCTGAGTACGCCGGAGAAGATCTTGGTGATCGAGGCGGTCGCCTCCGCAATGCCCTCGATGACGCCGACGGTGAGCGCGGAGGCGCCGAGCACCGTGACCAGATAGAGCGGCAGCAGCGCATGGATCATCTCGGAGGAGAGATCCATGAACAGCGAGACCAGGCCGAGCGCCCAGACGCCGGTGGGGATTTCACGCCAGCGGAAGAGGGAGCGCTTTCGCTCGGCCATGCGTCAAACTCCGCTCATTCCCGCGCAAGCGGGAATCCAGTTCTTCCTTACTGCGCCATTTCATCCCACAAGTCGCGCCAAGAAGGATTGCTTCTTTCAATCAATTCCAGCTTCCACGCGCGGATCCATTTCTTGATCTGCCGCTCCCGTCTGAACGCCGACTCGCGGGACTCCTGCGGCTCGTACCAGACGAGCCATTTAACCGGACATGCTCAATGCATGCCAGGCGACGTGAAGGGCCTAGGAATTTCCCTTTGCTGCCTCTTGTAGAATGAGCTTGGCGAGGTGATCGAGGGTGTGACATTCGAGGATGGAGTGAAGAAACTCGCCGCCTGAATCAAGATGTCAAACACAACTCTTGACAATACCTCGCCGCGTCCGACTGCATGCGCTTGTTAGTTGGCACGATATCAATTGGCTATCGATGGCTTATATGGGTCAGGAGCGCCGGGTGGAACGGGTGGTTCCTTCTTGAGCGACTTCTGATGTTCCAGCAACACCTGTCCAGCAGGCCAGCGAACCCAGGCGTTTTCGATCCAGCGATAGTCCGCCATCGGGTGCTCTTCCTTCATATCTGTATGGAGGTCGATGAACAGTGGTACGCCAAAGTCCTTGGTCGGTTCGCCTGCTCCATGCTCTACGTCCTTGAACATCATTTTCCAGTTACGCCACTTCACGCCGTAAATCAGGTTTCCAACATAGACGACGAAGCCTTCGCGATTAGACTTGGCTTGCTTGCCGAGAATGAACTCTGACTGGTCAACACCATCGATCATCCGATCCACGGGAACTTTCCCTCCCGCCCAGCGGGCGAGAGTTGGAAACAAATCCATCTCATGCACGATCTCGTCGCTCACCGACCCGGCCGGGATCTTGCCCGGCCAGCGAATGATGAAGGGAACTCTGAGCGAACCTTCCCGCCCGGTAAAATAGGTGCCGCTCCACGGGCCACTCGCTCCGTGGTACGGGACAATGGCTTCCGGGCCGTTATCTGAGGTGAAGATGAAGATTGTGTTGTGCCTGATCCCCAGGTCATCGACCGCTTTCAGTAAATCCCCTGTATAGGCATCAACCTGGGCCAGAACATCGGCCCAGGGGCCATTTTTGGTCTTCCCCTTGAAATCGGGGTGGGGTTCCACTGGCAGATGGGTCTGGGTATAGGGAATGAACAAGAAGAATGGTTTGTCTTGTTTGGCATGGCGTTTCATGAAGTCTATTGAGCGATCTGTAAGCTCACGATCGATCAGCGGCCGCTCCTTTATATTGTAAGGTCGAACTACTTTGGCTGGTGAACCCTTGCGGCCCTCCATGATGCTATAAACTTTTTTAGTTAGCGGATGCGCATCGCGCCGGAAACGATCATTGTCTGTCTCGTTCCACCAAGCTTCATCAGTTGAGTTTGGAATTCCGTACCATTCATCAAAACCTTGATCCGTGGGAAACCGCCCCTGTGTGTCACCAAGATGCCACTTACCGAACGCGCCGGTCGCATAGCCTGCATCCGACAACATTTCAGCCATCGTGTATTCCCATTGCGTCAGGCCATAGAGCTGAGTTTCAAGGGGAACGGACGCGTTGCCTGTTCCTACTGCATACCGACCTGTCATCAGTGCGGCTCGACTTGGAGTGCATTGGGCTTCCACATTAAAGTTGAGAAACCGCATTCCCTCGGACGCCAATTTGTCGATGCTCGGTGTCGGTGCGCCGCGAAGTACTCCGCCACCGTAAACACCGAGTTCGCCGTACCCAAAGTTGTCCATTAAGATAAGGACAATATTGGGCTTATCTTGTGCGAACGCACTAGAGCTAACAATCAGCGAGAGTGCCCCCATCAGTGCGACGATGTTATTAAGTTTCTTTTGCATTTTTTTTAAGCCTCCATTCTCGATGAAATGCCATATCTGCCGCTCCTGGACCCCCGCTGTCGCAGGGGTAAGCGGAGCATAGCATCGCAGTTCCTAAAACTACGCCGCTTCCTTCTTCTTCGCCGGCGCGAAGCGGCCGTAGAAGGTCTCGTTCCTGTCGGCCAGATCGAGCAGCAGCTTGTTGGGCTTGAAGCGCGCGCCGTACTTCTCTTCGAACTTGCGGCACAATGCGACGAAGGCCTTCGCCCCCATCATGTCGATGTAGGAGAGCGTGCCGCCGGTATAGGGCGCAAAGCCCCAGCCGAGAATGGAGCCGACGTCGGCCTCGCGCACGTCGGTGACCACCTTCTCCTCGAAGGTGCGCGCCGCCTCCACCGCCTGCACGACCAGGAAGCGCTGCTGCAGTTCGTCAGGATCGATGGCATCGATCTGTTCGCGCGTGAGCTTCTTCGGCAGCAGGTCGTCGAGACCCGGCCACAGCCGTTTCGGCTCGCCCTGCGGGTAGTCGTAGAAGCCCTTGCCGTTCTTGCGGCCGAGCCGGCCGCGCTTCTCGACCATTTCCTCCAGCAGCTTCTTCTGCTCCGGGTTGATCGCGCCTGTGCCCATGTCACTTTCGGCGGCGCGCACGATCTTGAGGCCGAGGTCGAGCGCGGTTTCGTCGTTCAGCGACAGCGGGCCGACCGGCATGCCGGCCATGCGCGCGGTATTCTCGATCATCGCCGCCGGAATGCCTTCCAGCAGCATGAGATGGCCTTCCTGGATATAATTGAGCACGCAGCGGTTGGCGTAAAAGCCTCTCGAGTCGTTGACCACGATCGGCGTCTTGCGGATGGCGCGGACATAGTCGAGCGCGACTGCGAGCGCCTCGTCGCCGGTCTGCTTGCCGAGGATGATCTCGACCAGCATCATCCGCTCGACCGGCGAAAAGAAATGGATGCCGATGAAGCGCGCCGGATCCCTGAACTCGGTGGCGAGCGAGGTAATCGGCAGCGTCGAGGTGTTGGAGGCGAAGATCGCCTTGTCGGGGATCACTTCCTGGATTTTCGCGATGACCTCGGCCTTGACCTTGCGGTCCTCGAACACCGCCTCGATCACCAGATCGCAGTCCTTCAGCGCCGCATAGTCGGCGGTGGGCGTGATCAGCGACAGCAGCCCGTCGCGCTCGGCGCTCTTCAAGCGGCCCTTGGCGACGCGCGCCGACAGCGACTTGTGCACGGACGCCTTGCCCTTGTCGGCAGCCTCCTGGTCGCGGTCGACCAGCACGACCTGCAGACCAACCGCCGCGCTCACCTGGGCAATGCCCGCGCCCATGAAGCCGGCACCGACAACGCCGATCCTGCCGAGCGTCGACGGCGGCACGTTCGGCGGCCGGCGGGCGCCCTTGTTGAGCTCCTGCATGGAGACGAACAATGTGCGGATCATGGCGGCCGCTTGCGGTGAGCGCACGATCTTGGCGAACCAGCGCGACTCGATGCGCAAGCCGATGTCCATCGGCACCTGCAGGCCTTCGTAGACAACCTGGAGAATGGCGCGCGCGCCCGGATAGTTATCGTAGGTCTCGCGCCGGTAGATGGCGTTGGCGGCCGCGAAGGTCATCATGCCGGCTTTCGAATAGACCAGACCGCCGGGCAGCCGGAAACCTTGTACGTCCCAGGGCGCCACCGGTTTGCCGCCGGCCTTGATCCAGTCCTTCGCAGTCTTGATGAGATCGGCGACCGGCACGACGGCGTCGATCAGCTTCATGGCCTTGGCGCGGTCGGCCGTGAGCTGCTGGCCCTTGAGCAGGAATTGCAGCGCGTCGGCGGGCGCCAGCATGCGCGCCACGCGCTGGGTGCCGCCGGCGCCGGGGAACAGGCCGACCTTCACTTCCGGCAGGCCGAGCCGCGTCTTTGGATTGTCGGCGGCGACGCGGTGATGGCAGGCGAGGCACAATTCGAAGCCGCCGCCCATGGCGGTGCCGTTGATGGCCGCGACCCATGGCTTGCCGCATGTCTCCAGTCGCCGGTAGAGCAGCGAAAGCTTGCGGCTTTCGTCGAACACCATCTGGTTGGCGACGACTTCGCCCTTCGACTTCAGCAGACCGGCATAGCTGCCGGCCATGCGTTCCAGCATGGTGAGGTCGGCGCCGCCGCAGAACGCGTCCTTGGCCGAAGTGACCACCGCGCCCTTGATGGCGGCGTTGCTCGCGATCTTCTCGACGATGCTCGAAAGCTCCGCGATGACGCTCCCGTCGATCACGTTCATCGAGCGGCCGGGCATGTCCCAGGTGACGAGCGCGATACCGTCGGCGTCGACGTCGAGCGTGAAGTTCGGCATGGGTGGAAGCTCCTATTTCGGGTATGGCTCGCCGTTCTTGTGCGAATAGCGGCGGCCCGCTTCATCACGCTCCAGCACCAGATCGTCGTCGGGATAGTGCACGCGCTCGGTTTTCGCCCGCGTGCCGACCTCGAAATAGACGGCGTCGCGCTTCGTGCGGTTGACCAGCTTGTGGCCGTTGCCGCTGCCGGCCTTGAAACCTGCGGCATCGCCGGCTTTCAGCACCGTCTCGCCGCCGTCCTCGACCAGCACCAGCTCGCCTTCCAGCATGTAGATGAATTCGTCTTCCAGCTCGTGCCAATGGCGCAGCGCGGACGCCTGGCCGGGCTCGATGCGCGAAATGTTGACGCCGAATTGCGTGAGGCCAACGGCGTCACCGATGGCTTGTTTATGCCGACCGCGGCATCCGGCCTGAAATTCGGCGGGATAGGGGCTGCCGCTTTTCACCGGCACTTTGGCGATATCGACCTTGGACATGGCGGTGCTCTAAACGCGTTCGATAATGGTGGCGGTGCCCATGCCGGCGCCGATGCAGAGCGTGATGAGCGCGGTCGCCTTGCCGCTGCGCTCCAATTCGTCGAGCACGGTGCCGAGGATCATGGCGCCGGTGGCGCCAAGCGGATGACCCATGGCGATGGCGCCGCCGTTGACGTTGACGTTGGAAACGTTGATGTCGAAGGCCTGCATGTAGCGCAGCACCACCGAGGCGAAGGCCTCGTTGATCTCGATGAGATCGATGTCGCTCAATTTCATGCCGGCTTTCTTCAAGACCTTCTGCGTTACGGCGATCGGGCCGGTCAGCATGATCGCCGGCTCCGAGCCGATATTGGCGAACGCCTTGATGCGGGCGCGGGCTTTAAGGCCCGCCGCATTGCCGGCCTGTTTGCTGCCGATTAGCAGCGCGGCGGCGCCGTCGACGATGCCAGAGGAATTACCCGGATGATGCACGTGGTTGATCGCCTCGATCTCAGGGTGCTTCTGCACCGCCACCGCGTCGAAGCCGGCCATCTCGCCCATCTGCACGAAGGACGGCTGCAAGGCGGCGAGCGACTGCATGGTGGTGGAGGGGCGCATGTGCTCGTCCTTGGCCAGGATGGTCAGGCCGTTGACATCCTTCACCGGGATCACCGAATTCTTGAAGCGCCCCTCCTCCCAAGACTTGGCGGCGCGCTGCTGGCTCTCGACCGCGTAGGCGTCGACGTCGTCGCGCGAGAAGCCGTGCTTGGTGGCGATCAGGTCGGCGGAAATGCCTTGCGGCAGAAAATAGGTGGGGACGGCAAGGGAGGGGTCCATCGGCCAGGCGCCACCGGAGGCGCCGATGCCGACGCGGCTCATGGATTCGACGCCGCCACCGATGGTCATCTCGTGCTGACCGGCCATGATCTCGGCGGCGGCAAAATTCACCGCGTCGAGCCCCGACGCACAGAAACGGTTGATCTGCACGCCGGGCACGCCGTCGCCGAAGCCGGCCACCAGGGCGGAGGCGCGCGCGATGTCGCCGCCGGCTTCCCCCACCGGATCGACGCAGCCCAGCACCACGTCGTCGACGAGCGCGGGATCGAGCTTGTTGCGGTCCTTGATGGCGGTGAGCGCCTGGGCCGCGAGATTGAGCGCGGTCACTTCGTGCAGTGCGCCGTCGGCCTTGCCGCGCCCGCGCGGGGTGCGCACGGCGTCGTAAATGAATGCGTCGGGCATTGGCATTCTCCCTGCGCGTTTTTAGAGGCTGCGCGCGATCAGCAGTTTCATGATCTCGTTCGTTCCCGCATAGATCCGCAGCACGCGCGCGTCGCGGTAGAGCCGCGAGATCGGATATTCGTCCATGTAACCATAGCCGCCGAACAATTGCAGGCAGCGGTCGATCACATTCCCTTGCGTGTCGCTCAGCCGGTATTTGGCCATCGAAGCGGTGACGGTATCAAGGCGGCCCGCCACGTGCTCGCCGATGCAGTAATCAAGGAACACCTTGGCAATGATCGCCTCGGTCTTGCATTCGGCGAGCTCGAACTGGGTGTTCTGGAACTCGATGATGGTCTTGCCGAAGGCCTTGCGCTGCTTGACGTAATCGATGGTGAGCGCCAGCGCCCGCTCCATCATGGCGACCGCGTGCACGGCGACGATCAGGCGTTCCTGCGGCAATTCCTTCATGAGCTGGTAGAAGCCCTGGCCTTCTTCGCTGCCGAGAAGGCTCTCCGCCGGAAGCTTGACGTCCTCGAAGAACAGTTCCGAGGTGTCCGCGGAATCCATGCCGAGCTTCTTCAGCTTACGGCCGCGGCGGAAGCCGGACGCGTCGTCGGTCTCCACCACCATGAGCGAGACGCCCTTGGCGCCAGCCTTGGCGTCGGTCTTGGCGACGACGATGATGAGATTGGCGTGCTGGCCGTTGGTGATGAAGGTCTTGGAGCCGTTGAGCACATAGCCGTTGCCGGATTTCTTGGCGCTAGTGCGCACGCCCTGCAAATCGGAGCCGGTGCCGGGCTCGGTCATGGCGATGGCGCCGACCAATTCGCCGGTGGCGAGCTTCGGCAGCCAGCGCTTTTTCTGCTCCTCGGTGCCATAGTGCAAAATGTAGGGCGCCACGATGCCGGAATGCAGCGGCGCGCCGAAAGTGTCGAAGCCGGCGAGCGATAATTCGCGATTGATCACCGCCTCGTGGGCAAACGTTCCGCCTGACCCGCCATATTCTTCTGGCATAGAGGCGCAAAGCAGCCCGGCCTCGCCGGCCTTGGTCCAGACCGCGCGCTCATAGATGCCAGCCTCGTGCCAGCGGTCGAGATGGGGGACGAACTCGTCGGCGATGAAGCGGCGCGCCTGCTCCTCGAGCAGGACGAGATCCTCGCTCATCCATTCCGGCCGCGGAAGGTTGAGGGCATCCATGGGGCGACTCGCTTTGCCTGCACCATAAAGCCCGCCGCCCCCGGCGGCGAGAGCCATCAAAGCGCGCGCACTGGCCGCAACGGCGGCGCAATGCTAGGAGCGGTTGATCTAATTGCCGGATTTGTCATCACTGTGATCCAACTGCCGACGCCGACCGATTCCGCCACGGCCTGGCTGCGGCTGGCCGTGGCAATGCTGATCGCCACCATCGGCGGCGTCGGCATGTGGTCGGTGGTAGTGGCGCTGCCCACCATCCAGGCTGCTTTCGGGGTCGACCGCGCCGACGCCTCGCTGCCCTACACGCTCGCTATGCTCGGCTTCGCCGGCGGCGGCGTGCTGACCGGGCGGCTGGCCGACCGCTTCGGCATTGCCGTGCCGCTAACCATCGGAACCCTGGCGCTCGGCCTCGGCTATCTCGGCGTCGGCCTATCCGCAAACCTCGGCCAAGTGGCGCTCGCCCACGGCTTGCTGATTGGGTTCGGTTGCTCGGTGACTTTCGGGCCGCTGATGGCCGACATCTCGCACTGGTTCATGCGCCGCCGCGGCATCGCGGTCGCGCTCGCGGCCAGCGGCAACTATCTTGCCGGCACGGCCTGGCCGCCGGTGGTGCAGCATGCCATCGCCGGCTATGGCTGGCGCGCCACCCATATCGGCATCGGCATGTTCTGCCTCGTCACCATGCTGCCGCTGATCTTGCTGCTGCGCCGGCGGCTGGAAAGCCATCATAGCGCGGAAGCCGGCGCCGCTGCCGCCCGCCGGCAGGCGGAAGCGCCGTTTTCGCCGCTGACATTGCAGGTGCTGCTGTGCATCGCCGGTGTCGCCTGCTGCGTGGCGATGTCGATGCCGCAGGTGCATCTCGTCGCCTATTGCGGCGATCTCGGTTATGGCGTGGCGCGCGGCGCCGAGATGCTGTCGCTGATGCTGGCCTGCGGCATCGTCAGCCGGGTGGTGTCCGGCTTCATCGCCGACCGCATCGGCGGGGTGCGCACGCTGCTGCTTGGATCGGTGCTGCAAGGCTCCGCGCTATGCATGTATCTTCTGTTTGACGGTTTGTTTTCCCTGTACGCGATCTCGGCGCTGTTCGGCCTGTTCCAGGGCGGCATCGTGCCGGGCTACGCCATCATCGTGCGCGAATATTTCCCGCCCAAGGAGGCCGGCACGCGAGTCGGCCTGGTGCTGATGGCGACGCTGATCGGCATGGCGCTGGGCGGTTGGCTGTCCGGCGAAATCTTCGATCTCACCGGCTCCTATCAGGCGGCCTTCCTCAACGGCATCGCATGGAACCTGCTGAACGTGTCGATCATGAGCTGGCTGCTGCTGCGCTCGCGGCGCGGGCCGGCCTTCGCGCCTGGTGTGTAAAATTCCGCGCCTGTGCAAATCGCGACGGCAATGATTTACGCGCCGGGCGCGCATAGAACATAAGCATGGCTGTTTCTTAGCCGGGGTTATTGACAAAACGCGGCGCGCAACCAAAGAAGAAGCCGCCGGTGCCAAGCGGAGGGCCTGTCCATCCATGCAATTTTCAGTCGCGCGCCCGGACGTGGTCCGAGCGATCAACCAGCGTTGGCTGCTCAAGTTCTGGACTCGGCATCTGGGCTCGCACCGCGTGCCGCTGTGGCAAGCGGTCGAAGCCGAAGATCTATCGCGTATTTCGGACAATCTGAGCTTTCTCGATGTGCTCGGCGACAAGGAAAACTTGCGCTTTCAGATCCGCTTTCATGGGACGATGGTCGGCCGGGTCTTCGGCGCGGCGGACTGCCGCGGCAGGTTCCTCTACGAGAGCGTCCCGGCGGCGGCGCGCCCGCAAAAGCTCGCGCCCTATCGGCAGGCGGCCGAGAGCGGCCGGCCGGTCTACACCATCCACGACATCACGGACCGCGAGGGCAGGCTCGTGCATTACGAGCGCTTGCTTTTGCCGTTCTCGCGCGACGGCGAATCCGTCGACCGCATCCTGACGTCGTTCGAATTTATCTGCGAGGACGGCGCCTTTGTAAGCCACGAATTGATGAATGCGCCGGCTTCGCCGCCCGCGCTGCGGCTATCGGCGACCATCGCGCCGCGGACGCCGGCGTGACGTCTGCGTCCCGCTAGCCGGCATCCGCGGACACGCCCAAGCTGCCGCTGGCGGCGGCCGCCGTCGCATCGTGCTCATAGACCCAGTCGCTGGCCCCGATCGACCAGTCGGCGGTGCCCGCAGCCATGCTGGCATCGCGCGCACGCTGCTCGGGACCGTCCGGCAAATGATTGCGTATCTTGTTGCCGGCGGCGACCGCCTGGATGCGGGCGGTGCGCGGCAGGCGCAAGCTTTCGTAGCGCTTTAAGGCGGCCGGAACGTTATCGCCGGTACGAGCGAGCACGCCGGCGAGCGTGGCGCCATCCTCGATCGCTTGCGCGGCGCCCTGCGCCAGGAACGGCAGCATCGGATGACAGGCATCGCCGAGCAGCGTCACGCGGTTGACCGACCAGCGCGGCAATGGCGCGCGGTCGAACAGGCCCCAGACGAAAATCTCGTTGACGGTCGCAGCCAGCGCACGCACCTGCGGATGCCAGCTCTCGTAAAACAAGCGGAGCTCCGCCGGATCGCCAGGTTCCGTCCAGGATTCCTTGGTCCAGGCCTCCTGCTCGATCACGCAGACGAAATTGAACAGCTCCCCGCGCCTGACCGGATAGTTGACGAAGTGACTGCCGGGACCGAGCCAAAGCTGTGACTCGACGTGCAGGTCGGATTTCGGAAATCGGTCCGCCGGCACCATGCCGCGATAGGCGACGCAGCCGGTAAACCGCGGGGCCTCGGCGCCGAGCAGAATCTTGCGAACGGCGGAATGGATTCCATCCGCGCCGACAACAATGTCCGCCGCCGCGCGCGCGCCATTCTCGAACTCCAATTCGACGTGATGGCCGGTGTCGTTGAGCGCCGCCAGCCTGTGACTGAGATGAATGCGTTCGGCCGGCACCGCATCGGCAAGCATTGCCAGCAAGTCCGCACGATGGGCGGTGCAGAAGAGGTGTTCGCCGGACGGCCCAACGAGCTTCTGCACCGGCGCGAGCAGCAAGGTGCTGCCGTCTTGCCAGCGGCGCTGGCGCACCACGGTCGGCGCCACGGCGAGGCGGTCGAGCGGTTCGCTCAAACCCATCCCGTGCAGCAAACGCGACACGTTCGGCGTCAGCACGATGCCCGCGCCGACCTCGCGCAGTTCGGTCACCTGCTCGTAGACCTGAACGTTGAATCCGGCGCGCAGCAGCGACAGCGCGGCTGCAAGGCCGCCGATGCCGCCGCCGATGATGGCGATTTTCAAGCTGTAGCCGGCCATTGTCCCCGCGCGCCTTGGCCGATTGCGTCATGGCAACCGGGCCGGCGCTATCAATGGCTCAGAACGCCTCGTCGGGCAATTCCATCGTGCTCGCCGCACCCGACTGGATACGGGCGAGATGGCTTGCGGTCTCCGGCAGCATGCGCTCCATGAAGAAGTGCGCGGTGACGAGCTTGGCGCTCATCGTCGGCGCCGAGCCATTGGCCTTCGGCAGCTTCACCAGTGCGGCCTCGGCGATCTTGCACCACATGTAGCCGAGCGCCACCAGGCCGAACAGATGCATGAAATCGTAAGAGCCGGCGCCGGCATTGTCGGGCTTGGCAAGCGCATTCTGCATGAACCACATCGAGGCCTGCTGCAGATGGCCAAGCGAGACGCCGAGCGGCGCGACGTACGGCTTCATCTTCTCGTCGGCGCTCTTGTCCTTGATGTAGCCCTGCACCTCGTTGAAGAACGCCATCAAGGCGCGGCCGCCGTCCTTGCCGAGCTTTCGTCCCACAAGATCCAATGCCTGGATGCCGTTGGCGCCTTCATAGATCTGCGCGATACGCGCGTCGCGCACGAACTGCTCCATGCCGTGCTCGGCGATGTAGCCGTGGCCGCCGAACACCTGCTGCGCCATTACAGTATTGGCAAACCCGGTATCGGTGAGCACGCCTTTGATCACCGGCGTGAGCAGGCCCATGTGGTCGTCGGCGCCTTTGCGTTCCTTCTCGTCCTCGGAGCGATGGGCGATGTCGCCTTTCAGCGCGGTCCACATCACCAGCGCGCGCGCGGCCTCGTTGAAGGCGCGGATACTCATCAGCGTACGGCGCACGTCGGGATGCACGATGATCGGATCGGCCGGCTTGTCCGGATATTTGACGCCGGAGATGGCGCGGCCCTGCAGGCGCTCTTTCGCGTAAGCCGCCGCGTTCTGATAGGCGACCTCCGATTGCGCCAGCCCCTGCACGCCGACGCCGAGGCGGGCCTCGTTCATCATCGTGAACATGGCATGCAAGCCGTGGTTCTCCTCGCCGACCAGCCAGCCGGTAGCACCGTCGTAGTTCATCACGCAGGTGGCGTTGCCGTGGATGCCCATCTTCTCCTCGAGCGAGCCGCAGGAAACGCCATTCGGCGCGCCCAGCGAGCCGTCATCCTTGACTGTGATCTTCGGTACCACGAACAGCGATATGCCCTTGGTGCCGGCGGGCGCGCCCTCGATGCGCGCCAGTACCAGATGGATGATGTTCTCCGCCAGATCGTGCTCGCCGGCAGAGATGAAAATCTTGGTGCCGGTGATCTTGTAGCTACCGTCGCTTTGCTTCACCGCCTTGGTGCGCAGCAAGCCGAGATCGGTGCCGCAATGCGGCTCGGTCAGGTTCATGGTGCCGGTCCATGTGCCCTCGACCATCTTCGGCAGGTATTTCTGCTTCAGCTCGGGCGAGGCGTGCGCCAAGAGCGCGGCGATGGCGCCCTGCGTGAGCCCCGGATACATGGCGAAGGCCATGTTGGCCGAACAAAGGAACTCGTTGACGATCTCGGTGAGCTCCTCCGGCAGGCCCTGGCCGCCGAATTCGGCCGGCACCGAGATGCCGATCCAGCCGCCTTCCACCAACTGTTTAAAGGCGTCCTTGAAGCCGGTGGGCGTGGTCACTCTGCCGTCTTCATGTCGCGTGCAGCCTTCCTTGTCGCCAACACGGTTGAGCGGCGTCAGCACCTCTTCGCTGAACTTGGCGGCCTCGCGCAGCACCGCCTCGACGATATCGGGCGAAGCGTCGGCAAAACCGGGCAGATTGCCGTAGCGGTCGAGATGGAAGACGTCGTTCAACAGAAACAAAGCATCGTCCACGGGGGCCTTGTAGATCGGCATCGGTTTCTCCCGGCGCCCTGCCGCGCAGCTTAAGCCCGCAGGACGCGCGCCGTTAATAACTCGTTAACTAGTCCGCGGTTGCGGCCAATTTAAGTACGGCCTCGGCATTTTCCCCACCGCCCACGGCGGCTTCCGGCCGGAGCATGGCGCATCCCGCTTACAGCCGCGTTAAGGGCCAAGGCGGCGGGGGCGCCGGCGTAAAGCGTAGGGAAAATCCGGCACTTCCGCCCAACCCTTAACCGCCTGTTTACCGTAAACAGCAAAAAGTCGGGGGGACGATTGCGGACCGCGGCCGTATCCACCTGTCGTTAACGTGTGCCGATTCCACGGAGAACCGTCAGGCTCTTGCCGCCTTCGCCTCGAATTTGGTGCGAGCATGAAATTTGGCTTCCAGTGGGGTGCGAAAGAGATACTGCCGGAAGCCCGCAAAACCGCAAAAGAAGCGGCGCGCCGATCAGGTATGTCGCTGGAAGACTGGCTCAACTCAGTGATCCTGCAGCAAGCCGCACATCAAGGCATGCAAGCGCCGGCGCACGGCGAAGACAATGTTCATGACGAGCATCTCGTCAGCGTACACCAGCGGCTGGACGATCTGACGCGCCGCATCGAGCAGATCACGCGCACCGACCCCGCGGCTTATGCACCGCGCCGCAGCGATCCCGATCAATCCGGCGGCGCGCCGCAAGCGGTGGCGCCGCCGCTCGCGCCCACGATGCCGCCGCCGTTGTCGAGCGTGCAATTGCCGCCGGATCTCGATCATGCCGTCGCCGAGATTTCCGCGCGCCGACGCGCGCTCAATGGCGAACCGGCTCCCGTGCATCCGCAGCCGCCGACGGTGGCGCCGGGGCCAATGGTTGCATCTGCGCTCATGGCGGCAATGGCAGCGCCGGCGCCAGCACCGGCGCAGCCGCGCGTGCCGTTGCCGGCGCAGGAGCTTTCCGGGCTGGAAGATCAGCTGCGCCGCATCACCGGCCAGATCGAAACGCTGCGCAAGCCCGACGTCAAAGAAGCGATCAATGCCTTGCGCGCGGAACTCGGCGAGATCGGGCGCGCGCTCAATGAAGCGTTGCCGCGCCACGCCATCGACGCAATCGAAAAACAAATCTTCGAGCTCGTTACGCGCATCGACGAAGGGCGTCAGGCCGGCGTCGATCAGAACGCGCTGGCAGGAATCGAGCATGGGCTCGCCGAGGTGCGCGACACATTGCACGGACTGACGTCGGCGGAAAGCCTGGTCGGCTTCAACGATGCGGTGGCCGGGCTTGCCCACAAGATCGATCTTATCATCGCGCAGAAGGACCCCGCCACCCTTCGGCAGCTCGAGGGCGCCATCACCACGCTGCGCGGGATGGTCGACCACATCGCCTCCAACGAGACCGTGAGCCACTTGGCCGCGGAAGTGCAGGCCCTGGGCGAGAAGGTTGAAAAAGCGGCGCGCACCGCCAGCAACAGCGATGCGCTCAACAATCTCGATTATCGCGTCACGGCGCTCGCCAATGCGTTGGCCGAGCGCGTGCAAAACGGCGGCGGGGTGTCGCCGCAGCTGGAGACCCTAGTCCAGTCGTTGTCCGACAAGATCGAACAGATCCAATCATCGCGCGGCGACAATGTTGCGATCAGCCATCTCGAGCACCGTATCGTCAATCTGGTGGAAAAGCTGGACGCTTCCGAATCCCGGCTCGGTCAGTTGGAAGCGATCGAGCGGGGCTTAAGCGATTTACTTGTCCACATCGAGGACATGCGGGCGAAAAATCCGGCCGAGGCACTGCATGCCGACAATATCCCGGCGGTCGACACGCTCAAGCACGACATGGCGCGCACCCAGGATTCGCTCGAAGCCGTGCACGGCACGCTCGGGCTCGTCGTCGACCGGCTCGCCATGATCGAAAAGGAATTTCGCAGCGAAGCACCCACGCAACCCTCCGCCGGCGCCGAGGCCATGCCGGCGCCGCCATCCGGCACGCCGGCAGTCCGCGCGGTCAGCTACACGCCACCGGAGCCGCCACAGGTGCCTTCGGTTACGCCGTTGCAGATGCCCGAGCAGCCGCCGCAAGCGGCTCCCGAACCGATACCATCGCCGCCCGCGCCGCCACCGCAGCCACAACAATCGCCGCATGCGGCAGCGCGCCGCCGGACCGCCATCTCGCTCCCGATCAATCCCGAGTCGCCGGCCGACCAGCCACTCGAGCCCGGCTCCGGGCCGCCAAAGTTCAGTGCCCGCATCGCAGCTTCGGAAGCCGCTCTTGGCGGCGCCGGCCCCGCCGCCGCCGCAGCGCCCGGCGGTAAATCGAGCTTCATCGCGGCCGCGCGCCGCGCCGCTCAGGCGGCAGGGCAGCAGGGACCGAGGACGTCGGCGCCAGGTGCCGAGCCGGTGCTGAAGCTGGAAGAACCCGGACAAACCTCGCTTCGCGCCAAGATTATGAAGCGGGTGAAGTCACTGCTCATCGCGGCAAGCATCATCGCCGCGGTGATAGGCGGGGTCCAGATTGTAGGCAAGGTGCGCGACTTCGGCGGCGCCCCCAGGAGCGAAGCCGCCAAGACCGGCAAAGCCGAAACGAACAAGGCTGATACCACCGCGCGCAACGCGGCCCCGAGGGAGGCACAGAGCCTCGCTGCCAGTCCTCCGCCACAGTTGGAAGTCCCGCCCGCCGCGCCGGCTGGCACCGGCATGATGCCGACCACGCCGCCCAGTATTAACGCGACGGCGCAAGACGCGCCGCCTCTGCTCGATCCTTCGGCGCTAGGGGCACCGACCCTGCTCAACCCGCCGGCCCTGAGTGTACCGCCGGCCGCGGCGCCGGCCCCGGGCGCAGCGCCGCCCGCGACCAAGGCCGACGTCACCGGATCGATCGCGCCTGACGCCGCCGCCAACCAGCACCCCGGCGCATCCAGCGAGCAGCTGCCGCTCGCCATCGGCGGGGCGCGTCTGCGCAACGCGGCCATGGCCGGCGACGCCGGCGCCGCCTACGAGGTAGCCGTGCGCTTTGCTAAAGGCCGCGGCGTACCGGTCAACCTGAAAGAAGCGGCGCATTGGTTCGCTCAGGCAGCGAGCCGTGGCCTGGCGCCAGCGCAATTCCGTTACGCCAGCATGCTGGAAAAAGGTCAGGGCGTGAAAAAGGACCTTGGGCAGGCCCGCCAAATCTACCTCGCCGCCGCCGTCAAGGGTCACGGGAAAGCCATGCATAACCTAGCCGGGCTCTACGCCGAGGGCGCCGACGGCAAGCCGGACTTTAGCGCGGCGGTGAAATGGTTCCACCAGGCGGCACTACGGGGCATTGCCGACAGCCAGTACAATCTCGGCGTCTTGACGGCGCGCGGCCTCGGCACCGAGAAAAACTTCGTCGAGTCCTATAAATGGTTCGCTCTGGCCGCCGCCCAGGGTGACCAGGAAAGCGCCAAAAAACGCGACGAAGTCGCCACCCACCTCGATGCCCCGGCGCTGGCTGCCGCCCAGCAGGCGGTCAAGACCTTCAAGGCCGAGCCGCAGCCGAAAACGGCGACCGCCGTGCCGAGGCCGGTGGGCGGCTGGGATAACGCCGCCAGCAGCACGCCAGCCTCGCCGCCCAAAGCCAAGGCCCAGCCGCAACCGCACCCGCCGTCGCACGCCCCGCTGTCACTCGGCTCGTTCACCATAGGAAAACAGTGAACAAGCGCGGCCTTTTGCCCATAGACGTGATCGCACGCGTTTTCATCGCTACAATCATCCCGACTCAACGGCCAGTGTCCCGCGCAGCGCGGCGTTAACCGCAAGCTGAACCGTCGGGCGCCGGGCCATCACAGCATGGGCCGCGAAATTCGGACGACACTTTCGTGCAAATCTATCTCCCGATTGCCAACCTGCCGGTGAATATCTTCCTGATCTTCGGGATGGGGCTGGCGGTCGGCTTCATTTCGGGCATGTTCGGCATCGGCGGCGGCTTTCTGATGACGCCGCTGTTGATCTTCATCGGCATCTCGCCGGCGGTCGTGGTGGCGAGCGCCGCGCCGCAAATTGCCGCGTCGCTATTCACGGGCTTCCTTACCTATTGGCGACGGCGCGCGATCGATTTCGCGCTCGGGGCGATGCTATTGGCCGGCGGCGCCGTCGGCACGGTCACCGGCGTGTGGCTGTTCACCATGCTGCGCGCGCTCGACCAGCTCGACCTAATGATCGGGCTCGCCTACGTGACCCTGCTCAGCGTCGTCGGCATTCTAATGATCACCGAGAGCATGCAAGCCATCATCCGCGCCGGCCACGGCATGCCGGCGGACCTGCGGCGCGCCGGCAGTCATGTCTGGTTCCACGGCCTGCCGCTCAAGCTGCGCTTCAAGCGCTCGCGCATCTACATTTCCGTCATCCCAGTGTGGGCCATCGGCGCGATCATCGGCTTCATCGGCTCCGTTCTGGGTGTCGGCGGCGGCTTCATGCTGGTGCCGATGATGATCTATCTGCTGCGCGTGCCGACTGCGACCGTGATCGGCACGTCGATGATCCTGACCCTGATCACCATGATCTCGGCGACGGTGCTGCACGCGACAGTCAATCATCTGGTCGACGCCGTGCTGGCGCTGATCCTGATGGTCGGCGGCGTGATCGGCGCCCAGTTCGGCGCGCGCGCCGGGCAAAAGATGCGCGGCGAGCGGCTGCGCCTGCTGCTCGGCATTCTGGTGCTGCTGGTGGGCCTGCGCTTCGCGTTTGAACTGGTGGTGCAGCCCGACGATCTCTATTCGATACGCCACGTCAGGGAGGGATGATGCGGCGGACCACCATTCTGCTCCTGCTGGTTCTGATCGGCTGCGGCGCGCGGCCCGCCGCCGCCGAGCGGCTGGTGGTGTCGCTGTCGAACCATCGGGTGCAGGTAACCTCGAACTTCGCCGGCGAGGATCTGGTGTTGTTCGGCAGCATCGAACCCGACAGCGGCAAGACCACGCTGCGTTCCGGCTACAATCTGGTGGTGACCGTGACCGGCCCGCGTGAGACTTTCCGCACGCGCCGCAAGGGGCGCGTGCTGGGCATTTGGGTCAACGTCGATTCACGCGAGTTCGTGCGCGTGCCTTCTTATCTCGCCATCCTGAGCAACCGCCCAGTGGCTGAGTTCGCCAATGAAGATACATTGTTGCGCTTGCAGATTGGCCTCGACAATTTCCTCCTGCCGCAACGCATCGGGCCGGATATCGCCGATACTGTACGCAACGATCCGTTCCGGGTCGCTTTCGTGCGGCTGGAAAACACGCAAGGCCTGTACCGCGAATCCCCGAAGGCGGTAACCTTCCTGACGCCAACCGTGTTCCGCGTCGCCATCCCGCTACCAGCGGACGCGCCGACCGGCAGCTATGCAATCGACGTCAAGCTGTTCGCCGAAGGAGCCATAGTGGCGCGCACCAATTCCGCGCTGGAGGTCATCAAGACCGGCTTCGAGCAATATGTCGCCGATGCCGCGACCGACTACGGTCTGCTCTACGGCATCGCCACCGCAATGATGGCGCTGCTGATCGGCTGGTTTGCCAGCGTGGTATTCAGAAAGGATTAGTCCGGCAGGCAGCGCTTGGCGGCGAAGGCATAGAGCCGGCCCTCGCCCAGCAAATGGACGGTGAAGGCGAGCGCGCTGAACAGATCGGCGAAAGCGGCGGCGCGCACATTGAGCCCGCCGGTGAAGGCGCCGAAGGCCGGCATCACCATGCGCGTATCGTCGGCGGCAAAGCAACGGCGGCCAACCGCGCTGCCGCGAAAGGCAACGCGCGCCACCGGATGCAAATGGCCGGCGATTTCCCCGGTGGCGCCGGTCGGCTCGTGACGGAAGGTCAAGGCGCCGAGCGCGAGCGTGTCGCAGAACATTCCGCCGATCGTCGGCGCCGGCTCGGGATCGTGATTGCCGCTGAGCCAGATCCAGTCGCGCCCGCACTGCAACGCGCCCAAATTGTCGCGATTGTCGCGCGACAGCCGCGCCGGCCCCTTGCCATCATGAAAACTGTCACCGAGCGCGACCACGCAACGCGGCGCGTAATACCCGATCAGGCGGGCGAGCCGCAAAAGCGTCGCCGCGGTGTCGTAAGGCGGCAGCAGCGTACCGCGTGCGGCCAAGCTCGAGCCTTTCTCCAGATGCAGATCGGCGACCGCCAGCAGCCCTTGCTCGGGCCAGTATAAAGCGCCGCCGGGGTCGGCGGTCAGCCTGACGCCGGCAACGGCAATCACCTCGTCCCGATTTGGCGTCGCGCGCCGTGCCGCCAGTGTCACCGCATCGCCTCTTTCACAAGTTCATCGGCGGCCTCGGCCAGCAGCGAATCGGCGGCCTCGCCGTAGACGGTCTCCCGCCCGATCTCGAGCAGCACCGGCACCGAGAGCGGCGAGACATGATCGAGCGCTTTATGGACGATTCGCCCCCTGATGCGCGAGAGCATTTCGCCCAGCCGCTTGATGTCGAGCAGGCCGCTTGCCGCGGCGGCGCGCGCCGCCCGCAGCAGAATATGATCGCCCTGGTGTTTGCGCAGCACGTCGTAGACGAGGTCTGTGGATATCGTGAGTTGGCGGCGGGATTTTTCCTCGCCGGGAAAGCGCCGCTCGATCAGACCGGCGATGATGGCGCAGGAGCGGAATGTGCGCTTCATCAGCGCCGATTCGGCGAGCCAGGCTTCCAGGTCGTCGCCGAGCATGTCCTCATCAAACAACCGGGCGAGCGATACCTCGCCGCGCGCGATGTGCAAGGCGATATCGCCCAGTCCCCAGACCGCCAGCGCATATTCATTGGCGACGAAGCCGAGCGGCTTGAGGTGCGCACGTTCCAGCCGGCGCGTCAGCAGCATGCCGAGCGTCTGATGCGCAAGCCGGCCCTCGAACGGATAGCAGACCAGATAGGATTTGGCGGCACGCGGGAAGGTCTCGACCAGTAGATCGCCCGCGCCCGGCAGCAGCGAGCGCCAGGCTTGAATCTCCAGCCAATTGCGCACCTGATCTGGCAGCCCGCGCCAGCTTTGTGGCTGCGCGAGGATCGCGCGCACGCGCGCGGCCAGGTAGGTCGAGAGCGGAAATTTGCCGCCCTCGTAAGCCGGCACCTTCGGATCGGTGGCGCTTGAGCGCGAGACATAGACCTCGTCCTCGACCAGCGCCTCATATTTGAGGATCTCGCCGGCGAATACGAAGGTGTCGCCGGGCGTGAGTGTCTCGATGAAATACTCCTCGACCTCACCAAGGATGCGCCCGCCGCGCGGAATCATCGTGCCGGAGGCGCGCGAGCGCACCAGGCGCACCTTCAGCATGTCGGCTTCCACGATGGTGCCGACATTCATGCGGTAGCGCTGCGCCACACGCGGATGAGTGATGCGCCAGCGGCTGTCCTTGCCCTGGCGAATTTTCGCGAACCGCTCATAGGCTTTCAGCGCATAGCCGCCGGTGGCGACGAAATCGACCGCGGCGTCGAAATCGGCACGCGCGAGCGTGGCGTATGGCGCGGCGGCGCGTACCTCGTCGTAGAGCGCGTCGGCCAGGAACGGCGCGCCGACGGCGCGGCCGAGGATATGTTGCGCCAGCACGTCGAGCGCGCCGGTGCGCAAGGGCGGCGTGTCCTGGGCGTTATCGGCGACGGCGTCGATGGCGGCGCGGCATTCCAGCACTTCGAACCGATTGGCGGGCACCAGCACGGCTTCCGACGGCTCGTCCAGCCGGTGATTCGAGCGCCCGATCCGCTGCAGCAGTCGGGAGGCGCCCTTGGGCGCACCGACATTGATGACCAGATCGACGTCGCCCCAGTCGACGCCGAGATCGAGCGACGACGTGCACACCACCGCGCGCAATTTGCCTGCGCTCATGGCGTCCTCGACCTTGCGGCGCTGCGCCACATCGAGCGAGCCGTGATGCAGCGCGATGGCGAGGTTGTTGTCGTTCACGCGCCACAGTTCCTGGAAAAGGAATTCGGCCTGACTGCGGGTGTTGACGAAGACCAGCGTGGTCTTGTGAGTCTTGATGAGCGCGTAGATTTCGCCGAGCGCATGCAGCGCCGAATGGCCGGCCCAGGGCAGATGTTCGGCCGTATCGAGCATGGCGACCCGCGGGGCTGCGCCGGCCTGCGCCAGTACCAAGTCGGCGCGCTTCTCGCCGCCCTGCGGCTGCGGCACCAGGAAGCGGCAGAGATCGTCGGGCTCGGCCACGGTCGCCGACAGGCCGACGGTGCTGAGCCGCGGCTTCAGCTCAAACAAGCGCGCCAGCCCAAGCGACAGCAGGTCGCCGCGCTTGGAGGTGACCAGCGAATGCAATTCGTCGAGCACCACGCGGCGCAACGTGCCGAACAGGTATGGCGCATCGGCGCTCGCCAACAGCAAGGCCAATTGCTCGGGCGTGGTCAGCAGGATGTCGGGCGGATAGCGGCGTTGTCTTTGTCTTTTGGAGGCGGGCGTGTCGCCGGTGCGCGTTTCGAGCTTCACCGTCAAGCCCATCTCTTTGACCGGGATTTCCAGATTACGTGCGATGTCCACCGCCAGCGCCTTGAGTGGGGAGATGTAGAGCGTGTGCAGCGCCTGCGACTGGCGGACGTCACGGCCGGTGGAAACGAGCTTCGCGCCGCCCGCGCGCCGCCGGTGCAACTCCACCAGCGTCGGCAGAAAGCCGGCCAGCGTCTTGCCGCCGCCGGTGGGCGCGATCAGCAGCACCGAGCGGCCGGCCTGAGCTTTTGCCAGCAGTTCGAGCTGGTGCGCGCGCGGCACCCAGCCGCGGCTGGCGAACCAGCGAGCGAAAATATCCGGCAGCAGCGGCGCGGCCTCGGCTAGATTAAGCGCAGTTGCGGGTTCCATTCCGCGATTCTAATGCATATCTGAAACCTGCGCGCGGCAATGTGCTAGGCTGTGTTCATGACCCAGGAACAGACCACCCCGGAAGAGGCCCAAATGAGCAACGACACCGTGACGCGAATTTTCGGCGGTTCGCCGCTGGCGGTGCTGGGCCGGCTGGTGCTGGTGTCGATCCTGGTCGGCGTCGTGCTGACCGCGCTCGGGCTCGATCCGTGGAATATCCTCCAAAGCGTGGAACGGCTGATCCGCACCATCTGGGACATGGGCTTCGACGCCGTGAAGTGGCTGTGGCGCTATTTCCTGCTCGGCGCGGTCATCGTGATCCCGATCTGGATCGTGGTGCGCCTGATCAACGCGCCGCGCGGAAAATAATTTTAGCGCGGTGGCGGGCCGCCCGGCGGCGGCCGGAACAGCGAGCGCGGCGAGCAAAGCGATCCAGCAATGGCGCGGCATGCTCACACTGGCCAGCTTTCCGCCGTCATCTCGGCGGCGTCGACGCCGATCATCGCGTTGAGGGAATCGCGGTGCCCGCGCTTGAGCGCGGCGGTCAGGTCGGCCTTAATCTCGGACAGCAGCGCGATGCCGCGGAACACGAGCCCGGTATAGAGCTGCACCAGCGTGGCGCCGGCCTTGATCTTGGCGATCGCGGTCGGGCCGGAGTCGATGCCGCCGACGCCGATCAGCGGAAAAGCGCCCTCGGCGCGCACGAAGGTTTCCGCCAGCATACGGGTCGCCAACTTGAACAGCGGCCGGCCCGACAGCCCGCCCGCTTCGCCGGCTTTGTTGCGTTCGCGCAGCGTGCCCGGGCGCGCGATGGTGGTGTTGCCGACGATCATGCCATCAATGTGATGTTTACGCGCGATGCCGACCACGTCGTCGAGCTCGCTGAGCGTGAGGTCGGGCGCGATCTTGAGCAGCACCGGGGTCGGGCCGCTGCGCGGACGTACCCGTTCGCGCGCGTCGATGACGCGGGCGAGCAGGTCGCCGAGCGCGCTCGCCTGTTGCAGGTCGCGCAGGCCGGGCGTGTTGGGCGATGAGACGTTGACGGTGAAATAGCCGGCGACGGCGGCGAAGCTTTCGATCAGCCGCACATAATCCTCGGCGCGGTCGGCCGAATCGCGATTGGCGCCAATATTGACGCCGACGATGCCGCTCTCGCGCGCGCGCGCCCGCTCGGCGAGCCTGGCCAGCACCACCGGCGCGCCCTCGTTGTTGAAGCCGAGCCGGTTGATCACCGCGCCATCCGTTTCAAGCCGGAACAGGCGGGGTCGCGGGTTGCCGGCCTGGGCGCGAGGGGTCACCGTGCCGACTTCGACGAAGCCGAAGCCGAGGCGCATCAGGGCGTCCGGCACCTGGGCGTTCTTGTCGAAGCCGGCGGCTAGCCCGACCGGATTGGGGAAATTGAGCCCGAAAGCGCGCACGGCAAGCGCGGGCGCATCCGGCGCCGCCCGCGAAAGCGGCATATAGCGCAGGGCCTTGATAGCGAGGGCATGGGCGTCCTCCGGATCGAGGGCCCGCATCAGCGGGCGGGACAGGCGGTCGAAGAGACCAATCACCAGCGGCGGCTCCGAGTTTGCGCGTTTTTCGAGCCTATCGGCCGACGTGGCTTATTCAAGGTCAAAGGGGCCAGTTCAAAATCAAGCGGGCCGGGCGAAGGAAGATGTTGCGAAATGAGGGCAATTCAAGGTTATATTCCTATACCTTGCAGAAGCGTTTAAAGCGATTCGCCGGAGATTTGACCCGTGGCCATGCTCACCCACAACCAGATCTGGAATGCCCTCGACCGACTGGCCGCGCGCGCCAAGCTCAGCCCGTCCGGCCTTGCCAAGAAGGCCGGCCTCGACCCCACCACCTTCAACAAATCCAAGCGCATCACGCCGGAAGGACGGCCGCGCTGGCCTTCGACCGAGTCGGTGGCGAAAGCGCTGCAAGCGACCGGCACCAAGATCGATACCTTCATCGGCCTGCTCACCGACAGCGGCAAGGCGGCGATCTCGAACGTGCCGCTGATCGGCTTCGCCGAAGCTGGCGCCGGCGGCTATTTCGACGACGGCGGTTTTCCGGTCGGCAAGGGCTGGGAGGAGATCGCCTTCCCGTCGGTCACCGACGAGCACGCCTACGCGCTGGAAATTTCCGGCGACTCGATGAAGCCGGCCTACCGCGACGGCGACATCATCGTCGTCTCCCCGGCGGCACCGGTGCGCAAGGGCGACCGCGTGGTGGTCAAGACCAAGGACGGCGAGGTGATGGTCAAGGAACTGCGCCGCAAGAACTCAAAGCACGTCGAGCTCAAGCCGCTCAACACCGAACACCGCGACCGCACGCTGGCGATGTCCGACGTGCTGTGGATCGCGCGCATCATGTGGGCGAGTCAATAAAGGTGCAACACGATCTGGCGGTTTTAAACGTCGCCACCAAGGTCGAAGCACAAACACTTCGTTAAAGCGGGGCGTCATGGCTCAGACTACTCTTCATCCGACAAGTTGCTCCTGTTGCAGCGACCTGCTGCGTAAGCGTTTCGACCGGCGGCGCTTTCTTCATTTGACGGCCGGCGCCGGCCGGCCTGATGGCGGCGTTTCCTTCACTCGCCTTTGGCGCCTACGGAAACTACGACGCGATGCTGCTGACCTGTATCGATCCGCGCTTTCCCGAGCCGACCATCAAATACATGGAAGGCCGGCACATGGTCGGTAAATACAGCCAGTTCTCGTTCGCCGGCGCCGCCATCGGCGTGGTCGCACCCGCGTTCAAGACCTGGGAGCCCGCGTTCTGGGACAACCTTGCGACATCGATCGAATTGCACAGCATTCCGAAAGTGATTGCAATGAACCATCGCGACTGCGGTGCGGCGAAAATCGCCTATGGCGAGGAAGCGGTGGCCAATCCGAAGGCGGAGACGGAAACCCATAAAGCGTCGCTGATGGAGTTCCGTAAGCAGGTCGCGGAACGTCATCCCGCGCTCAAGGTCGAGCTCGACCTGATGGCGCTCGACGGTACGGTAGAGATGTTTAGCTAGGCTTTTTGTTTGCGCATGATCTAATCCGAAAACCGGTTCCCACTTTTCGGGATCATGCGCTGCGCGCCAGCGCGCCGTCGATCATGTCGATGGTATTCTGCAAGCCGTAGACGGCCACGAACGAGCCGAAGCGCGGGCCTTTTTCCTGCCCGAGCAGCACCTGGTAGAGCATGTTGAACCAGTCGAGCGAGACGCCCGGCTTGCCGTCCTTGGCCTTCTTCTTCGGGTCGAGGAACGGCTCGCGGCGGCCAACCTCGTAGACCACGGTCTGGATGTCCTCAGCGGAAGCATCGGCCGGCAATTGCGCCAGCGCGTCGCGCAGATCAATCAGCGCCGCGCGCTCCGGGTCGCTCGGGTGGCGGAATTTCTTTTCCGGCTGCACGAAGTCGCGGAAATAATGGATGGCGTATTCCACCTGGGCATTGAGCGCAGGGTTTGTCTGCGGCGTGACACCCGGCCGGTAGCGGCCGATGAAGCCCCACAGCGTCTCGGCGTTCTCGGCATTCGACGACGACACCAGTGTAAGCAGCATGGAGAACGATACCGGCATCTCCATCTTCGGCGGATTGCCCGAATGGATGTGCCAGACCGGGTTCGACAGCCGTTGCCGCAAATCCTGCCGCTGATATCCGTCGAGCAGTTGCTGGTATTCATCCACGGTGCGCGGGATGACGTCGAAGTAGAGCCGCTTGGCCGATTTCGGCTCGCGATACATGAACAATGACAAGCTTTCCGGGCTGGCATAGCGCAGCCATTCGTCGATGGTGAGGCCATTGCCCTTCGACTTGGAAATCTTCTGGCCGTTCTCGTCGAGAAACAGCTCGTAGTTGAAGCCTTCCGGCGGTACGCCGCCGAGCGCGCGGCAGATTTCGCCGGAGAGCTTGACCGAGTCGATCAGGTCCTTGCCGGCCATTTCATAATCGATGCCGAGCGCGACCCAGCGCATGGCCCAGTCCGGCTTCCATTGCAGCTTGCAGCGGCCGCCGGTGACCGGCGTTGTCACCGGAGCTTTCGTATCCGGGTCCTCGTAGGTGATGGTGCCGGCCTTGGCGTCGTGGCCGGTGACCGGCACCTGCAGAACGATGCCGGTCTTCGGATCGATCGGCAGGAACGGCGAATAGGTGCCGGCACGCTCCTCGCGCAAGGACGGCAGCATGATTGCCATCACCTTGTCGAAGCGCTCCAGCACTTTGAGCAGCGCCGCGTCGAAGCGGCCGGACGCGTAGCACTCGGTCGACGACAGGAACTCGTAGTCGAAGCCGAAATGATCGAGGAAGGCGCGCAGCCGCGCATTGTTGTGCGCGCCGAAACTCTCATGGGTGCCGAATGGATCGGGCACCCGGGTGAGCGGCTTGCCGAGATGGCTTTCCAGGATGTCCTTTTTGGGCACGTTGTCCGGCACCTTGCGCAGGCCGTCCATGTCGTCGGAGAAGGCGATCAGCCGCGTCTTTACTTGATCGTCGGTGAGCACGCGGAAGGCGTGGCGCACCATGGTGGTGCGCGCGACCTCGCCGAAGGTGCCGATATGCGGCAGGCCGGAGGGGCCGTAGCCGGTCTCGAAGATCACCTTGTCCTTCGGCTTCTTCTTCAGTCGCGCGACGATCTTGCGCGCCTCCTCGAACGGCCAGGCGTTCGAGCGCTCGGCGACGTCGCGCAAGGAAGCGGCGGTTTCAGCGACGGACATCAAGCTCTCCGGAGCGCGGACAGTAGCGCATGATCCCGAAAAGTGGGAACCGGTTTTCGGAAAAGATCATGCGCATAATGTCCAGCGCGCCCACGTCAAACTCAGCTCAAAACGGACTGATCGGAAAATAGCGCAGCCACAGGTCGGTGAAGCGACCCTTTTCCCACAGCTGGAACAGCGCCCAGTTGAAAGCCTGCCGCAACAGGTCGTTGCCGCGTCTGACCGCGATGCCGACGCCTTCGCCGAAATAGCGGCTCTCCAGAAACGGCCCGCCGCGGAAGACGCAGCAGTTGCCAGAATCCGTGCCGTTGAGCCAGAAAGCGAGCGCAACGCCGTCGCCGAACAGCAAATCCACCTCGCCCTTCTTCAGCGCGAAGCGCGCGGCGTCGGCGTTCGGAAAGGGATGCGGCGCGGCCTCGGTGAACAGGGCCTTGAGATAGGCTTCGTGCGCGGTGCCGGCGACCACGCCAATCTTGCGGCCTTCCAGCGCCTGCGGCCGCACGTCGTCGATCGCGACGTCGCGCCGCGACACGAAGCGCGCCGGCGTGCGGTAGTAGGGATCGCTGAAATCGACCTGCTTGCGCGTCTCCGGCGTTTCGGCAATCGAGGCGATCACCGCATCGCCGCTCTTGTTGTCCAACGACTTGATCAGGGTGTCGAAGCGCCGCATCTGCACCGTGCACGGCACCTTCAGCTCCTCGCAGATCAACCGCGCCAGATCGACATTGAAGCCGGCGGGCGCGCCATCGGGACCTGCAAAATCGAACGGCGGATAGTCGGTCTCGGTCAGAAAGCGGATGATGGTGATGCGCGAAAGATCCGGCCGCTCCGGCCGCCGGCGCGGATCCCAGAAACCGGGCACCGCAGTCGGATCGCCGAGCTGGCTCGCTGCTGACGGTGTCACCGGAGACGCGGGCGAGACCGGGGCTTGCGGACCGCTTGTAGGCGGTGGCGGGGGTTGCTGCGCGCCGGCCGCCGTGACTGCGGTCATCCCTAGCAGGGCGGCCAGCAGGCCGACGAATGCATACTGACGGGGACCAAAGTTCATTCGCCGGCCTCAACCGAGATTGTGCGCTGAATCGCCGCGACCATAGCACCGCAAATGCGGCGGACTAGCCATATTCGGAAATCCCGCGATGAGCCGCTCGGATGACGCGTCAGGCGCCGCTCAGGTGCTTCTCGATCTCGTGCACTGGCATCTTGACGAAGTCCTTGTCCACCTCGGCGCGCACAGCGCTTTTCAGCGTATGGGAATAGGCTGGGCGCAGCACGCCGAGCGCACGCGGCGGCGCCACGATGATCATGGACTTGGTCTTGCCGGCGGTGACCGCCGCATCGAGATGATGGGCAAGTCCGGTGAGAAAGGCCTCTTCCGCCTGCGCGTGCCAATCGGTCTGCTGGTAGGAGCTGCGGCCGGGGCCGACCGAGCTATGGGAACGGCCGGGCGCGTCGGTGCCGAGCTCGCGTGTCGGCAGATCCTTCTGCTCGAACACCTCGAGCGTCTTGAGGTTTGGAAACTTGATGTCGCCGGCGTTTTCCAGGATGAGCGCCTTGGCGCCGTCGCACACCACCACCCATTCGCGGTTGCGGATCAATAACGCGGACATGGAAACCTCCTGACCTGCGCGCAACGCTAGCCCACGCGTGACACCCGCGTCTTGCTCTGGATCAAACGCGGGAAGGGCGGATTTTGTTGCCGATCTTGAGCGGTTCAGTTGGTCCCGTCCAGCAGGCGGCGGGCGATGACCTGGGCCTGGATCTCGGCAGCGCCCTCGAAAATATTGAGGATGCGGGCATCGCACAGGATGCGCGAAACCGGAAACTCCAGCGCGAAGCCGTTACCGCCATGGACTTGCACGGCGTTGTCGGCGGCGGCCCAGGCCACCCGGGCGGCGAGCAACTTGGCCATGCCGGCTTCCAGGTCGCAGCGGCGGCCCGAATCCTTTTCGCGCGCGGCGTAATACGTGAGCTGGCGCGCAATCATGATCTCTACCGCCATCATGGCGATCTTGTCGGCGACACGCGGGAAGCTGACGATCGGCACGCCGAACTGCACACGGTTTTGCGCGTAATCCATCGCCTGTTCCATGGCGGCCTGCGCCACGCCGATGGCGCGCGCCGCAGTCTGGATGCGCGCCGATTCGAAAGTCTGCATCAGCTGTTTGAAGCCCAGCCCCTCGATGCCGCCGAGCAGGTTTTCCGCCTTCACTTCGAAACCATCGAAGGCGATCTCGTATTCCTTCATGCCACGATAGCCTAGCACCTCGATCTCGGTGCCGGTCATTCCCTTAACCGGAAACGGATTGGTGTCGTCGCCGCGCGGCTTTTCCGCCAGCAACATGGACAAGCCGCGATGGCCGGCTTCTTTCGGATTGGTGCGTACCAGCAGCGTCATCAGGTCGGCGCGCACCGGATGCGTGATCCAGGTCTTGTTGCCGTAGACCTTGTATACGCCGCCCTTGCGCAGGGCGCGGGTTTTGATCGAGGCCAAGTCCGAGCCGGTGTTGGGCTCGGTGAACACCGCCGTCGGCAGCACCTCGCCGGAGGCGATCTTGGGTAGCCATTTCTCCCGCTGCTCGCTGGTGCCGCTGCCGAGGATCAATTCGGCGGCAATCTCCGAGCGCGTGCACAAGGAGCCTACCCCGATATAGCCGCGCGAAAGCTCTTCCGAGACGACGCACATGGACTCCTTGCCGAGCCCCATGCCGCCGAATTCTTCCGGGATGGTGAGCCCGAACACGCCGAGCTCCGACATCTGTCCGATGACCTCGAGCGGGATGTAGCTGTTGGTGCGGTGCCAGTCTTGCGCGTGGCCGATCACCTCGCTCTCGGCGAATTTGCGCATCTCGTCGCGGATCGATTCCAGCGTCTCGTCGAGGCCGCACATGCCCACCGTGGCGTGATGGCTCTCGCGCATCAGCTCGACCAGGCGGGCGCGCCGCTCGGCGGTGTTGCCGGTGGCGAGTAGGCTTTCAACGGCGGGGTTGGTCCGCACCGCCACCTCCGCGAGTGAAAGGCCGAGGTCGTTCGGCCGCACCACCTCGCCCTGGCTCATCGGGATGCCGCCGATGATCTGAGCGAGAAACTCACCGATCCCGATGCGGACGAGGTGCTCCTCCATTTCGCCCAGTGTGTCGTCGCCGGCCATGCGCTTGGCGTAAGCGGCAAGCTGGCGCAGCGCCTCCACATAGGTGGCGATCCAGGCCAGCCCGTGGGTGGCGCGTTGCTCACGGTCGACCAGGCGGCCGACCGTGTGGCCCTCCACCACCACCCGCTCGCGCACCTTGGCCATGGCGTCCGCCAGAATGGCATCGGCGGCTGCGACCGCCTCGCGGGCAAGCTCCACCAGTTCGTTTTCCGCGCGGGAACGGGAAGCAGCAATCGGCATCGGGACCCTCGGTCAGGCGGCGTCTGTGGCGCCGGCATCTCAGACAATACGAGTGCAGTGCACAAAAGCAAAGCGCCGCCAAACAGGCCGGATTTCCAGCCATTTCAGCGGCACTGCGGTATCAAATTGCTACAAAATTAACCATTTCTGGCTTTCATCTCGGCGACGCTTCCGCGCAAATTTTGCCACTGCGAAATCGACCGGTTTCATGCCCTTCAGCCTGCGCTTCAAATTACCCCCGCTTCCTTTCACGCCGTCGCTCGTGTCCAACCGGCTGAGCCGGGCGCTGACCTCGTTCTCGGTGCGCACGCGCGTCATCGTGCTGGCGCTGATCCCGGTAGTGGGTTTCCTCGCCAACGGGCTCACCTACATCTCGGGCGAAGGCGCTGTCGGCAACTCGTTCCAGACCGTCAAGCAATCGCGCGCGCTTGCCGGTGGCAGCCGCGATTTCAAAATCGCCGTAGGAGCCATGCGGATCGCGGTCAAGAACTTCACCATCGAGCCGCACACGCTGATTGACTCTTTCGGGCGCTCGATGCAGCTCGCCAATGAAAGTCTCGATCAGATCGAAGCCTCGATCGGCGGCAAGCATGCCGAGGACATCGCGGCGTTGCACGAAGAGCTCGACAAGCTCAAGAAGAACTTAAACCAGTTGACCTTGGAGCAGCGAACGCTCGGCTTCACGGAATCCGACGGGCTGCATAGAGCACTGCGCGATGCCGGCAACAAGATTGAGACCGCCATCAACAAGAACATGACATGGCTGGCCGACCCCGAAGCGAAGAAACTGATGATCGCGTTGTTGACCATGCGTCATCACGAGACGGAATACCGGCTCAATCCGAGCGAACTCACCCGTCAGGAATTTCTCCTGGGCTATCAGAGCTTCACCGATACTTTCGCGAACATCGACGGCACGCCGGCAATGAAGGCAAAGCTCGAAAGCGAAGTGAAAGACTATGCCGACACCTTCACGAACTGGATCAAGGTCGCCGACCGCATCCATCCGATCCGCGCACTGATCGACATCGACAGCCAGAACATGCTGCCGCGCGCTGACGCCATCATCGAATCAGCGAACGCCACCGCGGCGCAGGCATCGGCGGCACTGGCAGCTTCGCAGCGCCGCACCCGCACCGGTATCATCGCGGTCGGCATCGCCATGGTCGCGCTCGGCCTCGGTTTTTCCTGGCTGATTGGGCGCAGCATCACGCGTCCGCTCCACGGCCTAGCCGACGTGATGAAACAGCTGGCCGCCGGCGACACCAGCGCCCGCATCCCCGCCACCACGGCGCATGACGAGATCGGCGAGATGGCGCGCTCGGTGATCGTGTTCCGCGACACCATGATCGAGCGTGAAAAGCTCGCCGCCTTCCAGGCCGAGACCAACCACGCCCAGGAAGTGCGCAGCTCGACGATTTCGCTGACCATCGCGCAATTCAAGCATTCGGTCGAAAACGTTTTGGGCAAGCTGCGTGCGGCGTCCATGAAGCTCGAGATGAGCTCGGCCGACCTCAACAAAGCCGCCGATACCATGTCGTCGGAGACCCAAAACGCCGAACAACGCGTCGGAGCCGCGTCCGACAACGTCACCGCGGCGGCGAGCTCAGTCGAAGAACTGGCGGCCTCGATCGGCGAAATTGCCTCGCAGGCGGCGAAGTCGACCGACGTGGCGGGCCGCGCGGTATCGGAAGCCCAGCGCACCGTCACCACCATGTCGGAGCTCGCCACCGCCACAACCCGCATCGGCGAGGTGGTCGGCCTGATTCAGGCGATCGCCGGACAGACCAATCTGCTGGCGCTCAACGCTACCATAGAAGCCGCCCGCGCCGGCGAATCCGGCAAGGGCTTCGCGGTCGACGCGGCCGAGGTGAAATCGTTGGCCGGACAAACCGCCAAGGCCACTGAGGAGATTGCCGAGCAGATCGGCTCGATCCAGTCGGCCGCCGCTGACGCCGCACAGGCGATCGAGCAGGTCAACGCCATCATCCGTGAAATGTCCACCATCGCCACCATGGTGGCGGTCACCGTCGACCAGCAAAACTCGGCGGTGGCCTCGATCGCCGAGGGCGTCAGCCGCGCCTCGGGGGAGGCACGCACTGGCGCTGAGGCCATGGTCCGGGTCGCCGGCGTCACCACCGATGCCCGCACCACCGCCGGCGACGTCAAGGGACTGGCCGACGCCGTCGCGGTCGAGGCCGAAAGCCTGGAAGCGGAAGTACGGCAATTCCTTGCCAACGTGCAGGCGGCGTAGTTACAGCCCGCGCATTCCCGCGACCGCGGAAATCCAGCCAAAAGCGCCAAGGACTAGGTCCCCGCTTGCGCGGGCACCAGCAGAGGGAATGTCAACCCTTGCAAAGCTTGCGCCGATGGATGATTTGAAAGGCGGTCCGTCAGGAGCTGGCCTTTGCACGTTCTCAAATCGTCGTTTCGGATCATGGTCGAAGCTTTCCGGCAATTTAACGCCGATGACGGCTGGGCGATCGCCAGCCACATCGCGCTCTCCACCCTGATGGCTTTGTTCCCATTCCTGATCGTGGTCACCGCGCTGGCCGGCTTCCTCCTCGGCTCCAAAGAGCTTGCCCACGAGGCCGCACGGCTGCTGCTGGAAGCCTGGCCGAAGGAAGTGGCCGCGCCGATCGCGCTGGACATGACCGGCGTTCTGACGAGTATGCGCGGCGACGTGCTCGCTTTTGGCGTTCTGTTTGCGGTCTATTTCGCCTCGAGCGGGGTGGAAAGCCTGCGCATCGGCCTCAACCGTGCCTATAGCGCGCTTGAGCCGCGCGCCTGGTGGATACTGCGGTTAGAATCGATCTTATACGTGCTGGTCGGCGCAGTCGCGATCCTGGCGTTCTCGTTCCTGGTGGTGCTGGCGCCGCTGATCTGGGAAAAGCTGGTCCATTACCTGCCGCAGCTGGCACCGTTCAGCAACCTGATCAATTTCGCGCGCTACGCGGTGGCGGTGGTGGTGCTGGTGATCGCGCTTGCGATTCTGCACCGCTGGCTGCCGGCCGGAACACGCCGATTCGCCGACATCGCGCCGGGCATCGTCGCCACCCTGTTGTTGTGGCTGATAAGCGGAACTGCCTTCGGGCGCTATCTCGCCAGTTTTGCCTTTGCCTATGTGTCGATGTATGCGGGCTTAGCCTCCGCGATGATCGCGCTGGTGTTTCTTTACGTTTGCGCATCGATCTTCATCTATGGCGGCGAGTTGAATTCGGTAATCGCCAAGACGCGCGGCGAGATGCGCAAGCAAACTGGCCATAAGTCCGATCGCCCGCGCGCTAAGTCCGATAAATACGGTACACACAGAAAATCAAATTAAGCATCTTTGTGCACGAAGCTTGCCGATCTCAAAGGAGATGGCGAAACGCGTGCAGAGTTTCGGAATGGTTGAGCGGGATCGGCGCAAATTCGACTAGTCGCCGAACAGCCAAGACTCAGGATTCGGGATCTGTTCGTTGCGATTGAGAGCCAATATTCCTTTTATGTTTCGTATGAGCGACCAAACAAATCCCCACAAGAGAATGAAACCACCGATGATGTGAAATAAGAGAGCGACACCGACGAGCACATAAAGTAGTCCGACCCAAAACGTTCTTATTTGAAAGGTATAGTGAGTTTTCATTGCAGGTTCAGTTGACGGCGCTTGCAAGTGCGCAATTACAACGCCAATAATTGCGGTAAGACCCGTGAAATACCCAAAGAAATACATAATATAGACGGCGAACGCCAACCCGCGATCGTCTAAGATTTGATTTTTGGCTCGATTTGACTTCGGTATCTTCACGAAGCCTCCTGCGCTGCGCCGCAAAATCGGATGATACTATGAAAGTGATTATGTCAGAGCAAGCTAAATTAACAACCGCGCTCTGTGCACAACCGGCGAAGATCAGAAGATTTGGCGAATAAACTACAGAGCTTTTGGCGGTGGTTGACAGCGCCCGGCAAAGTTTAAGCGCCTAATAGACGAATTTGCGAGCCGGACTGTAGCCAGGATATTGATAGTCCTGGCGGTCATCCCAATCGCGGTCGCCCGGTTTTCCCACGCCGAGATCCAATCCAATTTCGCACAATGGTTGGAACGATGTGTGTCCACTCAGGTCGGCGCGGTTTCTGTTTTATTTTTTGGTTGCCCAGACCGATCAGTTGGCGTTTGCGTGTTTGCATCGTTCGACTTGAGGTGCAGCTCGCTGTCCTGCGCCAAATACACGATCGTCAACATCCTTTGGAAAAGGACAGAGCGGGAGTGCTCGGGCAAAATATTGAAAGCCGCTTCAA
>CAZLWN010000017.1:0-38741 GCA_964563195.1 uncultured Undibacter sp. | reverse complement strand
TGCAAGATCTGTCTCATGGTCTGTCCGCTCAATAGTCGCGGAATTTTCGGTGAAGCCTTCAAAAAGGCATCAAAGATCTTAGTGAAGGCAAAAAATGCAAACGGGATGCTCGACTTGATCGAGTCGCAGACTAAGATGCACTACGAAGATTTTGAAGCGCAGGATTGACGCGGCGATTATTTTCACGCCATGAAGCCTCTTGCGCGCGGGCCGGTTGGCCCGGCCATTTATCGCGACGCTCCGGAATGTCTGCGTATGGCACTTAGCGGACAATCCGGTTGCGCCCGCGTTTGTCCGCTCTCGGACCAACAGCGGACGAAGGTCGATTTTGGCCGGGGACGGTTTGTCCGCTTTTGACCCGAAGCGGACATGACGTAGCCGCTGGAACTTGGTAAAATTGAGCGTCGTCGTGAACGCCTAAGGGGCGCGACATGAAACGGCGTGGTGGAGCAAGCGGCCAGCCGGTTAAAGGCGGAGGCCGTAGCCCGATTCGGCCCAAGGGTCGCAAAGCGCCGAGCGTATCCGCATCGACTGACCACCGGCCGGAACAATTTGATCGCCTAAAGCGCGAGCGCGACGAGGCGCGTGAACAGCAGACCGCGACCGCCGAGATTCTTCGCATCATTCGCACTTCGCCGACCGATGCGCAGCCGGTGTTCGACATGATTGCGGCGAGCGCCGCGCGGCTCTGTTCGGCTGAGTTCTGTAACCTCTTCCAGTACGATGGCGAACGGGTGCACCTTGTCGCGTACACACAAATGGATTCTAAGGGGGTCGAAGCGGCGAGAAGCGCTTTCCCGGCAGCGCCGAACCAAGATAGTGCCGCGGGACGCTCAATTCTTAACGGTGCGGTCGCGCAGATTCCCGACACTCGCCTTGACAAAGAGTACAAGCTCGAAGCCACGTTGAGCGGGACCGGGGCAGAGTATCGCAGCCTCCTGGCAGTCCCCATGCTGCGGGAAGGCAAACCAATTGGATCGATTGTCATTGGGCGGGCTCAAACCGGGCACTTCCCCGATCGGCAAATCGAGTTGGTGCAGAATTTCGCCGGCCAGGCGGTTATTGCCATCGAGAACACGCGCCTGCTCAACGAGCTGCGCCAGCGCACCGATGATCTTTCCGAATCCCTGGAGCAGCAGACCGCGACCTCGGAGGTGCTGAAGGTCATTTCAAGCTCGCCCGGGGAACTGGAACCAGTATTTAGCGCCATGCTGGAGAACGCGGTGCGGATTTGCGGAGCAAAATTTGGGAACCTACTCCTGTGCGAGGGTGATGCGCTCCGATTCGTTACTTCCTACGGTGCGTCGGAGGAATATCTCAAACATCGGCGGCACGAACCTGTATTTCGGCCGCCGTCAGGATCGGACCTTGATCGCGTCAAACAGACCAAGCAGGTCATTCACATCGCCGACATGCAGGCGGAGGGTGTTGCCGCCACGGCAGCCATTGTCCAGTTGGCAGGGGCACGAACGCTGATTGCCGTTCCGATGTTGAAGGATAATGAGCTGGTTGGGGTCATTGGAATCTATCGCCAGGAAGTGCGGCCCTTTACTGACAAACAGATCAAGCTGGTACAAAACTTCGCCTCCCAAGCGGTCATCGCCATCGAGAATACGCGGCTGCTCAACGAGCTGCGCGAATCGCTCGAGCAGCAGACCGCAACCGCGGAAGTGTTAAGCGTTATCTCAAGTTCACCAGACGATCTGGCGCCGGTGTTCCAAGGCGTGTTGAAGAACGCCACCCGCCTGTGCGCAGCCCAATTTGGAAATCTCCTCCTATACGACAGAGATGAGTGGCGGGTCGCGGCAGTGTATGGCGGGTTGCCCGCATGGGAAGAATTTCGCCGGCGCGACCCGCTCATCCCCTGCGGCCCGAAACACCCGCTCCGTCGTCTTATCGCAACGAAGCAGGTGCTACACATTGCCGACACCAGGGAAGACGAAGCCAATATCGAACGCGACCCGGCGATACTCCCCATGGTCGATATTGCTGGCGCCCGGACGGTTTTGGCCGTGCCGATGTTTAAAGAGAACGAGGTGATCGGTGCGATCGCCATTTATCGCCAGGAAGTCCGCCCCTTCACTGGCAAGCTGATCGAACTGGTACAGAACTTCGCCGCCCAGGCCGTCATCGCTATCGAGAATGCCCGCCTGCTCAACGAACTGCGCCAGCGCACCGACGATTTGACCGAGTTGCTAGAGCAGCAGACGGCGACCGCGGAGGTGCTCAAGGTCATCTCAAGCTCGCCCGGCGAGCTTGAGCCGGTCTTCAATGCGATGCTAGAAAACGCAGTTCGAATCTGCGAAGCAAACTTCGGCACCCTCGCACTGTTCGAGGGTGACACGTTTCGGCGCGCTGCTCTATACAATGCGCCGCCAGAATATCGCGCAGCGAACCAACGCGACCCATTAATTCCACGATCAGCGACAAGCCTCTACCGCATTACCGAGACGAAGGAGATCGTGCACATCGCGGACCTCCCCGCGGAATATCCCGATGAGCCAATCATTAAATTCGGCCGTGCCCGAACCATTTTAATGGTGCCGATGCTTAAAGAGCGTGCGCTGATCGGTGTGATCGCCATTTATCGCCAGGAAGTGCGGCCGTTTACCGACAAGCAGATCGAACTGGTGTCGAATTTTGCCGCGCAGGCCGTCATTGCCATCGAGAACACGCGACTGCTCAGCGAGCTGCGGGAATCGTTGCAGCAGCAGACCGCCACCGCCGACGTGCTCAAGGTTATAAGCCGGTCGACGTTCGATTTGCCAATCGTGCTCGACACCCTGACCGAGTCAGCTGCCCGACTTTGCGGCGCCGATAGAGGCGTTGTTTTTCGACGCGACGGGGACCTGTTACGCTTCGGATCAAGCTATGGCTTCTCGCGCGAAGCGCAACAATACGCGCTCGAACACCCAATACGTCCGGATCGGGGTAGCGTTACTGGGCGAGCCGTGCTGGAAGGAAAAACTGTCCATATTCCGGACGTGCTGGCTGATCCTGAATACAAGGCGACAGGCTATCAAAAGGCATTCGGATACCGAACTAACCTCGGCGTACCTCTATTGCGCGAGGGAACAGTGATTGGTGTCTTCGCGCTTACCCGCGATGAGGTGAACCCGTTTACAGAAAAGCAGATAGAGCTTGCAACGACCTTTGCCGACCAGGCCGTGATTGCGATCGAGAACGTGCGATTGTTCGATGAGGTTCAAGCGCGCACGCGCGATCTTTCGGAATCGCTCCAGCAACAAACGGCGACCGCCGACGTGTTGAAAGTGATCAGTCGCTCGGCGTTTGATTTGCGGGCGGTACTCCCGACCCTCATCGAATCAGCTGCTCAGTTCTGCGATGCCGACAAGGCCACCATTCTCCGCGAGAAAGATGGAGCCTTCTACCGAACCGAGGCTTACGGGTTTACTCGTGAATTTATGGATTATATCAAAGATGTTCCGATCAAGGCCGAAAGAGGCTCAGCATCCGGGCGCGCACTGCTCGAAGGGCGTGTCATCCACATCGCCGACGTAACAGTCGATCCGGAATACACCCAGGTTGAGGCGCAGCGACTGGGTGATTATCGCACGATTCTGTGCGTTCCCATGCTGCGCGAAAAAGCCCCGATCGGCGTGTTGATCTTGACCCGTAACGAGGTGCGCCCCTTCACCGACAGGCAAGTCGAACTGGTTACAACCTTCGCCGACCAGGCGGCAATCGCAATTGAGAACGTGCGGTTGTTTGAAAGTGTTGAGGCCCGCACGCGCGAATTGGCCGCCTCGCTGCAGGACTTGCGCACCACGCAGGACCGCCTGGTGCAGACCGAGAAACTCGCCTCGCTCGGTCAGCTGACCGCCGGCATCGCCCATGAGATCAAGAATCCACTCAATTTCGTTAACAACTTCTCGGCGATCTCCGTCGAGCTCATTGGCGAATTGCGCCAGGGGCTTGCCGGACCTCTCGACGACAAGCTACGAGCACAGATCAGCGAGATCGCGGATATGCTGCAGGGCAATCTCGATAAGGTCGTGCAGCACGGCAAGCGCGCTGATTCAATCGTCAAGAACATGCTGCTGCACTCGCGCGAAGATTCCGGTGGGCACCGACTGGTGGATATCAACGCCCTGGTCGAGGAGAGCCTCAACCTTGCTTATCACGGCGCCAGGGCCGCGAAGCACGGCTTCAATATCACCCTGGAGAGGTCGCTGGATCCATCCGCCGGCGAGGTCGACGTCTTCCCGCAGGACATAACCCGCGTGCTGCTCAACCTGATCTCAAACGGATTCTATGCGGCCACGAAGCGCAAAGCCGAAGCGAATGCCGGCGACTATGAGCCGAGCCTCGCGGCTGCGACCATAAACCTGGGCAACAGCGTGGAGATAAGGATCCGTGACAACGGTTCGGGAATTCCGCCCGACGTGAAGGGAAATATGTTCAATCCATTCTTTACGACCAAACCTGCCGGCGAAGGGACCGGGCTGGGCCTGTCCATCAGCCACGACATCATCGTCAAGCAACATGGCGGGTCTATTGAGGTCGATACGGAGCCGGGCGAGTTCACCGAAATCAGGGTGATTTTGCCCCGCGCGGCCGCGCTACTTCCTGAACGCTCGTAATCGTCCTTCATGTCGGCTATTGGCACTTAACGGACAACCCTGTTGCGCCCGCGTTTGTCCGCTATTGGAGTAACCGCGGACATTGGGCGGCACCGGAGTGATGGCACTGCGTCGTTCGCGAACTACTGCCGGGCGTTTGTTCACGGTTCATTTATTATAATTTTTAGAGAAACTGTTACTGTCATTTTCTATGGTACGGTCATGCGGCGCAAGAGGATCTTGCGCTTATAACCCTTGTCCAGAAGGAGAAAACTGACGGCCCCCGCCACCGCGGGGCAACGGAGGCCTTTGTATTATGGCTACCGTAAATCGTCGAAAGAGCCAAAGAGCTCGAAAGCTAAAGGCTGCGACGATCGCATTTGAGCATGGGGGCGCGATCAATTGCGTGATCCGCAATATTTCCTCCAACGGCGCATGTCTCGAAGTTTCCAGTCCTCTTGGGGTTCCCGATAGTTTTATGCTCGTAGCCAAAAGTTATCAAATTAACCGGTCATGCCATCTCGTATGGCGCGGCCAAAAACAAATTGGGGTTTCCTTCCGATAATCTTGCACTGCATGAGTCCGCATGTTGCACCTAGCGGACATGCCATCTCATGCGTCGGATGTCCGCTTTCGGGGGCAAGGCGGACATAGACCGACCGCGGCTCACCCATATCGATTTATGCGTGCATGCCCTAATTCGCCGGCCGCGTGCCGAAGGGATGGCCGGGCATCAGGTCGTTAGGATGCGCCCAGCCGGGCAGCGCCTTCATGCGCTCCATCCAGGCCTTGATCGCCGGATGCTCCTTGGGAATGTCGAAGCCGAATTCCTCGGGCGGGTAGTAGAAATAGGCCGTCATCGAAATATCGGCGATGGTCGGCTTGTCGCTCACCAGAAATTGCCGCCCCGTCAGCCGCTTGTTGACGATGGCGAGCGCGCTGTCGATGCGCGCTTTCATGAATGCCATCACCGCCGGGTCGCCCGGCTTCGGAGCGAAATTCTTCAGGAAGCGGTACGGCCCGAGAAAGCCGTTGACCTTCTGGTTGTCGAAGATGATCCAGCGCAGCGCCTCCAGTTTCTCGTCCTCGCCTTGCGGCTTGAACTTGCCGGTCAAATCGGCGAGGTAGGTAAGGATGACGGCCGATTGCGTGAGCTTCTTCTTGCCGTGCACCAGCACCGGCACCTCGCCCATCTCGTTGATCTCGTCGCGGTACTCCGGCTTGCGCGTGGCGCCGCCGGCGAAGAAATCGATCCAGACCGGCTCCCAGTCGGCGCCGATCAGATTGAGCATCAGCGCGGCGCGGTAGGCGTTGCCGGACTGGGCGAAGCAATAAAGCTGAAATTCGGCCATAGGGTTCCTGTCGGTTGAACTGACTTAGTGCGTGAGCCGCACCGGCAAACCATCGGTGGATTGGCCTTCGAAATGACCGGCGGCGAATTTGAGTTGCGCCAACGGCTGGTTTTCGTGGTCGTTGATCGTGAGCTGACCTTGCGCGAGCTGCCAGCGCCGGCTCTTGAATAATTCACCCGGGCAGCCGCCTTCCGGCCTTATGGCGCCTTGTATCCCATCCGCCGCGGTTTCGAACATCATGCCGCAGCTCGGCGCGTTGGGCGCCGACAGGATCCATCGACCGTTCATATCGAGGCTTGATGCTGTATCCGTTGCCGCAAGCTGCTCGCTGGCGCATCCTGCCAACAAAGGTGTCATGAGCAAGCTTCCGGCGATCCAAGCCAGCCTCATTCTGGATTTTCGACCTCATTTCATGGTCGGGATGACGAATTCGGCGCCTTGTTTGATGCCGGACGGCCAGCGCGACGTCACGGTCTTGGTCTTGGTGTAGAAGCGGATCGAATCCGGTCCGTGCTGATTGAGGTCGCCGAAGCCGGAGCGCTTCCAGCCGCCGAAGGTGAAATAGGACAGCGGCACGGGAATCGCGAAATTCACCCCCACCATGCCGACCTCCACGCGGTTGGTGAAGTCGCGCGCGGCGTCGCCGTCGCGGGTGAAGATGGCGACGCCGTTGCCGTAGTCGTGCTCGGAGGGGAGCCGCACCGCTTCCTCGTAATCCTTGGCGCGCACCACTGACAACACCGGCCCGAAAATCTCTTCCTTGTAGATCTTCATGTCCGGCTTGACTTCGTCGAACAGGCAGCCGCCGATGAAATTGCCGTTCTCATAGCCCTGCAACTTGAATCCGCGTCCGTCCACGACCAGCTTGGCGCCTTCCTTGACGCCGGTGTCGATATAGCCGCGCACCTTGTTGAGCAGCTCCTTGGTCACCATCGGGCCGTAGTCGGCCTTGTCGTCCGAGGAGGGGCCGATCTTCAGGCCTTCCACCCGCGGGATCAGCTTCTCCACTAGGATGTCGGCGGTCTTTTTGCCGACCGGCACCGCCACCGAGATCGCCATGCAGCGCTCGCCGGCCGAGCCGTAGCCGGCACCGATCAACGCATCGACCGCCTGATCCATGTCGGCGTCCGGCATCACGATCATGTGGTTCTTGGCGCCGCCGAAGCACTGCACGCGCTTGCCGTTGGCGCAAGCCGTCGTATAGATGTATTCCGCGATCGCCGAGGAGCCGACGAAACCGATTGCCTTCACGCGGCGATCGTTAAGCAGCGTATCCACCGCTTCCTTGTCGCCGTTGACGACATTGAGGATGCCGGGCGGCAGCCCTGCGTCGATCATCAGTTCGGCGAGCCGCATCGGCACGCCTGGATCGCGCTCGGACGGCTTGAGGATGAAGGCATTGCCGCAGGCGATCGCCGGTGCGAATTTCCACATCGGGATCATGGCCGGAAAATTGAATGGCGTAATGCCGGCCACCACGCCGAGCGGCTGGCGCATTGAATAAAGATCGATGCCAGGGCCGGCGCCTTCGGTGTATTCGCCCTTCATCAGATGCGGAATGCCGCAGGCGAATTCCACGACTTCGACGCCGCGCTGCACGTCGCCGCGCGCATCGCTCAAAACCTTGCCATGCTCGGCAGAGAGCAGCTTGGCGAGGTTTTCGAAATCCTTCTGCACCAGCTCGAGAAACTTGAACATGACCCGCGCGCGCCGCTGCGGATTGGTCGCCGCCCAGCCTGGTTGCGCAGCCGCGGCGTTGGCGATGGCGTGCTCGACTTCGGAATGCTTGGCGAGCGCGACTTTGGCCTGCACCTCGCCGGTATTGGGATTGAAAATATCGCCGAAACGCCCGGAAGTCCCCTTCGCCTCCTTGCCGCCGATGAAATGGCCGATCTCTCGCATGGGTCGCACTCCTCCAATTCTTAACGGCTCTTAACCAGGTGCCGTGGGCAACAGGGCCGCTTGCCGTGATATTTACAGCATTTTGGCGGCTGGTCACGGGGGCTAACAGGGCCCTCGGCGGGCGGTTTTTCTTTCACCAACGGTTAGGCTTTACCGCCGATTAACGCCACCCGTCTAGGGTCGGATTCCGGAGGCGGTTCTCCGCAAGTTGTCGGCGTTGGTGGGGTCAAGTTATGGATATCGCAACAGGTCTAGGCCTGCTGGCCGGTGCGGCGGTGCTCGCCACGCTGATCATGCTGGGCGGCGACCTGCGTATGTTCGTCGATATGCATGCGTTCATCGTGATCTTCGGCGGCTCCTTTGCCGCCACGCTGATCCGCTTCCCGCTGGCCTCCATCTTTCATGGCCTGCCGCTCGGCGCCAAATTCGCCTTCTCGCTGCGCCGCATGAGCCAGCGCGACCTGGTCGACGAACTCGCCGGCCTCGCCGAGATCGCCCGCAAGCAGGGGCCAATCGGCCTGGAGAAAGTCGAGATTGAGGACGCGTTCCTCGCCACAGGTATTCGCTTCGTCGCTGACGGCTACGATACCTCCTTCATCCGCGACAATCTCGAACGCGACCGCGACAATTTCCTTACCCATCTCGACGAAGGCCAGAAGATATACCGCGCGATCGGGGATTGTGCGCCGGCTTTCGGCATGATCGGCACGCTGATCGGCATGGTGCAGATGTTCGCCAATATGACCGATCCTTCCAAGCTCGGCCCGTTCATGGCGGTGGCGCTGCTGGCGACATTCTACGGCGCCGCGCTCGCCAACCTGTTGTGCCTGCCGATCGCCGACAAGCTGCATCTCAAGCTGGTGGACGAAGAGATCAACCGCACGCTCATCATCGACGGCATCCTGATGATCCGCGAGGCCAAGAGTCCAACTTTGGTGCGCGAAATGCTTCTTGCCTATCTGCCCGAGAAGCACCGCCACAGTGAAGGCGAAGGCGTAGCGGAAGAAGCGGAGCCGGTGGCTGCTTAAGCCGCCCCGCAAGTGAAGGCGTATCATGGCGCGGCGAAAAGATGCGGGACACGGCAGCGGTCACGGCTGGTTCGTCACCTTCGCCGACCTCATGGGGCTTCTGGTCAGTTTCTTCGTGATGCTGGTCGCCTTTTCCACCCAGGACCAAGCCAAGCTTCAAGTCGTCGCCGGCTCCATGCGCGACGCCTTCGGCGTGCAGGACCGTGTGCGCTATTCCGGCATCATCGAAGTGCTCGGCCTGCCGACGCGGCCGCGGCTCAAGAATGCCGCCCATGTTGATCCGAAGGAGGCCTCCGCCACACCGTCACCCGACGAGCACGACCGTCAGCATACCTATGGCGCGCGTTTCAAGCAGGATCGCGACTTCGCGCTCGCTGCCGCCTCGGTGCGCCAAGCGTTGCAGGATATGCCGGAGATCACCGAGGCATCCAAGAACATCATGGTCGAGGAGACCAAAGAGGGTCTCAACATCGAGATCGTCGACCAGGATGGCCGCTCGATGTTTCCGGACGGCCGCAAGGAACCCTATGAGCGCACCCGCAAGTTGATTCAGAAAATTGCTCCGGCGCTCAAAGCGATGCCCTATCGCGTCTCCATCACCGGCCACACTGCCGCCAGCAAGGTGCCAGCCACGCCCGGCTACGGCGCCTGGGAACTGTCTGCCGACCGCGCCAATGCCGTACGCCAGGTTCTCGCCGCCGAAGGCCTTCCGTCGGAGCATATCTTTCAGGTCGCCGGCAAGGCCGATACCGATCCGTTGTTCGCTGACAATCCCTCCATGTCGCCGAACCGCAGGGTGACCATTACCCTGATGCGGGAAGCGCCGCCGATTCCTGCCAATTTCACCCCCTAATACGTCCGAATTCCGGGCCTCGGCCGGCTTCCATGGCCGGTGGACGGCGTAAAACGCCGGTATTGTGTCGCCCGTTGCGGTGATATAAGCCGCGCCTTCCAGCCCGACGGCGGACCGAAACAACATCGATGAATGATGGCGTGAACGAGACGGCAGTTTCCGTCGAGGCCGACCTTGCGGGTACCGGCAAGGAAGCGCCCCCGAGCTTCGTCGCTTTGTCACTGGGTAGCGTCGGCGTCGTCTATGGCGACATCGGCACCAGCCCGCTCTACGCCTTTCGCGAGGCGGCGTCCGCGGCGGCGGGCGAGGAGATCGTCACCGCCGACATCGTGCTTGGCGTGCTGTCGCTGATCCTGTGGTCGTTGATTATTGTCATTACGGCAAAATATGTTCTGACGCTGCTGCGCGCCGACAACAACGGGGAAGGCGGCACGCTGTCGCTGACCGCGCTGGCCTTCCGCGCGATCGGGCGACGTACACCCATGGTTCTGTTTCTCGGTATCGTGGGCGCATCGATGTTTTACGGCGCGTCGCTGATTACGCCGGCGCTGTCCGTGTTGTCCGCGGTCGAGGGTCTGAAGCTTGTTACCCCGGCTTTCGAGCATTCGGTGGTGCCGCTCACGGTTGTGATCCTGATCGCTTTGTTTTCGGCGCAGAGCCGCGGGACCGCGCGGGTTGCAACCTATTTTGGACCGGTGATGGCATGTTGGTTCATCGCCATTGCCGCTGCCGGTGTCGCCCATATCCATGACGATCCTCATGTGCTGCTCGCCATCAATCCCTGGTTCGCCATTTCATTCATGGTCTCGCATGGCGTGATCGCACTGATTACGCTCGGTGCTGTTTTTTTGGTCGTCACCGGCGGCGAGGCGCTCTACGCCGATCTCGGCCATTTCGGCCGCAAGCCGATCCAGGGGGCTTGGTTCGGTCTGGTACTTCCGGCTCTGGTCTTGAATTATTTCGGGCAGGGCGCGCTGGTGCTCGCCAATCCGGTCGCGATCGAGAACCCGTTCTACCGTCTGGTGCCGGAACAACTGCTGCTGCCATTGGTGGTGCTGGCAACTGCCGCGACCGTGATCGCCAGCCAGGCGATGATTACCGGCGCCTATTCGCTGACCCGCCAGGCCATCCAGCTTGGGCTGTTGCCGCGCCTTGCGATCCGTCACACCTCGGCCGAGCGCCATGGGCAAATCTACATGCCGCGGGTGAACATGGCGCTGCTGGTCGGCGTGCTGCTGCTGGTCGGGCTGTTCCGGACCTCGAGCGCGTTGGCGGCGGCTTACGGCCTGGCGGTGTCGCTGACAATGGTGGTGGACGGCATTCTTGCGTTCATCGTGGTCAGGCGGTTGTGGAAATGGCACCCTTGGGCCGTCGTCCTACTGATGTCGACATTTATCATTGTCGATGCGGCGTTTCTGGTCGCGACCTCGATGAAATTGTTCGAAGGGGCGTGGCTGCCGGTGCTGTTCGGTTTGGTCATGATCCTGATCATGATGACCTGGCGTCGTGGCACCGCCATCCTGTTCGACAAGACGCGGCGCACCGAAGTGCCGCTTGATACGCTGTTCCGCAATCTCGAAAAGAAGCCGCCGCATGTCGTGCCGGGCACCGCGGTGTTCCTCACCAGCGATCCCGAATTTGCCCCGACCGCAATGCTGCATAATCTCAAGCACAACAAGGCGCTGCACGAACACAACGTCATCCTCACCATTGTCACCGCCGATACGCCGCGCGTGCCGGAAGACGACCGTGTCAAGATCACGCCGTTGTCGCCGCATTTTTCGCGCGTATCGCTGAAGTTCGGTTACATGGAACAGCCCAACGTGCCGAAAGCGCTGGCGATCGCGCGCAAGCACGGCTGGCAGTTCGACATCATGTCGACCTCATTCTTCCTATCGCGGCGCGCGCTCAAGCCGTCGCCGACGTCGGGCATGCCGGGCTGGCAGGACCGCCTGTTCATTGCGCTGGCGCGTTCGGCCAACGACGCTACCGACTTCTTCCAAATCCCCACCGGCCGGGTGGTCGAAGTTGGCACGCAGGTTACCGTCTGACGGCAGAAACCCGACATATCGGAGCCGTAAAAGCGGGTGGTCGGCCAAATCGTATTTCGCTTCCGGAAAATTCCGCAAGTATCTGATTCAGAATAATAAAATTAAACGATCCTATGGCAATTCTGCATAGGTAGGCGGATTTTGCTTGCAAGTTTGACAACACAGGTGGCTAGCGCGGATGTATAAGGCCACCCCACGTAAATTGTTGCATTGCAATAAACCTGCCATCGATGTTTGCCGGACAAGATTCATGTCCTCCTCCACCATTTCGGGAAACTTCGATCCCGCATTGAACGGGTCGCATCAGCCGGGCCAGCCGAGGTTCTGGGCGCTGGCGCTCGGCTGCGTCGGCGTCGTCTATGGCGACATCGGCACCAGCCCGCTTTACGCGTTCCGCGAGGCGGCGATGGCCGCGGCAACCGATAATGTCGTGACCCGCGAGATTGTGCTCGGCGTGCTGTCATTGATCCTGTGGTCGTTGATTATTGTCATTACGGCAAAATATATTCTGACGCTGCTGCGTGCCGACAACAACGGGGAAGGCGGCACGCTGTCGTTGATGGCGCTGGCGTCGCGTGCACTCGGTCGTCGCGCCGGGTTCGTCTACTTGGCCGGTATCATCGGCGCGGCGATGTTCCTCGGCGATTCCATGATTACGCCGGCCATCTCGGTGTTGTCGGCAGTCGAAGGTCTCAAGATTGTAAGCCCGGCTTTCGAGTCTTATGTCGCCCCGCTTGCAGTCGCGATTCTTGTTGCGCTGTTTTCCGTGCAATCGCGGGGCACCGCGAAGGTCGCCGCTCTGTTCGGCCCGATCATGGTGGTGTGGTTCGTCACCATTGCCGCTGCCGGTGTCGCCCATATCCATGACGATCCTCATGTGCTGCTCGCCATCAATCCCTGGTTCGCCATTTCATTCATGGTCTCGCATGGCGTGATCGCGCTGATTACGCTTGGCGCGGTATTCCTGGTGGTGACCGGCGGCGAGGCGCTCTACGCCGATCTCGGCCATTTCGGCCGCAAGCCGATTCAGGGGGCCTGGTTCGGCCTCGTGCTTCCGGCGCTGCTGATCAATTACTTCGGGCAGGGCGCCAAGGTACTGGCCGATCCGACCGCCATCGCGAGTCCGTTTTATCGCCTGGTGCCGGACGATTTCATTCTGCCGATGGTGGTGTTGGCGACCGCCGCCACCGTGATTGCCAGCCAGGCCGTCATCACCGGCGCCTATTCGCTGGTGCATCAAGCGATCCGGCTTGGACTGTTGCCGCGGCTCGCCATCCTACACACGTCGGCGTCTTATGCCGGCCAGATCTATATTCCGCGCGTCACGCTGATTTTATTGATTGGCGTGCTGTTGCTGGTCGGGCTGTTCCGCACCTCGAGCAACCTGGCATCGGCCTACGGCATTGCGGTGGCGACCACGATGGTGGTCGACGGCTTCCTTGCCTTCTTTGTGGTCTGGAAGCTGTGGAAGTGGAAGCTGTGGCAGGCGCTTGCCCTGATCGTTCCTTTCGTCGTCGTGGACGTCACCTTTTTCTCCGCCAACTTCATGAAATTGTTCGAAGGCGCTTGGCTGCCGCTTCTGTTCGGCTTCACCATGGTGACGCTGATCGTGACTTGGCGGCGTGGCACCAGTATCCTCGCCAACAAAACGCGGCGCATCGAAGTGCCGCTCGACACGCTGTTCCGCAATTTCGAAAAGAAGCCGCCACATTTCGTGCCGGGCACGGCGGTATTTCTCACCAGCGATCCAGAATTCGCGCCGACCGCGCTGCTGCACAATCTCAAACACAACAAGGTGCTGCACGAGCACAACGTCATCCTCACCATTGTCACCGCCGATACGCCACGCGTGCCGGAGGACGACCGGGTCAAGATCACGCCACTGTCGCCGCATTTTTCGCGCGTGTCGCTGAAGTTTGGCTACATGGAGCAGCCCAACGTGCCGAAGGCGCTGGCGGTGGCACGCAAGTTGGGCTGGCAATTTGACATCATGTCGACGTCGTTCTTCCTGTCGCGTCGCGCCCTCAAGCCGTCGCCGCAGTCGGGCATGCCGGGTTGGCAGGATCATCTGTTCATCGCGCTGGCGCGCTCGGCCAGCGACGCCACTGACTTCTTTCAGATTCCTACCGGCCGCGTGGTGGAGGTGGGAACCCAGGTCGCCGTTTGACCCCGGGCGCTAAATGTCAGGTGCGGGACGCGCCAAATGCGGCTAAAACTCGGGCCGGGTAAGGAGTTGCGTCATGGCTGATGAGATCGCACGCGCCGATGAGGTCGAGAACCTGACCCCCGAACAGGTCGCCGCCGGCTTGCGTGAGGGCCGCATGCTGCTGGTCGACGTGCGTGAGCCGAACGAAACCGCGGTGGAGAGCTACCCGGACGCGGTGATTGTGCCGTTGTCGCAATTTGATCCCGCCGCCGTTCCGGACCCGCAAAGCAAGCAGGTGGTGTTTGCGTGCCGCTCCGGCCGCCGCTCGGTCACCGCCTCTCTCGCCGCCCAGGACCAGGGCTATCCTTACAAGGCGCACCTCGCAGGCGGCATCATCGCCTGGAAGGCAGCGGGCCTTCCGACCAAGAGCTGAATATCCCAAGGATTGCCATGCGACATGCATTCGCGATCGCCGCCCTGGCCGTGGCCGTCGGCATCGTGGTTGTTGTGCCCGTTGGCGCGCAAGAGCGCGTGGTCAATGTCTACAACTGGTCGGATTACATTAATCCGCAGGTGCTAGAGCAATTCACCAAGGAAACCGGCACCAAGGTGGTCTACGACACCTTCGACGCCAATGAGACGCTGGAGACCAAGTTGCTCGCCGGCAAGTCCGGCTACGACGTAGTGGTGCCGACCGCCTATTTCCTCGAACGGCAGATCATGGCCGGCGTGTTCCAAAAACTCGACAAGAGCAAGCTGCCCAATCTGGTCAATGTCTGGCCGGAAATCGCCAAGCGGCTTTCCGTTTACGATCCCGGCAACCAGTACGGCGTCAACTACATGTGGGGCACCACCGGCATCGGCTACAGCGTCAAAGCAGTGCGCGCGCGGCTCGGGCCGAATGCCAAGGTTGACAGTTGGGACGTCGTGTTCAAGCCGGAGCTGCTTTCCAAGTTTCAGGATTGCGGCGTGCACATGCTGGATTCCGCCGACGATATTCTGCCGGCGGCGTTGCATTATCTCAGACTTGATCCGAACTCGACCAAACCGGAGGATCTCGCACGCGCTGCCGACCTGATGCTGAAAATCAGGCCTTACGTGCGCAAATTCCATTCCTCGGAATATCTCAACGCGCTGGCGAGCGGGGAAATCTGCCTTGTGGTCGGCTGGTCAGGCGACATCAAGCAGGCGAAGAACCGTGCGCTCGAAGCCAAGAACGGCGTCGAGATCGGTTATGCGATCCCGACGGAGGGCGCACAGATGTGGTTCGACAATCTCGCCATCCCGAAGGACGCGCCCCATCCAGCCGCGGCGCTCGCCTTCATCAATTTCATGCTCGATCCGCATGTGGCGGCAAAAAACAGCAATATGATCGCTTATGCCAACGGCAATCTGGCGAGCCAGAAATTCATCGACAAGAAGGTACTCGACGATCCCGGCGTCTATCCGGACGCGGCCGCCATGGCCAAGCTCTATATCGTAGGCGCGCGCGGCCCGCGCGCGCAGCGGCTGATCAACCGGATTTGGACGCGGGTGAAGACCGGGCGCTAGCCGGCAGCTCGTCTTCCGGCCGCCAGCGCCGATGCAACCATAGCCACTGCTCGGGATGTTCGCGGATCCAGCCTTCGATCACGTTGGTGACGATCTGCATGGTGCCCGTGATATCGATCTTGCCGTCGGCGTCACGCGCTGGCGCGATCTCCTCGCTAAGCTCCGGCCGTAGCCGGTGACCGGGTAGCCGGACAACGCGAGCGCCGTAAATCGGGCAATCAAAATGGCGGGCGAGCCGCGCCAGCAGCGGGTTGGCTCTGGTCTTGCGGCCGAAGAACGTTACCTCCACACCGCGCACGTAGTACTGATCGACCAGTATGCCGACATGGGCGCCGCGCTCCAGGGCCTGCGCGACCCTTACCGGCGCGTCGAGCCCCGTGTTTATTAGTTCACCCATATTGGCGCTGCGCGTCCTAACGAGCCAGCGATCGATGGCGGGAACGTTCGGTCGCCGGTACAGCACCGCGCTAGCCAGATCGTAAGTGGCCGCGCAGATCGCTGGCAGCTCCCAGTTGGCGAGGTGGGCGGCGAACACCAGCGCCGGTTTACCGTCATTGGCGAGCTCCATGTAATGATCGATTTGCTCGCGCGTGATCACGATACGATTGATGCGGTTGGGATAGTCCGGATCCCAGTCCCAGATGCGGTCGAGTTGCGCGAATTCGATGGCTAGGCGGCCAAGATTGTCCCAGACCCCGCGCAAGATCCGGTCGATTTCAGCGGGCGATTTCTCCGGGAAAGCGGCCACGAGATTGGCGCGACCGATTTTATTTTCCGGCAGCCACGGGCCGAACGTGCGCGTCGTCCAGCCAGCGAAATCGGCGAGTTTGTCGGGATCGAAAAGGCGCAAGAACTTGAGCAGTCCTACCGCGAGCGCACCGACAATGGTGTTGCCCGCGGCTTTCAGGCCCCGCTGCAGGCGCCGTCTCATCAGAATGTCACGATGACTTTGCCGAACACCTGCCGGCTTTCCAGCCGCGCCAGGCCCTTCTCGAAGTCGGCGAGCGGAACCTCGGTATCGATGACCGGCGTCATGCCGGCGGCGATCTTGGACAGGCTGTCGCGGATATTGCGCATCGCGCAGCCAAACGAGCCGAAAATTTTATACTGCTGCTGGAACAGCTGCATCAGATTGATGGTGACCGTCGGTCCTGCCGTCGAGCCGCAGGTGACAAGGCGCCCACCGCGCCTGAGGCAGAGCAGGGAACCGTTGAAGCCCTCGCCGCCGACGTGCTCGAACACCACGTCGACGCCCTTCTTGGCGGTGAGCTTGCGCGTCACACCCTCGAAACGCTCGGTCTTGTAGTTGATGACGTGGTCGGCGCCGAGCGCTTTGGCTTTGGCGGCTTTGGCGTCGGCGCCGACGGTGGTGATGACGGTGCAGCCGAGCGCCTTGGCCATCTTGATCGCCACCGAGCCAATGCCGGAGCCGCCGGCATGCACAAGAATGGTTTCCCCCGGCTTGAGCTTGGCGTTGTCGAACAGCATGTGCTCGGTGGTGCCGAAGGCGATGGGCGCGCAGGCCGCGTCGCGCAGAGCCACCCCGGCGGGCACCGGGATAACGAGCCGCGCCGGCATATTGACCAGATCGCGCGCGAAGCCGTCGATATGAAAGCCCATGATGCCGCCGACATTCTCGCACAGATTGTCGCGGCCCTCGCGGCAGGCGGGGCAGGTGCCGCAGGTCATGGCGCCGTACATCACCACCTTGTCGCCGGGCTTGAAGTCGTTGACGCCTTTGGCGACTTTGGCGATCTCGCCCGCTGCCTCCGCGCCCACGATGAGCGGCAATTGCCGCTTGGCGAAGGCCATGCCGCGAAAGCTCCATAGGTCGAGGTGATTGAGCGCCACCGCCTTGATTCGCACCTGCACCTCGCCGGCGCTCGGCGGCGAAGGATCGGGCGCCTCGGTGAGTTCGAGCTTGCGGTCGGCGATCAGTCGAAGCGCGCGCATGACGGCGTGGGGGCGGGCGCGACGCGCTACGCCGGCTCGCGACCCATCACCAGCGAGACATTCTGCCCGCCGAAGCCGAAAGAATTCGAGAGCGCGTGAGTCACCTTGGCGTCGCGCGCTTTGTTGGGCACGACGTCGAGCGGAATCGCTGGGTCCGGCACCGCGTAATTTATGGTAGGGGGGATGCGCTGATGCTGCAGCGTGAGCAGCGTGAATACCGCTTCGACCGCGCCCGCCGCCGACAGGGTGTGGCCGATCATGGATTTGTTAGAGGAAATCGGGATGCCCTTTATGCGCTCACCGAACACAGCTGACAGACCGAGATGTTCCATCTTGTCGTTTTCCGGCGTGCCAGTACCGTGCGCGTTGACGTAGTCAATCTCGCCGGGCTCAATCCCGGCGTCCTTCAGCGCATTTTGGATACAGCCGATGATCGGCTTGCCGTCCGGGCTCGAGCGGGTGCGGTGGAAAGCGTCCGCCATTTCGCCGCAACCTTCCAGCACCCCGATGATCTTGGCACCGCGCGCCTTGGCGGATTGCAGGCTTTCCAGCACCACGGCGCCGGCACCTTCCGCCATAACGAAGCCGTCGCGGTTCTTGGCGAAGGGCTTAGCGGCACCTTGCGGATTGTCGTTGCTGGCGGTCGACAGCGCCGACAGCAGCGAAAAGCGGATCAACGACTCCGGACTAATCGAGCCGTCGGCGCCGATGCACAAGGCGGCGTCGGTCTCGCCGCGCCGGATCGCTTCGATGCCAAGCTGAATCGCGCTTGCGCCCGAAGCGCAAGCGGTGGAAAGCGAGATCGGCGAGCCCTTGGTGCCGAATTTCTCCGCCAGATTGTCGGCCACCGAGCCGAACAGGAAGCGCGGGTGATAGCCGGGAAACTGCGAGCTCGCGCGCAGAATGTCGCTATAGGAGACTGTGTCGTTGGCGCCCGATTTGGCGGCGAGCGCGGTCCGCTGCGGCCATTCAACCTCGATTGGCGGCACTGCCAGGAACAGCGGGCCCGGAAAATCGCCGCGCGAGATCCCCGATTGGCTGATCGCTTCTTCCGCCGCGAGATCGGCGAATTTCTCCGACAGGGCGGCCGAGGATTCCTGCGGGCCCAGAAAATCGACGGTGCCGGCAATGCGCGTTTTCAGGCCATCGGTCGGGAAGCGGGTGATGGCGTGGATGCCGGATTCGCCAGCGGTGAGCTTCGCCCAGTTGTCGGCCTTGCCGGCGCCGAGCGAAGTGACGATACCCATGCCCGTCACCACCACGATCGGGCGGCCCATTTTGTCCTTGATCAATGCCATCGCTTCGCCTCCTTCAGCCCACCCGCTCGACCAGCGCGAGGCCTTCGCCCCGCCAATGTCCGACACTCGTCACCAGGACCTGGCTCACTTGCCCGTTCATCGGCCGCTCTAGTCCGGTCGAGTCACAGGGCGGAAACAGACTACCATGGCCGAGTGTTACCACCGCCAGCGCTATATTCATGGGAAATTGCGGCTCCAACCCATGCCCGAGATATGAGCCGGTGGCGCGCACGGCAAGATCGGAATGGGCCTCCAGAAAGGCCCGCTCCTCAGAGGTTGCGGGCTCGGCGCCGGTCGCGCCCGAAAGCACCACGGCATGGCCAGCTTTGATCTTGTCCTTGATTTTGTCCCACAGCCCGCTGAGGCCTGCGGTGACGCTGCCCGGCGTGCGCTTGGAGCGGTCGGACAGCGCGGCGGAAAGATTCGCCAACGGCTTGGCGCCGCGCGCCTCGGCATAGTCGCGTGCCTCGATCACCAGGAAGGCGCCGAGCGACCCAAGCGCAAAACCGGCCGGCTTGCCGTGCCCGCGCTCCCACACCGGCGCATAATGCTCCTTCAGATTGAGGCTGCCGAATTCGTACAGCATGAACAGGTCGGGCCGCTCGCCGTTATGTGCGCCGCCCACCAGCGCGATGTCGCTCTGTCCGGAGGCGATGCGCGAGAGCGCGATGCGCACCGCGTCGATGCCGGCGGCCTCCTCGCCCATGAAGGTGCGCGATGATCCTGTCACTCCGTGCACGATCGAAATGTTGCCAGCGAGCAGATTGGACAACTGTGCCAGGAACAGCGTCGGCCGCAGGCCTCCCATTAACTGCTCGTTGAGGTAGGCGGCGGGATTTTCCGCGCGCGGCAGGCCGGAAAGGATCGTCGAGTCGACGCTGTAATCGCGCTCGCCGCCACCGGCGGCGACGATCATGTCCATGTGCGAGAGGATGTCGCTCTTGCCCTTGACGCCGGCCGAGTCGAGCGCAAGGCCGGCGGCGTAGGTGCCGATGCGCTGCCAGGGCTCCATCTGGCGCTGATCGCCTTTCTTCGGAATCTGGGCGTCGAAATTGATCGGTGCCAGCGGGTGCACGATGAACGGCGCGAACATCGCGGTGTCGGCGTTTGGGTGCGCCGCCATCAGCCTTTGCCAATGCGCCTGCGGCCCTTCGCCCAGGCAAGAAACGATGCCGATGCCGGTGATCCAGGCCTCACGCGCGCCGTCAGCCATCGGCGGGCGCCCCCGTCGGCAGACCGATGTTAGCGGCGGTTTCGCGCATGCGCTTATGCATCTCGGCGTTGGGGAATTCGATTAAGCTAAAAGTGAGCGTAGCGTCGCACACGGAATTGCCGTCGGCCGCGATGTTCGCCTCGGCAATCGCATAGCCCGATCCCTCATGTTTGAGCGCTGCGTTGGCCGACAGAACCTGCCCAGGCGTGACGAAAGTGCGCAGCTTGGCGTCCTTCACGGCGGCCAGGAACGGCATGCGTTCGAACCGGTTAGCTGCAACCAGCAGCCAGCCGGACGTCTGCGCCATGGTCTCGATCAGGAGCACGCCCGGCATCAACGGATAGCCGGGAAAATGGCCTTCAAAGATCGTGCTTGCGGTTGGAACGGTCGCCTCGCACCTGATCGTTAATCCGGCGAGATTGAGGTCGACGATCCGGTCGATCAGTTGAAAATACTCGAGCCGCATGGACGCTGCACGGGGTTAGGCTCCCTTGGCAGCGACGAGCTCGTCGATGCGGGCGCTGAGGTTCTTAAGCACGAAATACTGATCGGTCGTCGCCTTGCCGTCATTGACTTCCTGCGTCCACTGCTCAAGGGGCAGCTTGATGCCGAAGGCCTTGTCGATGGCAAATGCGATGTCGAGGAAGTCCAGGCTGTCGATGCCGAGGTCGTTAATGGCGTGGCTTTCGGGCGTAATCGTCTCGCGCGGAATATCGCATGTCTCGGCGATGATATTGGCAATGGTATCAAACGTCGAGGACATCGGTAACTCTCTGATTGATTTGGAGTTCTGGCAAGCAGACAGCCAAAGCGCGTGAGGCGCGCGCCCTCAGCCCCTTGGCCGGCCTTCCACCGGGATGCAGTCGGCTGCCCGTATAGCGAAGCGTAGGGGTAAGTTCAATGGCAGCGGGCATTTAACGGGAAACACAGGCTAACGGGGCCGGTTCGCGTAGGCGGATCGCGTCCGCGCCGTTTCATTAGCGCTCCTTGGTGACCTCAACCGGCGTGCAGTTGCGGTGTCCCGCCAGGACGCAGTCTTGGTTTCGGCGCATCGAGGCCATGGTATCGGCCAGCCAAAGCCCGGCGCCGATCAGCGCGATGACGAACAGGAACGCGGCCGTGTTCATCATCATGCGATGGCGGTAATCGTCGGCTTCGGCGCTGCGTTCGAATTTGGCGAGATCATCCACCGGCGGCGGCGCCGATGCCGCCGGCCGCACGCCGGCCCCGCGACGGCTGAATTTCAGCACGTGCCGCTCCGGCTGGGGCGACGACGGTTGATCGTTGGCCATGATGCGCAAGCTTAGCATGGCCTTCATGGCAGTTCGACGGCGGCACGGCAATGCGGTGGGCGGCGGTAAATGGACGCTAACGGGCTTTTCGCCTAAAGTGCCGGCCATGAGCCAAACCCGCCGCTCCGGCCCCTTCATCGCGCTGGCCGCTGCCTATGTGATCGCGCTGCAGGCGCTGCTGTTGCCGCTGTCGGTGGCGGTCGGCGGCTCGCCGCTTTTCAGCCTCTGTTCGTCCGGCGCGTCGGTAGCAAGCTCGCAATCTCCGGCGGGTCACCAGACCGGCTGCCCCTGTGCCGCCGGCTGCGGAATGCAATGCTGCGTCCATGCGTTTGCCGGCACGCCACAGACCCGGATCCCGCTCGGCGTCACGCAAGTTGGCGCACTGTTGCCGCCGCTAGCGCTCGAGCCCGTCGTGCGGCCCGCCCCGCGAGGCCCGCAGCTCGCGCGCGCGCCGCCCGCTGCCTGACGCATCCGCCGCTTTCACTCATTGTTATATCCGCAGGCTGCGCGCTGTGAGCGCACACGCCGCATCGTCCGGAGCAAACTTCATGATCCGCATTGCATTCGTCGCCGCCGTACTCGCCGTATTGGCGCTGCCGGCGCATTCCGCCGACGTCATGGTCGGCAAATTGAAAATCTCCGCGCCCTGGGCGCGCGCGACCCCGAAAGGCGCCCCCGTCGGCGGCGGTTATCTGACCATCACCAATATGGGTAGCGAATCCGATCGCCTGGTCGGCGGCACTGCCTCGATCGCCAAGGCCGTCGAAGTCCACGAAATGAAAATGGACAACGGCGTCATGAAGATGCGGGAGTTGGCCAACGGCCTGGAGATTAAGCCGGGAAAGACCGTCACGCTCGACCCGGGCGGCTATCACATTATGTTCGCCGGGCTTAAACAGCAGCTCCAGAAGGGCCAGCACATCAAGGCGACGCTGCAATTTGCCAAAGCGGGCAAGGTCGACGTCGATTTCACGGTCGAAGGCATTGGCGCCATGCACGGCGCTGGCGGGGGCGGTGCCATGCCGGGCATGAAAATGGATATGAAGCACTGATAAAGAGGTGCCCCGGACGCAGCGCGGCGTGAAGCGCTGCGCTGCCTTCGCAAAAGCGCGGCTCACGCTCCCTTCGGTTCGGCGAAGGCAAGCTTGGCCGCGGCCGGCGGCAGTATGCGGAATACGTTAAGCGTCATCGAAATCAGCACGTAATAGCCGAGAATACCGGTGAGCTCGATGATCGCGGCGTCGCCGAGAAGCGCATGCAAGCGCTTGTAGGTGCGGTCGCTCACCCGCTTGCTCTTGTAGAGCTCCTGCACGAAGGCAAAGATCGCGCGCTCGTCCTTGGGCGCCGACTTCGGTGGGCGGCCGCGCCGAACAGCCTCGATGGTCTTGGGCTTAACGCCAGCACGCTCGGCCATCGGCACATGGGCGTACCATTCGTACTGTGCGCGCCACAGCTGCGCCGTGCAAAGTATGGCGAACTCGGAAAGCCGCGCCGGCAACCGGGTGCGGTAGCGGCAATGGGCGCCGAGCCTCTGGGCGAGTTCGCCCAGCTCCGGCGCGTGCACCCAGGCCGCGAACGGCCCGCGCGGTGTCATCGATTGGCCGCGGGGGCCGGCGCGCAGCGAGGCCAGCAGCGCATGCTGGGCCTCATTCATCTGGGCTTCCTCGATCAGGGCGAGCCGTGGTGCGGGACGCTTGGGCAGCATGGGTTGGTCCTTGAATGTCGGCCGGGGGTGTGACGCGATCTGCAGGCGGCGTGTAATATAACCGAAAATACCCGCTGCCCAGGGGAGACGGCCATGGACGAAGCAACGACCTTCACGCCCAACGTCGCGCGCTACGAAAGCCTCATGGAAGTTGTGCGCAATCGCCTGACCACCCGCGCGTTTCGCCCCGATATCGCCGTCCCGCGCGAACACATCGAAATGGTGCTGGAGGCGGCGCGCCACGCGCCTTCGGGCGCCAATGCCCAGCCCTGGCATTACATCGTCGTGACTGATCCTAAGGTTAAGCAGCAGATCGCCGACTATTTCGTCGCCGAGGCCACCAAGCGCGCCAAGCTGAAGATGAAATTCCCCACGCCCAATTATCGCGGGCTCGCCACCGCGCCCGGCTTCGTCGTGATCGTGGCCGACTTCCGCTTCGTGCGCGCTTTCCCAATACTGCTCGACGGTTCCGATCTCGACAAGCAGTACCAGGCCAATGCCGAGCGCATCCTTTTGCAAAGCGTCGCCGCCTCCACCATGTCGGCGCATCTCGCCGCCGCCGCGCTCGGCTATCAGGTCTGGTGGGTGACTGCGATTGGCCAGGACGATGCGCAGAAGGAATTGCGCCCGCTGCTCGGCGTACCTGACGATTTGGCAATCATCGACATCATGCTGTTCGGCGTGCCGGCCAAAGCGCCCTACAAGCGCTGGAAGAAGACACTGCCTCAGATCGTGAGCTGGGGTAAATTCGACATGAACAACTACATGACCCTCGATCAGATCGACGATTGGGTGCGCGAGACCCGCCACAAGGTCATGTATCGCGACGAAGCCAAGGTGGATTGAACAATCTGCGCATAGGAGGCGCATAATGTCCGGCAAATGCTTGAAGATCACGGGTGCCGCGCTCGGCCTCATGCTGCTCGCTGTGCCCGCGTTCGCCGACGCCATCGACGGCGACTGGTGCCACCAGGCCAGCGGCCGGCGCTTTTCAATCCGCGGGCCGGAGATCGTGACGCCAGGCGGCAAGCAGATGGAGGGGGAATACAGCCGGCACTGGTTCAACTACGTGGTGCCGGCACCGGAGCCCGGCGCTGGCAAGACAGTTTTTATGCAATTGCTCGACGAAAACACGGTGCACCTGAGCGTGGGTGACGCCAACGCCGCCAACCCGGAAACCTGGATACGCTGCTCGCCCACGACCAGCACGCTGCCCAAGGCGCCGCCGGCTTAGACTGCGGCGGACCTTTTCACTCGAACTTCGGCAGCGCCGGACTGCTGCGCCCCATGCCGGCCCAGGGGTCGGCGGAAAGCCGCGACAGCCGCTGCGACAGGTTCTTCACCGTGTACTGGTTGGCGCTCCTGAGCGAAGACAATTCGCCCCACGCGACGGGCACCGCCACCGGCGCGCCGGCGCGCGCACGCGTGGAATAGGGCACGATCGCGGTCGCCTCACGCGTGTTGCGCAGATAATCGATGAACACGCGCCCGCGCCGCCGGGCCTTGATCGGGTTGGCGGTGTAGCGGTGCGGGTCGTCCTTGGCCATGCTGGCGGCGACCGTGCGGGCGAAGGCTTTGGCGATGCCCCATGGCGCCGGCCGGATCGACACCACCACGTGCAGGCCCTTGCCGCCGGTGGTCTTGACGAAACTCTTGAGCTTCACGTGCCGCAGCCGCTTGCGCACCTCATGCGCCGCTTTGACCACGTCCTTGAAGGTCGTGCCGGGCCCGGGATCGAGATCGAAGATCAGCCGGTTGGCGCGCTCGCGGTCGTCGAGCGCGCTGCCGCGCGCGTGCACTTCCAGCACGCCGCCCTGCACCAGCGCGATCAGCCCGTCGAGCTTGTCGATCGCGATGACTTTCTCGCCATGCTCCTGCACCAGATGGAGAAATTCGGTGGGGATGCCCATGCGCGCGTGCTTCTGGAAGAAGCACTGCCCTTCCGCGCCTTCCGGGCAGCGCACCAGCGCCAACACGCGGCCGGTCACATGCGAGCGCATGCGTTTCCAGATCTTCTTGTAGTATTTCGCCAGCATCTCCTTGGTGACAGCGGCCTCTCTCCAATAGACGCGGTCGGGATGGGTGAGCATGACCCGGCCGAACATGGCGCGCCGCCGTTGACCGCGCGCGATGCGGCGCTTGGCCAAGGCGCGGCGTTTGGCCTGCGCGCGCCGCTTCGCTGCGCGTTGCCGTTTGGTGGCCATCAGTGCTTTACCTCGCGCACTACCGCGCGCGCCGCCTTGTCCCGGCGCAAGCCTTGGAACGAAGCCTGCCGGACCCGGTTGCCCTGGGTCCAACCGTGGAAATCGACTTCCACCACCGTCCTGGGTTCGACCCAGATCGGCTTGCGCCGCCCTTGCTCGTCCTTCGGCACCGGCTTGAACGGTGAGGTTTTGCGCGCATGGGCCTTGAGCCTGCGGAAGAGCGCGCGCGCGGTGTCGCGGGTGAAGCCGGTGCCGGTGCGTCCGGCGTAGCACAGCTTGCCGCGCCGATAGAACGCCAGCACCAGCGCGCCGACCGCATGGGCGTCGACTGAGGAGGGCGCAAAGCCCCCCACCACCAATTCCTGCCGGTCCGAGCATTTGGCCTTGAGCCAATCGCGTCCGCGCGCGGAATGGTAGCGCGCGTCGGCGCGCTTCGAGATGATGCCCTCCAATCCCGTCCTACAGGCATGCTTGAGCAGCGCTGGGCCGCGCCCATGCAGCGACCTGCTGAAGCGCAGGTGGCGGCCGTGGCCGCGCCGGATGAGCTTGGCCAGCGCCGCCTTGCGCGCGTATAGCGGCAGCGGCTTCAGGTCGGCGCCGTTGAGATGCATGAGGTCGAACGCGCAGAACACTATGCGGCCCTGGCGGCCGGAAGTCAGGTCCTGCTGCAACAAGGAGAACCGTGAAATGCCCTTGCTGTCATGCGCCACCAACTCACCGTCGATCAGCGCGGTCTTGGCGCGCAGCTTGGCAATGGCATGCGCGACGCTTGGAAACTTTCGAGTCCAATCCAGCCCCTTGCGGGTCATCAGCTTGACCTTGCCGTGGTCGAGCCGCGCCTGGATGCGGTAGCCGTCGAACTTGATCTCGTGCTCCCAGCGCTTGTCGTCGGGTGCTTTGGCGACCAGCGTGGCCAGGCAGGGTGTCACGAAGCGAGGCAGGGCGGCGGGGCGGGCATTTTTGAGCGCCGCGACGGCCGCGATCGGGGCGCGCTTCGCTTTGTGCTTGCTGCGTTTTGTTTTGCGGCGGCGCTTCATTGGCGCTTGGCCCGTTTGACCTTGCGCTGCTTCCGTTTCGTCGCTTTCCGCTTGGCTTTGCGTTTGTGGTGTGCGATCTCTTCGAGCGTGCGTCCGGTTTTCACCGACAACGGCTGCTCCGTGAGAATATCGCGTGCACCCGCCGAGCGCGCCGCCTCGTCGCGCTGCTTGATCAGCAGCCAGTTGCTGCGCTTTTCGCCCGGGCGCTTTCGCATGCGCACCAGGTGCCAGCCGCCATGCAATTTCTTGCCGGCGAGGTGGAACGAGAGATGGCCCTTGCGCAGGCCCTTGTGGGGGTCACCCTCCGGCCGCCAGCGCCCGCGGTCCCAGACCATCACGGTGCCGCCGCCATATTCGCCTTTCGGGATGCTGCCCTCGAACCGGTTATAGGCGGCCGGATGGTCTTCCACCTGCACCGCCAGCCGCTTGATTCCCGGCACCAGGCTCGGACCTCGCGTCACCGCCCAGCTCTTCATCACGCCGTCGAGCTGCAGGCGCAAGTCGTAGTGCAGCCGCGTGGCAGCATGCTTCTGGATCACGAAGGCATGGCCGTGCTTGCCGAGTTTGCCGCGCGGCTCGGCGGTGACGCCGAATTTCCGCTTGGCCCGGTATGTTCGCAATCCCGCCATTGAGCGCACTCGTCTACGTTCGTTCGCCCGCTTTACTTTGCGCCGCAACGCCGCGCGCCTGGCGCGTGCGCCGCTGGAGCAAACAAGCAAAGAATTGAACTCGTTTGCCGGCAGCGTGGCCTTGATCTGCGACAACTAGCCCGAATAGCCCGATATCTCATAATGTTCGCGTGAGCGCCACGCTGGCACCCGCGCCGGAAAAGATGACGCCGCCGGGCGAGGGCGCCGCCATGCGCGAATGCGACAGGATGGCGATGGAGCAGCACATCATGATGGAAGATCACGCCCGCCTCGTGCAGGACTGCATCGCCAAGAAAATGAAATAACGGGCGCCGCGATCACGCCGGCGCGCCTGGTTGCATATCCAAGTCACCCCGTCGGATAGTGAAGGACGGCTGCAGCTATGCGCCGGCCCGTCCGCCACAAATCAAGATAAAGACACAATCTACTGCTTATTCGCCGCGGCTTGAGCTTGTTAACCTTAAGAAAACAATGGCGTTTAACTATTTTTAGCAATTTGTTAACCTTAGCTTTGGGTTGCCGGAGGACGCGAGGCAGGCAAGAAATTGCGCGAGATGTGGCCGTGAACGGTGGCCATTGCTCGGCGATTGACCAGCGGCGCAACCGTAGCGCGCCTCGGCGACGGTTCCACCGACTTCCTCGTCCTGGCCCGTCGGCTGCCCCGGTCCGCGCAATGCCGGCCCGAGGAGGGTCGTGCACGAGCGTTAGGCGCTTTGGCATCGGCGAAGGAGCGGCTTTGTGACGGCAGGGACTTTGGTCAGTCAGGCGCGCGGCGACGCCCTCGATTTAGCCGCGGCCGGATCGTGGACGGCGGAGCACGCGCGCACGCTCGAGCCGCTGATCAATGCTGCCACCCGCCACAAGGCGCCGGTGCGCCGCGTCGCCATCGACGTGGCGCGCGTCGACCAAATCGACACCTACGGCGCCTGGTTGATCGAGCGCGCGCTGCGCACCTGGAACAGCCAGGGATGCGAGACCCGAATAATCGGCCTGCCCGAGAGTTACCGCGGCCTGTTCGACAAGGTGAGCGCCGGCACCCACAAGATGACGCCCATGCCGCGGCGGGGGAACTCCATCGTCGCCACGCTGGAGAGCGTCGGTCGCACCATGACCCTGGTCGGCGCCGACGTTTATTTGCTCGCCCAGATGTTGGGCGCGCTGGTCATCGCGTTCCTGCGCGTGCTGGTGCGCCCGCACACCTTCCGCTTCACCTCCATGGTGAACCAGCTCGAGCGCGTGGGCTGGAACGCGGTGCCGATCATCCTGCTGATCACCCTTTTGATCGGCGCCATCCTTGCCCAGCAGGGCATCTTCCATTTCCGCAGGTTCGGTGCCGACATCTACGTCGTCGACATGGTTGGCGTGCTGGTGCTGCGCGAACTCGGCGTGGTGATCGTCTGTATCATGGTGGCCGGCCGATCCGGCAGTTCCTACACCGCCGAGCTCGGCTCGATGAAAATGCGCGAGGAAATTGACGCGCTACGCACCATGGGCTTCGATCCGGTCGAGGTGTTGATCCTGCCGCGCATCCTCGCGCTCGTCATCGCGGTGCCGATACTCACTTTCCTCGGCTCGATGGCTGCGCTCTATGGCGGCGGCCTGGTCTCCTGGCTTTACGGCGGCATCAACCCGGCGGTGTTCATCTCGCGCCTGCGCGACGCGATCTCGATCGAGAGCTTCGAAGTCGGGATGATAAAAGCGCCGTTCATGGCCGTGATTATCGGCTTGGTCGCCTGCGTCGAAGGCTTGCAGGTGCAGGGCAGCGCCGAGTCGCTCGGCACCAAAACCACCGACTCGGTTGTCAAGTCGATCTTCCTCGTGATCGTACTTGACGGCGCCTTCGCCATTTTCTTCGCCTCGATCGGAATATAGCCCATGGCGAACGGTCATGCCGACGCGGTCATCAAGGTGCGCGACCTGGTCGTCGATTTTCTGTCGCATCGGGTTCTCAACGGAGTCAGTCTTGATTTGCTGCACGGCGAAATCCTCGGCTTTGTCGGCGCCTCGGGTGCCGGCAAGTCGACTTTGGCGCGCACGATCATCGGTCTGTTGCCGAAGCGGGCGGGCCTCATCGAGGTGCTCGGCGTCGATATCGACAAGGCGGATGACGGCCTAAAGCGCGCGATCGACCGGCGCTGGGGCATCCTGTTCCAGCAGGGCGCGCTGTTCTCCTCGCTCACCGTCGGCAAGAATATCGAATTCCCGATCCGCGAATACTTGCGATTGTCCAACCGCCTCACCACCGAAATAGCGATCGCCAAGCTGGAAATGGTGGGCTTAAGCCCCGACGTGTATCGCGACTACCCGTCCGAGCTTTCCGGCGGCATGATCAAGCGCGTGGCGCTCGCCCGCGCGCTGGCTCTCGATCCCGAGATTCTGTTCCTGGACGAACCCACCTCCGGGCTCGACCCGATCAGCGCTGGTGAATTCGACCAGCTCATCTTGACGTTGCAAGAAACGCTCGGAATCTCGGTTTTCATGGTCACCCACGACCTCGACAGCCTGCACCGGGTGTGCGATCGGATCGCGGTCCTGGGCGAGGGCAAGATTCTCGAAATCGGCACGATGGACAAGATGCTCACATCGCAGCATCCTTGGCTGAAAGCCTATTTCCACGGTGCGCGGGCCCATGCGGACTGGCATGTGGCAGTGAAGGGTTAACAGTGGAGTCGATAAATGGAGGACAGGGCCAAATACGTGTTAATCGGGTTGTTCACGTTCGCCGTCATTGCGGGCGCGTTCAGCTTCGTCTATTGGCTCCATAATTCGGTGGGAAGCAAGGAAAGCGCTTCGTACCGCTTGATCTTCGATGGCTCGGTGACCGGTTTGCGGATCGGCGCGCCCGTCCTGTTCAACGGCATCCGCGTCGGCGATGTGACCGATCTAAGGCTCACTAAAAATCCCGCAGAGGTTGCCGCCATGGTGGCGGTCGATCCGGCGACGCCGGTGCGTAAGGATACGCGCGTTACCCTGGAATATGCCGGCTTGACCGGGATCGCTTCCGTCTCACTGAAAGGTGTCCTGGCATCTGCGCCAGGTTTTCCGAAGAACGCAAGCGAACCGCCGACCTTGCGCGCGGAATCCAACGCGGGGCAGGACATGTCGACGGCCGTGCGCGAGACACTCGGCAAGGTCAACGCGGTCATTTCCGAGAACCAGGAAACGGTTCACAATGCGATCACGAATATGGAGACGTTCTCCAAGGCGCTGGCGCGCAACAGCGAAAAGCTTGACGGCCTGGTCACCAATGCCAACGATGCAATGGCGTCCTTTCATAAACTGGGCGACAATCTCGACAAGCGCACCGCTGATATCACCGATGGTGCCACTAAGGTGATGGATAACGCCAACAAGATGCTGGACACGGCCAACAAGCATATCGACATCGTCGGCAAGGATGCGCACCGCGCCATTGTCAATATCGACAGAGCGGTAACTGACCTTGCCAAGCACCCGCAGCGCATTCTGTTCGGCGGCGGGGGAGGTTGATCGCAGCTATTCGCGCCTGCCGGGCGAGTGGCCGCATCTTTCAGCGCCAGCGGCTGTTTTTGATTTAGATCATGGCGGGTGATCGGCCTATCGCTATGGATTCGTCCGCCGAGCGAACGAGAGGCGATAATGGCTGCGCCGGCCAGAGTTGAGCGTCAACAAACCTGTATCTCCGAAATGATGGAGCGCCTCGGCATCGAACCGGGTGGCGGGGTCGTGCCGCGCTTGAGCCTGAGTTACACGACTGCGTTCCACCGCTGCGAACTCTGTCCGTCCAAGCAGGCCTGTCGCGACTGGCTCAGCCGAATGCCGGCGTCGGTGGCGTTCGCACCGCGCTTCTGCCCGAATGCCGATATTTTCTTCGAATTGCAGGTTAATCAGCCCGGCTCGAGCGGCTCCGACCGTTAGTCTTTGGGGGCGAGTGGCTCGCGCTCGCTCATTCCCCGCTCGCCAGCACCGCGCGGGTGGTCTGGTCCGGGCCGAATTCGTCCACGCAGTCGATGTCCAATAGTGCGGCCAGCCGGGTGCGCGCGCGGTTGACGCGCGATTTGATAGTGCCGACCGCACAACCGCAGATATTGGCGGCCTCCTCGTAGGAGAAGCCGGATGCGCCCACCAGCACCAGCGCCTCGCGCTGATCCGACGGCAATTGCGCCAGCGCCTCGCGGAATTCGCGGAATTCGACTTGGCCGATCTGGTTGGGCTGCGATTTCAGGCTTTCGGCATAGTGGCCATCGCTGTCCTCCACCTCGCGGCGCCGCTTGCGGTATTCCGAACGGAAATGATTGCGTAGGATGGTGAACAGCCAAGCCGATATGTTGGTGCCGGGCTGGAACGAATCGATATTTGCGAGGGCGCGCAATAGCGTCTCCTGCACCAGGTCGTCGGCGCGGTCGACGTTGCCGCACAACGAGATGGCGAATGCGCGGAGACTGGGCACCGCGCCGAGGACGGCTTTGCGGACCGACTCGTCCATGGGCATTACGACCTGTCCTTGCTTCCACCATTGATGCGATCGATCAGCTCGGTGAACCGGTCCGGTACGCCCTCGTTCACCACGTCGTCGTACATGGCCCGCAGCTGCTGTCCCAGGCGCGTCTGCACGTCCCGGCTGAGTTTTGCCGGTTTGCCATCGGCCTTCTTGCCGCGATTGTTCTGCGCGCTTTCCATTGATTTCTGCCCTATGGGCTTTCGTTTATTCATAGTCGGCCCCAAATCCCATCCGGCCTCGGGTTTAGCCCCGGTTGTGCGTCCCCCATCGCTCGTTTTGATCCAATCCCAAGCGAGGCCAAATGGTTCCCTGATCGAGGAACTTTTTGCAAATACCGGCGTTGCCAGGGCTAAGGTTGAGCGCCTATGTCCGGGGCCGGCGTCTGGTAGGCCAGATTTGCAGCCATTCGGGAGGGATTCTTGTCAGCATCTCAGGCAGTTGCGCAGCATCTGCCCTATCTGCGCCGCTACGCCCGCGTCGTCGCGGGCGGCCAGCAGTCCGGCGATGCCTATGTGGCGGCGGCGCTGGAGCTGGTGGTGCAGAATCCAAGTCTGCTGGAGACCGGCGCCTCGACCCGCATCGCGCTCTATCAGCTTTTCACCAAGATCTGGAATTCGGCGGCCGAAAATAGCGAGCTTGGCACCGTCGATGCAGCCGCGCAGCCGGTCGAGCGTCATCTCGCGCAGATCGCGCCATTGCCGCGCCAGGCGTTCCTGCTGGTGGCACTGGAAGGGCTGTCGGAAGACGATGCCGCCAAGGTGCTGGGCGTCGACGTGCCCAGGCTACGCGAACTGGTGGAAGAATCCGGCCGCGAGCTCGCCGCCGAGATCGCCACCGACGTGCTGATCATCGAGGACGAGACCTTCATCGCGCTCGACCTCGAAAGCCTGGTGGAAAACCTCGGCCACCGGGTGCAGGGCGTCGCCCGCACCCACAAGGAAGCGGTGGCGCTCGCCAAGGCCAAGCGGCCGGGAATTATCCTCGCCGATATTCAATTGGCCGACGGCTCATCCGGGCTCGACGCGGTCAACGAGATGCTCAACTCGTTCCAGGTGCCGGTGATCTTCATCACCGCCTATCCGGAGCGTTTCTTGACCGGCGAGCGGCCCGAGCCGGCCTTCCTGATCGCCAAGCCGTTCCAGCCGGCGACGGTGTCGGCGGTGCTGAGCCAGGCGCTGTTCTTCGAGCGCAACGCCAAGCGGCGGGAGCGGCGTGCGAGCTGATATTGTTGGACGATGACAGGCCTAATTGGCTGGTCGTTTAGCGCTCATTGACAGGACATCCGATGAGCGTGTTCATTGAAAATTCTGATGCAAAGTTTGCTGCGCACGTTTCTCGCGTCGGTGATTGGCGTGCGCGGCGATATCTTTGAATAATCGTCGAGGCGAGCAGAATGTCCGGGTTGGAGGATGCCGAGCTGGCCGACCTCAAAAAGGAATGCCAGCAACTTGAAGGACGGGTCAGCGCCCAGGCCCAGGAATTGAACCTGCTGCGCGCCCGTTTTGCGCGCTATGAAACGGCGCTGCGCGGCTCGCAGGTCACTGTCTACACGCAAGATAGCGACCTGCGTTATACCTCGATCAGCAACCCAATTTTCGGGCGCCGGATTGAGGACATTCTCGGCCGTACCGACGATGAAATTTTGCCACCGGATAGCGCCGCCGCCATTACCGTCATCAAGCGCGAGGCGCTGGCGAGCGGTCAGGCCAAGAGCGCGGAATTCGTGCTGCCCGACGGGCCCAGCGCGCGTTGGCACGACCTGCACGTCGAGCCGCTGCGCAATGAGGCCGGCGCCATCGTCGGCTTGACCTGCGCCTCGATCGACGTCACCGAACGCAAGGAATGCGAGGCGCACTTGCGGCTGCTGCTGCGCGAGTTGACGCACCGCTCGAAAAACTTGCTGGCGGTAATTCAGGCCATGGCACGGCAGACCGCCCGGCATGCCGGTTCTATCGACGGGTTTCTCACCCAATTCGGCTCGCGGCTGCAGGCGCTGGCCGCGTCCCATGACCTTTTGGTGCGCGCGAGCTGGTATGGAGCCTCATTGCGTGAACTGGTGCGCTCGCAGCTCGCCAGCCATATCGACAGCGGTCAGATTGCGCTGGAAGGCCCGGAGGTCGGGCTCAAACCGGAAGCGGCGCAAAATCTCGGCCTGGCGCTGCACGAACTGGTGATCAATGCCGCCAAATTCGGAGCGCTTTCGGTGCCGGACGGCCGCGTGTCCATCAGCTGGAGCCGTCATGGCGCGGGCGGAGACAACGCCATCGAGATCAATTGGCGCGAGCAATGCGGTCCGAAAGTGAAGCCGCGACGCAAGCGCGGCTTCGGCAGCCTGGTGATCGAACGCAATCTGGCGCGTGCGCTCGACGCCGAAGTAAGCCTCGCGTTCGATCCTGACGGCGTGCGCTGCCGTATCCTCATACCTGCCAGCCAAATCGTTGCCGCGCGCTGAGCGCTGAGCCGTTGGATCTATTTGCCGTGGGTGACGTTTATCGTCAGGATCAATCAACGAGGAAGGTCGACATGCACAAATGCTTGAGCGCATTCGCCGCCTTGACGTTGGCAGCGGCGGTCGCAATGCCGACATCGGCCCTGGCGCAGACAGCCAACCACACGAAGGTCGGCACCTTGACCTGCGACGTTTCCGCCGGCATCGGCGTCATCATCGCATCGAAAAAGAGTGTGACTTGCATGTTCACGCCGGCGCAGCCGGGCCCGCGCGAAGTCTATGTGGGCTCGATTACCAAGTTCGGCCTTGATCTCGGCGCCACCACCGGCGGGGAAATGATCTGGGCGGTTTATGCGCCGACCGATCGCCAGTTTGGGGCGCTGGCCGGCCACTATGTCGGCGCGACCGCCGAGGCGACGATCGGCGCAGGCGTCGGCGCCAATGTTCTGGTCGGCGGCTCGAACCGTACCGTCAGCTTGCAGCCAGTATCGGTGCAGGGGCAGGCGGGGCTCAATGTAGCCGCCGGCGTTGCCGGCCTCGATCTGCAGCCGGCGCGCTAGCGCCGCCTGTTCAGGACGGCTCGCCCAGTTCGCTGCTGTAGGGCCGTATGCTGTCGGCGACCGAATCGGCGATATGCTCCTTCGAAATCATGCCGACGATGTTGCCGCTGCGCGGCACCCGGCGTCCGCCTTTGGTGACGATCGACATGCTGGCGCCGCGGCGCCACATGCGGTCGACCACATCGAACACCACGTCATCCGCGCGCGAGACCGTGAAATTTTTCTGCGCGATGTCGCCGAGACGCACGCCGGAATAGGCGCTTTCCAACCCGAGCCGCAGCTCCGTATTGACACGCAGCACGCCGACGATGCGGTCGTCGCTCGTGACCACGATATGCTTGAAGCCGCCAGCAGAAGTTTCGCGCAGGAAGGCGGCAAAATCGGTTTGCGCCGGCAGCACCAGCACGCTGCGGTCCATCACCTCCTCGGCGTGGCGCACAAGGAACATGTTGGCGTGCATTGCTTTGGGGATCACATGGCCGCGCGCGACCAGCTTGACGGTGTAGATGTTCTCGCGCGAGAGCAGTCGGCGCACGCCGATGCTGAGCGCGACCGCCACGATGATCGGCATGATGATGTCGTAGTCGCGGGTCATCTCGAAGATCATGGTGACGGCGGTCATCGCCGCGCCGGTGCCGCCGCCGACCATGGCCGCCATGCCGATGATCGCACAGGTGACCGGATCGACCCCATGTACCGGGCCGACGTAGGTGACGAAGCCGCCGAAGGCGGCGCCAAGCGTGGCGCCCATGAACAGCGAGGGCGAGAAGATGCCGCCTGAGGCGCCGGAGCCAAGGCTGACCGTGGTGGCGAACAGCTTGGCAACGAACAGGCCGAGCAGCAGCGTGAAGCCGACGAGATTGTCTTCCAGGATAGCTTGGATAGTGGCGTAGCCGACGCCCTCAACGAAATAGTGACCCTGGAAGCGGAATAGCGAATACATCAGCACGCCGACCATCAGCATGCCGATCATGTGGCGCAGATAGGGGTTCTTGATTTTGGGGAAGGTGTCTTCCGCGAACACCAGCCCGCGAATAAAGGCGGTGGCCGCCAGGCCGATCAGCGCCCCGAGCAGGGCGAACAGCAGCAGGGCCTGGATCGGTGCTTGCTCGCTGTGCAGATAGAACGCCTGGGGCACCAAGAAAGCTGGATTAAGGCCGAGGAAGATCCGGCCGATGAAGGTGGCGGTGCCTGTCGCCAGCGCCACCGGCAGGAATGTGCGCGCGCTCAATTCGGGCAGCATCAACTCGATGGCGAACATCACGCCGCCAATCGGCGTGTTGAAAGTGGCGGCGATACCGGCGCCGGCGCCCGCAGCCACCAGCGTGATGCGTTGCCACGGCGCCATCTGGATGAACTGGCCGAGCGAGGAGCCAAGCGTCGCGCCGATCTGGATGATCGGTCCTTCGCGCCCGACCGCCGCGCCGGTGCCGATCGAGAAGGCGGAGGCGAGCGATTTGATTGCCGCCACCACCGGCCGGATGACGCCTTCTTTGTAGTAGATGGCGTCGAGCACCTCGGGCACGCCATGGCCGCGCGCTTCCGGCGCGAAATTGACCACCAGAAAAGTGACGATAAGCCCGCCGATCACCGGCACCAGGATGATCAAGGGTCCCCAGGGGCTCGGCGCCGTAAACTGGTTGGCGTCGTAGCTGATCGAAAACTGGCCAAGAAATGCGACGTTATGAATGAACGCGATCAGCGCGCGGAAAAATACGGCGCCGATGCCGGTGATCGAGCCGACCACGATGGCCAGCAGCGAAAGTCCCAGGAGTCCAATGCCGCGAATACTTAATTGCATGGGTCTCGTGCAAGCTACGCGTCAATACCAATAGCCGACGGCGGCGCAAAGCTAAGCGCGCGACGAATCGTCCGCCCGTCGGCTAAGGGCAGGAATCGCGAGCCAAATTCGCGATCGGGTCGGTGATTTAGGGAGGAACTACTCCACATCGCAGGACTCGGCAAGTCTGCGCCGCGGCGATAATGCGGCCGATGGCTCCCCGCCTCAGCTGAAGGTGAAGGCGTCGTGATAGGCGCCCTGCACGCTGCCGCCGGGCACCGGGCCGCCACCGGGCACGTGCACCATGTTGCCGATCACCGCGCAGGTCGCGCCATGCAGGCCGTGGCGCGGGATCGCCATGGGCGTACCGGCCTCCCACGCGTCGGCCTTCGGGTCATAGATTTCGTTAGTGCCGAACACGCGGCCGGTGGCCTCGCCGCCGAACACCGCGATCTTGCCATTGATATAAACCGCCGAGGGGCCGCTGCGCGCGGTCGGCAGCGGCGCACGGAATGTCCAGCCGTCGGTTTTGGGATCGTAGACGGCGTTCAGGGAGGTATTAAAATCGTAGCTGTCCATGCGGCCGGCGATGGCGTGGATTTTTCCATCCACCACCACGACGCCCATATGGTCGCGCTGGCCAACGAACGGCTGCGTACCGGTGGAGCCGCGCATGCCAGAAAGGAAAGTGTATTTTTTGGTGGCCGGGTCATAGATTTCATGCCACTCGACCGAGCGCACGTCGCGGCCGCCGAGCAGGTGGATTTTTCCGTCGAGCGCGATCGCGGAAATCGCGCCGCGCGGCCGCGCCAGCCCGGCGATCGGCTCCCACTGGTCGGTTAAGGTGTCGTAGACGAAGCACTTGGAATGCGGGCAGCGGTTCTGCTCGATGAAGCCGCCGAAGGTGTAGAGCTTGGTGCCGACCGAACAGCCGGCCACGTGATTGCAAGCGAGCGGGAAGGGCGCCTTCAATTCCCATTTTCCGGTCTTTGAGTCGTAGACCTGGTGGAAGTTGCCATCGACGCGATGCTTCGCATAGCCGGCAATGCAGTGGATCTTGCCCTGGCATTCGATCACGGCGTGCTCGCCGGTCGGGATCGGCAGGCGCGGCTGCTCCACCCATTTGCCGGGATTGGCCGCCTTGGGCGCAACGCTGACCATGTAGCGCTGCTTCTCAACCGTTTTCGGGATGTCGGTAATCGTTTTGTCGTTCAAACCGAGAAAGAGTGGAAGTTCTTGTTCTGCAGCCATGGTTGTCCTCAACTTGCATAACTCGGGACGGCGTCGCGCAACAATTTGCGCGTTAGCTCGACGCCTTCGCGCGCGACATCGTAGGGCGAGCGTGCCCATAGCTCGGGGTTGGGCGCCTCGTAGGAGAGATAGCCGGTATAGGCTTTTTCCGCCAACAACCCGAGTACATCGCGCCATTTTACCACGCCCTTGCCGGGCGCGAGCCGGTCGGTCGGCCGCCGCACGCCGGTCACGGGGTTGGGGGAAACGTCGCTGTACTGGAAGCAGTAGATATTGTCGGCCGGCACGCTCTCGAAACCGCGTCCGCCGGCGCCGCTGCGCGTGAAATGATAGGTGTCGATTAAATAGCCGCAGTTCGGCTTGTCGGCGCCCTCGATCAGCTCGGTCAAAACGGCGAGGCTGTTGAGCACGTCGTGCTGCGAATTGAATTCGATAGCGAGCTTGAGCCCGAATTCGGCGGCGATATCGCCGGCGTCTTTGAGAAACTTGATGGCCTGCGGAATCGGCCCGCTGATCTGGCCGGGCGCGCTCATCAGGATCTTGCAGCCGAGCGCCTTGGCGTTTTCGCAAGATTCGCGGAATACGCCGAACAAGCGCTTGCTCTCCTCGCCGGTGGCGAATAGCCAGCCATATTCGACGCCCAGCACGCCAACCGGAATGCCGCTTTTCTTGATAAGATCGATGACTTGCGCGTTGCTCATGCCGGCATCGAAGCAGCGCTTGAAGTCGGTGCGGCGCAACTCGACGGCATCGAAGCCACCTTGCTTGGCGGCATCGAGCGCGGTCTTAAGCGGCGTGGTGTCGATTGTCCACAGGTGCAGGGCGAGGCGCCCGAACTTTTCCGGCATGAATTGATTGCTCCGTCTCGAAGGGGGCGGATTGTTGCGCGCCATCCATCCGATGGCCAGCGGAAACTGCATTCGGCTGCGTCAGTCGATTTCAGTTTGTGAAAGGGGATTGGCTGCCCTTCCTGAATACTTATAGAACCATGTGCAGTGTTCCAGAACCCGACTTTAGGCAGGTTTTGGAGGGTGTCCGCGCGTTTCGCATTGCGACCTAGAGGTCGATAATCGGCCGAACTTCGTTCGTGCATCATTGCGGCGTCAAAGGAAACCGCCCGCGCGGTTACACCTCGCTAACCGGCGCCGCAGATGCGCGGTCGAAAACGTCTGGCAGTTTATGCGCGACAATTGGCTCTCCAACCGACGAGATCGTCGTAGGATTTGAAGATACGGGGCAAAGGGATATTTGGGTTGATTTTTCCAGCTCCGACGGCCCTCAACCGATCTTAACCAGCGCTCCGCCATCGACCGGCAGCGCTACCCCGGTAATGAAATTGGCTTCGTCGGAAGCAAGAAACAGGGCTGCATTGGCGACGTCCCATGCTGTACCCATCGCGCCGC
>CAZLWN010000016.1:0-40688 GCA_964563195.1 uncultured Undibacter sp. | reverse complement strand
GAGAAGTCGGTGCCGTTCTTCAAGACCGGCAAGGAAATGCGCGAGCGCCTGAACAGGCAAGGGCCGGCGTAGGGGCGGCTGGTTTCGCTGGTTGCTGAGGGTGCTATTGTCATGGCCGGGCGCTTAGCCCGGCCTTCGAAGTTTTAGAGAGGGATCACCGGTGTTCCGCAAGATCGTCACCGCGCTGATCGTCATTCCGCTGGCCGCACTCATCATCGCCTTCGCGGTGGCGAACCGGCAGATGGTGACGGTGTCTTTCGACCCGACATCGTCAACGAATCCAGCCTATGCCGTGCCGCTGCCGCTGTTCGTGCTCATCTTTATCCTGCTGATCCTCGGCGTGATCATCGGCGGCATCGCCGCCTGGCTGCGCCAGAGCCCGTGGCGCCGCACCGCCCGCAAATTGGATGCCGATGCGCGCGCGCTGCACGACGAACTCGGCGAAATCCGCCGCCGCTTCGGGACCCAAGCGCCGCCGGCGGAACCAAATACGCCGCCGGTCATCCTGCCGCCGGTTCCTTGAGGCTGCGGTTTCCCGCTTTGCGGCGGCGCGGAGAAGGCGGTAGAACCCGCCCATGCCTTTGACGGTCAAAATCTGCGGCCTCAAGACCCCGGAAGCGCTTGATGTAGCACTGGAATCCGGGTCCGAGCTGGTCGGCTTCGTGTTCTTTCCGCCGAGCCCGCGCAACCTCGGGCTGGAGGCCGCGCGCGCGCTGTCCGCGCGCGTGCAAGGCCGTGCGGGCAAGGTCGCGCTTACGGTCGACGCCACCGACGACTCGCTGCGCGACATCGTGGCGGCGCTCAAACCCGACATGCTCCAGCTGCACGGCAAGGAGACGCCCGAACGGGTTGTGCAAGTGCGTACCCGCTTCGGCCTGCCGGTGATGAAGGCGCTGCCGATCGCCGAGCGCGGCGACCTGTCACCGATCCGCCTCTACGCGCAGGTCGCCGACTGGCTGCTGTTCGACGCGCGCGCGCCCAAGGAGGCCAGCCGCCCGGGCGGTCTCGGCACGCCGTTCGACTGGACGCTGCTCAAAGACGTCAATCTGGGCGTGCCGTTCATGCTCTCGGGCGGGCTCGACGTCGGCAACGTGGCGGAGGCGCTTGCCATCACCAGCGCGCCTGGCGTCGACGTCTCCTCGGGCGTGGAGCGCAGCGTCGGCGTCAAGGACCCGGACAAGATCCGTGCCTTCGTGCGCGCCGCGCGCGCGGCCGATCCCTTGATCCTCCGCGTATCGGATATCGTGAGCGAGGCATGAGCGTGCAGCAGCCCAATACGTTTCGCAACGGGCCGGACGAGTACGGGCATTTCGGCATCTATGGCGGCCGCTTCGTCGCCGAGACGCTGATGCCGCTGATCCTCGACCTTGAGAAGGCTTACGCGCAGGCGAAGGCCGATCCCAAATTTCAAGCTGAGATGGACGGCTATCTCACAACTTATGTGGGAAGGCCGAGCCCGCTCTATTTCGCCGAACGCCTCACCGAATACTGCCAGGGCGCCAAGATCTATTTCAAGCGCGAAGAGCTCAACCACACCGGCGCCCACAAGGTGAACAACGTGCTCGGCCAGATCATGCTGGCCAAGCGCATGGGCAAGACCCGCATCATCGCCGAGACCGGCGCCGGGATGCACGGGGTGGCCACCGCGACGCTCTGCGCCAAGTTTGGGCTGCCCTGCATCGTCTATATGGGCGCGGTGGACGTTGAGCGGCAGAAACCCAACGTGCTGCGCATGAAAATCCTCGGCGCCGAGGTGTGCGCGGTCGAGAGCGGCGCAAAGACGCTGAAAGACGCCATGAACGAGGCGCTGCGCGACTGGGTGACCAACGTCACCGACACGTTCTACTGCATCGGCACCGTGGCCGGCCCGCATCCCTATCCCGCCATGGTGCGCGATTTCCAGTCGATCATTGGCCGCGAGACCCGCGAGCAGATGCAGGCCGCGGAAGGCCGCCTGCCGGATTCACTGATCGCCTGCATCGGCGGCGGCTCCAATGCCATGGGTCTGTTCCATTCGTTCCTCGACGAGCGTTCAATCGAGATTTACGGCGTCGAAGCCGCCGGGCTCGGCCTCAATAGCGGCAAGCACGCTGCCTCCATCGCCGGCGGGCGGCCGGGCGTGCTGCACGGCAACCGTACATATCTGCTGATGGACGACGACGGCCAGATCCAGGAAGCGCATTCGATCTCGGCCGGCCTCGATTATCCCGGCATCGGCCCCGAACATGCCTGGCTCAACGACCTCGGCCGGGTGAAATTCCTCTCCGCCACCGACGACGAGGCGGTGGCCGCGTTCCAGCTGGTGAGCAAGCTGGAAGGTATCATCCCGTCGCTCGAGCCGGCGCATGCATTGGCGCGCGTGTTCGACCTCGCGCCGCAGAAGCCGAAAGATCACCTGATGGTGGTCAACCTGTCCGGCCGCGGCGACAAGGACCTCGATTCTGTTGCGCGCTATATAGATTCAAAGAAGTAATGGAGATTACTTATGGCAAGCACGTCTCAGTTTAAAAAAGGTGACACAGTGAGGTTGAAAGTTGGAGGCCCGAGGATGATCGTTGACACGGTCAGTTCCTATGATAGCGACTTAACGTGCCAATGGTTTTCCGGGTCGAAACTTAACCGTGGGGTATTCGCACCGGAGACCGTCGAGTCCGCGCCGGAGAGTGATGAAAAAAGAATCTTCCTAAAGAGCTCGCTGTGGCGGCAGCTAAATCGCTGGCAGATCGGCTTACTGCCGACGGCGAACTTTTGCAGATCGACGCGGTCGATATATTGACTAAGACCTTTGGCAATGAGTGCGTCTATGAAAATGAGAACGGCAATTTTGCTATTGATAAAAATATTCTTTCTGAACTGAGAAAGCTGACAGAGTCTGACTTCGTTTGGGATCGAGGAGAACGCTTGTGGCGAAAGCGACAATCTTGGGATCCAATCGGCAAGCGCCAAGCGGACTAAGAACCGAAATGACGCGAATCGAAAAGCGCTTCGCCGCGCTCAAAGCCGAGGGCCGCGCCGCGCTGGTGACCTTCACCATGGCCGGCGATCCCGACTCCGACACGTCGTTGGCGATTGCCAAGACCTTGCCGAAAGCCGGTGCCGACGTAATCGAGCTCGGCATGCCGTTCACCGATCCGATGGCCGACGGCCCGGCGATCCAGACCGCTGGCCTGCGCGCGCTGCGCGGCGGCCAGAATATGAAGAAGACGCTTGCGCTGGTGCGCGAATTCCGAAAAGAAAACGACGCCACGCCCATCGTGCTGATGGGCTACTACAACCCGATCTACATCTATGGCGTCGACAGGTTTCTCGCCGACGCCAAGAGCGCCGGCGTTGACGGGCTTATCGTCGTGGATCTGCCGCCGGAGGAAGACGAAGAGCTGTGCCTGCCGGCGCTGAAGGCGGGGCTCAACTTCATCCGCCTCGCCACGCCCACCACCGACGATAAGCGCTTGCCGACGGTGCTCAACAACACGTCTGGTTTCGTCTATTACGTCTCGATCGCCGGCATCACCGGCGCCGCCGCGCCCGATCCCGGCAAGGTGTCGGCGGCGGTGGCGCGCATCAAGCGCCACACTAAGCTGCCGGTGGCGGTCGGCTTCGGCGTCAAGACCGCCGCGCACGCCCGCGCCATCGCCGCCGGCGCCGACGGCGTGGTGGTGGGCTCGGCGCTGGTTGAGGCCTTGCGCGCGAGCCTCGATAAGAAAGGAAAAGCCGGCGCCGGCACGGTCAAGGCTGTCGCCGATCTGGTGTCGCAATTGGCTGAGGGCGTGCGAGCGGCCAAGCGGGTGGCGGCGGAGTAACGCACCAACTGTCGTTGCCCGCGAAAGCGGGCTATCCGGTAATCACAGAATCTTCAATGTGGCACAGTCGATGATCGCTACTTATGTTTAGGACTACTGGATCATCCGCTTTCGCGGATGATGACCGCAGAATGAGAATGCACCGATGAACTGGATCTCCAACGTCGTCCGGCCGAAGATTCGCAGCTTTCTGCGCCGCGAGACGCCGGAAAACCTCTGGATCAAGTGTCCGGAGACGGGCCAGCTCGTGTTCTACAAGGACGTCGAGGCCAACCAGTTCGTCATCCCGAGCTCGAACTATCATATGCGCATCAGCGCGGCGGCGCGGCTGAAAGGTATGTTCGACAAGGGCGAGTACGAAGAGATAGAGGTGCCCGAGGTGCCGCTCGATCCGCTCAAGTTCCGCGACGAGCGCCGCTATGCCGACCGCCTCAAGGACGCGCGCACCAAGACCGGCTTGGCCGACGCAATCAAGCTCGGCATCGGCCGGCTCGACGGGCTGATGGTGACTATCGGCGTGCAGGATTTCGATTTCATGGGCGGCTCGCTCGGCATGGCGGCAGGCCAAGCGGTGATCAAGGGCCTGGAAACCGCCGTGCAGCGGCAGACGCCATTCATCATGTTCGCGGCCTCCGGCGGCGCCCGCATGCAGGAAGGCATCCTGGCGCTAATGCAATTGCCGCGCACCACCGTCGCGGTGGAAATGCTGCGCGAGGCCAAGAAGCCCTACATCGTGGTGCTCACCAATCCGACCACCGGCGGCGTCACCGCCTCCTACGCCATGCTCGGCGACGTGCACATCGCCGAACCGGGCGCGCTCATCGGTTTTGCCGGCCCGCGCGTGATCGAGCAGACCATCCGCGAGAAACTGCCGGAAGGCTTCCAGCGCGCCGAATACCTTACCGAGCACGGCATGGTGGACATGGTCGTGCACCGCCACCAGTTGCGCGGCATACTGTCGGACCTATGCCGGCTGCTGACCAAGGCGCCGGCGGCCTCGCCCGCCGCGCCGACGCCGCAATTGCCGATTCCGGCAGGTGCTTGACCGCGCTTGAATGCCATCGTCTAAATCGAGACACGTCACCATCCGCTCATTCCCGCGCAAACGGGAATCCAGGGGAAGAAAGCACTGACTCACGGCAATGTGGTCCTGAGTCCCCATCACAAGTCGGCTGTAGCCGACTTGCGCACTGTCCAAGGCAGGCATCGGGTATATCCGATGTCTGCGCGCGGGGACGAGCGGAAACGGATAAACTTTGACGTCATGACCCCCATCGACTCCATCGTCGCCCGGCTGACCGCGCTGCATCCCAAGCGCATCGATCTGTCGCTCACGCGCATTGAGCGGCTGCTGGCCGCTCTCGACCATCCGGAACGAAAATTGCCGCCGGTAATTCATATCGCCGGCACCAACGGCAAGGGCTCGGTCATCGCCTTTATGTGCGCGATGCTGGAAGCCTCCGGCCAGCGTGTAAACGTCTACACCTCGCCGCATCTGGTGCGCTTCAACGAACGCTACCGGCTGGGTGCTCCCGATAAAGGAAGCTTCGTTTCCGACGACGAGCTGTCTGAGACGCTCACCGAATGCGAGCGCGTCAACAATGGCGCGGCTATCACCGTGTTCGAGATCACCACCGCGGTCGGCCTCATGCTGTTCGCGCGCCATCCCGCCGACGTGCTGCTGATGGAAGTCGGCCTCGGCGGGCGGCTCGACGCCACCAACGTGATCGACCATCCGCTTGCCACCGTCGTCACGCCGATCTCCGTCGATCACACGGAATATCTCGGCGACACGCTGGAAAAGATCGCGGCCGAGAAGGCCGGCATTTTCAAGCGCGGCACGCCGGCGATTGTCGCCGCGCAACACCGCGACGTGCTCGCCGTCATCGAGCGGCAGGCGGCAAAGATCGGTGCGTCGCTCAAAATCGCCGGCGAGGGCTGGACCGCTACCGAAGAGCGCGGCCGCTTGGTCTATCAGGACGAGGCTGGCCTGCTCGATCTGCCGCCGCCCAAGCTCTACGGCCGCCACCAATTCGAGAATGCCGGGCTGGCGATCGCTGCTCTGCGCACGCTCACGCCATTCAAGATCGCGCCGGCCGCGTTTGAGGCCGGCATGGTCAAGGCCGACTGGCCGGCGCGGCTCAACCGGCTCGCGCAAGGGCCGCTGGTCGCGCAGGCGCCGGAGGGCAGCGAAGTCTGGCTTGACGGTGGCCACAATCCGGAAGGCGGCCGCGTCATCGCCGCCGCGCTTGCCGACCTGGAGGAACGCGTCTCGCGTCCTTTAGTGCTGATTGTCGGCATGCTGGCGAGCAAGGATTGCGAAGGTTTCTTGCGTAATTTCACTGGGCTTGCGCGTCGCATGATTGCGGTACCGGTGCCCAATGTGGAAAAAAGCTTGTCTGCCGAAGCGGTCGCCGACGCCGCCCGCGCCATCGGCTTGCCGGCGACCAGCCGCGACAATCTTAGCGAAGCACTGGAGGCCGCGCGCAAGCTCGATCTCGATCCGCCACCGCGTATCCTGATCACCGGCTCGCTTTACCTGGCCGGCGAGGTGTTGCGGCAGAATGGTACGCTGCCGGCCTGAAATAAAAACGGCCGGCGCGATGGCCGGCCGTGTTCAATGCACAATCGAAGAGCTCACACCGCGCCGCTGATCCACTGATGCAACTTCTGCTTGGGCGCGGCGCCGACCTGGCGCGAGGCGATCTCGCCGTTCTTGAACATCATCAGCGTCGGGATCGACATGATGCCGTATTTGGCAGCGACGTTCGGATTTTCGTCGACGTTGAGCTTGACGATCTTGACCTTGTCGCCGAGCTGCGCGGCGATCTCCTCCAGCGCCGGCGCGATCATGCGGCAGGGGCCGCACCATTCCGCCCAGAAATCGACCACCACCGGCTCGGCCGATTTCAGAACGTCCGATTCGAAGCTTGCGTCCGACGTTTTGCCGACGGCCATGGCAGATACCTCTTGTTGTGGTCTGGGCGCGCGGGACGCGCCATGAATGGAAGGCGCTGAACCTATGAATGCGGTCTGCAAGCGTCAAGGCGCTCTCACGCGGGGGCGATTTGCGTCAGCGCGAATTCCAGCGCCTCGGCGGAAAGCTCCATGAGATCAGGGACTTCCGTCCAGATCAGGGCGGCGCGTACGGGCTTATCGGGGTACAGTTTTGCGAGCACGGCGCGGTACAGCGCGAGCTGGGTTACGTAAGCCGGCGGCACCTCTTCGATTCGCCGCGGCGGATCGCGATTCGTTTTGAAATCGCCAATCAGAACAGCCTCTTGAGTAACAGCGAGGCGGTCGATCTGGCCGGAGACGCGATAGGTCCCGCTGCGAATCTGCACCTTGCCGACGATCGCAACCTCGGCCCGACTATTGGCGCCGTATAGCTCGTAGAAGCGCGCATCCTCGAGCACGAGCATGACTTGCTCGGTGATGAGCTTGCGTTCCTCGGCCGGCAGTTTGGCGCCGGCGCGGGCCAAGTAATCCACAGCCGCCTTGGCGCGGCGGTCGGCGGGGAGATCCGGCAGCGATTGCAGCAGCCGGTGCGCCAGCACACCGCGCAGGCGCGCCAGGCTCGCGCCGCCCGACGCGCTTGCGCGCGCCGCCTCCTCGTCGAGCGCACTCGACGGCGTGAGGCTCGGTATCGCCGGTTTTTCCACCGGCGTATTGCGGGTGAGCCAGGACGGTAGCGTTGCTTTTTTTGCGGCGCGCGGTCGCTTGATTTCAGTGAGCGCGGGCGGCGCTGGCGCCTTGCGATAGCGCAGCACCTCGCCGTCTCCGTCGTCGGCCGGCTCGGAAATGCATTCGGGCTTCAACGCATCCTCGACCAACTGATACCAGCAGCCGTCGGGAATCTTGTTGGTTCCCTTGGCGCCGCAGATCACCAGCCGCTCCTTGGCGCGCGTCATCGCGACGTACAGCAGCCGCCGGTACTCGTCGCGCGCGGCGCCGTTGGCGGCTTCGCGCGCTTGCGTCATGGCGTCGGTGTCGTCCTGCTTGCGCGTCGCCCAGGTCAAGGCGCCATTGGACAGCGTGAGCAATTTCGGCGGATGCGATCCCTTCGGCTCCGTGGTGGTGTCGGCCAGGATCACGGTTTCGGCCTCCAACCCTTTGGCGCCGTGCACGGTCATCACCCGCACCTCGTCGCGCGCCATCTCCATGTCGCGCTTGACCTCGCTCTTCGCCGCGCGCAACCAGGCGAGGAAGCCTTGCAATGTTGATTTCATGAGTCTCTCGCTTTCCGACGAATCGGTAGAAGCGAGCGAAAGATTGAGAAACTCATCGAGTGCGTCATTGGCCTCCAGCCCAAGGCGGGCGAGGAACTTCTGGCGTCCGCGCAGTGGTCCAAGTACGTGCGCGAAAAATCCCATCGGACCAAATTTCCGAGCAAATTGTGCAAGTTCATCCAGTTCGCGATCCGCTACGGCTAACTTTGGATTGCCCACCGCATTAGCGCGTAGACTCGCGCGTAACGAACTCTTGCGGTTCCAGGCCAGCTCGAACAATTGCTCTTCAGTGACGCCGAACAGCGGGCTCTTGAGCACGCTCGCCAGTGCCAGATCGTCGTCGGGCAGCAGCAGGCAATCGGCCAGCGCCATCAGGTCCATTACCGCGATGTGTTCGGTGAGCACCAGCCGGTCGGCGCCGGCGACCGGCACGCCGGCGTCTTTCAACGCGCGGATCACGGCCTCGAACAGCGGCCCGCGCTGGCGCACCAGCACCAGCACCTCGCCGGGTTTTTGCCCGCGGTCCGTCCACAACTTCACATGCTTTGCGATCCGCTGCGCGAGCTTAACGCGCGGGCTTTTCTCGCTCATCGTGTCGAAGGGCGCGTCCCAGCCCTCGATCTCGCGCTTGTCGGCGGGCGCGATCAGCGGCCATAGCTCGACCAGGCCGGGCGCGGCATCTTCCAGCGCTTGGTGCGGCGGAATGCCGGCGACGTCGGTGGTGACGCTTTCGTAGATCTCGCGCGCCTTGAACACCCGGTCAACCGAGCCGAGCACCGCCTCGCCCGAGCGGAACGAGTGGTGGAAGCGCAAATAGCGCCAACCCAGCTCGGGCGTGTCGAACTGACGCGCGAACAGCCGGCGCATCTCGTCGAAGGCTTTGGGGGCGGCGCCCTGGAACGAGAAGATCGACTGCTTCTCGTCGCCGACCGCGAAGATGGTGCGCTTGAGATTCGCCCACGCGCTGCCGGGCGTGAACTCGGAAGCGATGGTCTTGATGATGTCCCACTGCTTGGGGCTGGTGTCCTGCGCCTCGTCGATCAGCACGTGGTCGATGCCGAGGTCGAGCTTGTAGAGCACCCAGGCGGCGGAGGCGCGGCCGAACAGCTCCAGTGTCTTGTCGATCAGGTCGTCGTAGTCGAGCAGCGCGCGGCGCTCTTTTTCGCGGTCGTAGCGGACGATCACTTCCGCCGCGATGGTGACCAGCGCCTGGGTGCGCTCGCGGGCCTTGAGCGCGCGCTCGCGGTCGAGCAGGGCGCAGACGCGGTCCTGTTCGTCTTGCAGACGCGCCAGCCAGTCGGGATTTTTGTCGCCAAGAGTCTTGGTGAGAATATTCGTGCGCGGCGCGCGCTCAGTGGTGCAGAAGACTTTCAAGTAGTGCTCGACGCGGTCACTCCCGCTGGCGCCGCACGCGGCTTCGAGCGCGGCGATGTGTTTCTGGTCGTTAGTCGAGCCTGAGCCAAGAATCTCGATCAGCGCCGGCCATTCTGTCTCTGGAATTAGCGAGGCCGAAAAGAATTCCTGCGCGACTTTTTCCAGGTTATCGTCCGGCGCGAGGCCGAAGCTCTGCGACAATTCGGCGATGGCCTTATCGAGGCCGCCGGCGCGCGCGATCCAGGCGGCGATGGCGTCGCGCTCTCTGATGGCGTCGCCGATCACCTCTTTGAAAGTCTGGTCGGCGGCCACGACGATGGCGGTCTCCAGCGCCTTGCCGAGCGCACCCGCCGGATCGCCAGCGGCTTCCAGCAATACCTCGAGCGTCAGCCGCTCAAGCAGTTGCGCGGTCGCGGCTTCGTCCAGCACGGTGAAGCGCGCCGCCACATTGGCCTCGAACGGAAACTGGTGCAGCAGCCGGGTGCAGAAGGCGTGGATGGTCTGCACCTTCAAGCCCCCCGGCGTCTCCAGCGCCGAGGCGAACAACCGCCGTGCCCGCGCGCGTTGCTCGGGCATGGACTTGGCGCCGGTCGAGAGCTTGATTCTCTCGTCGAGGGCCTTGTCGTCGAGGGTGGTCCACTCGGCCAGTGTGCCAAACACGCGGTTGGCCATGTTGGCGCTAGCTGCCTTGGTGAAGGTGATGCAGAGAATCTTGGCGGGATCGATGCCGTGCAGCAGCAGGTTGATGACGCGCTGGGCCAGCACGTGGGTCTTGCCGGAGCCGGCATTGGCAGAGACGAAGGCCGAGATATCGGGATCGGCCGCCTCGATCTGTACGCGACGAACGTCGCGCGGGATTTCGCGAACGGCGGTCATTCTCCGCCTCCCTCGTCGGCGCCGCCGGTGAGCGACCATTCCTTCTCGCGCGCGAGATGGTCGTAGTCGCCGTAATGGGTCTTCCACATTGGGTGGACGAGCGAGAGATAGGGCTTGCTGTCGTCCTCGAAGATCGTGGCCAGCTCTTTCAGCTTGGTCAGCGCGCGGTCGGCCTGACTGTCGGGCGTGCCATCCTTGAATTTGATCGTTTCAGTCTTGCCCGCCGGCTCGCCGCCTTTGAGCGTGACGTAGGCGATCTCGGAAACCGATCCGGTCCTCAGTTCGCCGAACTTGCCTTTCCGCAGGATGGCGGCTTCGAGCGTCAATTGCGGCGCCAGACCGGTACGCACCTGCTTCTCGGTGCGCGCCTGCCCGGTCTTGTAATCGATGATGGCGTAAGAGCCGTCCTGGCGCTGCTCGATGCGGTCGGCAATGCCGGTGAGTGTGAATTGCCGCGCGCCCACCGGGAACGTCAGTTCGCCTTTGATTTCAGCATGCAGCGCGGCGAGGCCGGCGCGGCGCTCGCGGTCCCAGCCGGCGAACCAGCGTGCGACGCGTTCGTAACGCGGCCACCAGAAGGCGCGCGCCTCCGGGTAATCGGCGAGCGGCGCAAAATGTTGTTCACCGAGCTTGACTAATTCCTTCAGCGGATCGGCCGGCGGTTTGTCCGGGAACAGCTTGGTATAGTCGCCGATGGCGCCGTGGATGACGGTGCCGCGGTCGCGCGCGCCCGGCGGGGTGTCGACGGCGTCGAGCGGCGCCAGGCGCAAAATGTATTTGGCGTAGATGGTATAGGGATCGCGCAGCCAGTCCTCGATGGCGGTGACGGAAAGCTTGGCCGGCCGCGCCGCGCGCGGCGGCTTGGGCGCCGGGCGCTCGGCGTGTTTCACCGTGTCCGGCGCATCGAGCGCGCGGGCGTATTCAAGAAATTTATCGCCGCGTGCGCGCACGCCATCCCAGCGCTTGCCGGCGAGCGCTCCGATGCGCTGCACGAAGCGGGAGGTGACCGTGGGCGCGCCGGCCACCTTGGCCGCGCGTGCGAGCACGACCTGCGGCGCGCCCAAGGCTTGCGCGAAGTCGTGCGCCGAAAGCCCGATGCGGCGCTCGGGCGGATCGAGGCCGAGGTCGCGGCGCATCGGCCGCGAGAGCCAGGCATCGCTGCGTGTCTCCGGCGGCCAGGTGCCTTCGTTGAGGCCGCCCAGCACCACGCGGTCGACATTTTGCAGACGTGCTTCGAGCGGGCCGTAGATGTGCACGCGCACATCGCGCGTCTCCGGGCGGCGCACCACGCGACCGCCGATTGCGGCGTGGAACAATTCGGCATAGTCGCCGCGCGCGACGCTGAGGCCGGCGGCGGACGGGCTGTCGATCAGCTCTTCGAGCGCGCGCATAAGCGCCGCGCCGTCTTGGCTTTCGAACGCGGCGATTTTGTCTTTATCGTCCGTGCTGAGGGCGGCGATGACATCGCGGTGGCATTGCGCCAGCTTCACCAGCGGATACTCGCCGGTTTGCAATATTTCGAGCGGCGCCAGCGCGGCAGTAAGGCGCGCGACCAGTGCGCCAGCGGCGTCGAGTTCATCATCGCGAATCGAGCGGCGCGGGTCGCTGGGATGCAGCTTGGCCTGCGTCTCACGAAATGTCTTAAGCGCATGGGCAAGGCCCTTGGCTCCGGGGCGCGGGCGTGGGCCCCGCAATAGCGCGCGCTCGAGCGTGGCGATGGCCGCGTCGTGTGCGTCGAGCGGCTGACCGAGCCGCAGCAAAGGATGTTTGAGCAACGCCAGCAGCGGCACCGGCTCAAGGCCGTTAAAGGCAACCTCGGCGGCGAGCCGCGCGAACACGCCGGCGGACGTGTCGGCCAAGGCATCGCCGCCGGAATCATCGACCGGCACCTTCCAGCGGTCGAGCGCGGCCACCACGCGACGGGCGAGCGCCCGGTCGGGCGTTACCAGTGCGGCAGTTTTGCCTTTTATCTCAAGCGCTTGGCGCAAAGCCACCGCGATGGCGAGCGCTTCCTCCTCGGCATTGGCGGCCTCGATCATCGCCATCGGTGCGAGCGCGGTGTCCGCTGCCTTTTCGAATGCCGCTTCTTGGCGCTGCCGCTGCCAATGCTCGGTAGTGGAAGCGGGGCGCAGAGCTTCCGATACCAGCGCCTCGCGGCCATGCGGCGCGGGCGGCGCGTGTTCGGTCACGTCGGAACGCTTGATGCCGATACGGTCGAGCAACGCATGCATGGCGAATTGCGCATGGCCGGCGGCGGGCAAGCCGTCATGGCTGTCGTCGTCGGCATTGCCGGCGATGAGCGCCCAGGAGGCATCGTCGAGATGGGCGTCGAGGCCGGGCAGCACCACGGCGCCGTGCGGTAGGCGCGCGATGGTGGCGAGCAGCTTGGCGGTTTCCGGCATCGAGCCGGTGGAACCGGCGGCGATCACCGGGTCAGAACTGTTTTTTAGCCGCGCGGCTTCCGCTTCGATCATTTTGTCGCGGCGCTCGGCCGACTCGATGGCGCCCAGCTCCTTGAGGCGCTCAGGCCAATAGCTGCGTGCGATCTTCAGAAAGCGCAGCGAAAGCTGCCAATAGGGATCGAGTGCATCCGGCACCAGGCCGTCGAGCTTGTCCCAGGAGACCTGCCGCGTGGTCATGTCGTCCATCAGCCGGGCGAGATCGTCGGCCAGGCCGAGCGCGGCCGAGGGCGTGTTGGCGATGAGGGGGGAGCCTTCGGCGCCGCGCATTTCCGGGGAATTCGCCCATTGCAGGATCAGCTCGGCCAGCAGCAGGCGGCGTTCCAATGGGGCAATAGCCGGCGGCAATTGCAGCGCGGCTTCGGCCAGCTCGGCGGTGGCGGCGTCGGCGAAGGCGATCTCGTCTTCGTCGAGATCGCCGAGCGCGACGATGCGCGGCAGGATGGCGGCGTCGCCGTCGAGCTTGTCGAGGAACACCTCGCGCGCAAGGCGACAAGCGCGTCGGGTCGGCAGATAAAGCGTGGCGCGCGACAGCGCGAGCGGGTCACTGCCGGCGGGAAAGCCGGGCACCAGCTTACCGTCGCGCAGTTTCTCGATCAGCACCGGCAGGAACGGCGCCGAGGCGGGGATGTTGAAGACACGGGGACTCATCTGCGCAGCATACACTTTGTCGTCCCCGCGAAAGCGGGGACCCATACGCCGTGCACTTTCGATAGGCTGCGGAGTATGGGTCCCGGCTCGCGGCCGCTATGCGGCCTTGGCCGGGACGACAGCAGCAGCTACCCCGTGCTGGCTTTGATCGCGGCGTCCGCTAGGGCGACCGCATCGGGGGTGCCGACATGCATCCATTGGCCCTCCAGCCGCAACCCGTGCAGGCGGCCGGCGACGCCGGCGCGGTCGAACAGCAGCGCGAGCGGGAATTCGCCGCTCGGCGCATCGGCGAACAAAGCGGGCGACAGGATCGCGGCGCCGGCATAGACGAAAGGCGCCACCTCACGCTCGCCGCGTTTTTGCAAGGCGCCGTCCGGCGCCATCGTGAAATCGCCGCGCCCGGCATAGCCGATGCTGCCGGCGGTGGGGGCGAGCAGCAGCAGCGCGTCCATGGCGGCGGGATCGAAGGCTGCGGCGAGCCGCGCGAGATTGGGCCGCACACCGTCGATCCAGAGCGTGTCGGAATTGGTCAGGAAGAACGGCGCATCGCCGAGTTCGGGCAGGGCATTGCGGATGCCGCCGCCGGTGCCGAGCAGCAGGCCGCGCTCGTCGGAGATCACGACATGCGGGCGCGTGCGGTCTTTAAGATGACGCTGCATCTGCTCGGCGAAGTGATGAACATTGACCACCGCCCGCTCGACGCCGGCCGCGGCGAGGCGATCGAGCACGTGGTCGATCAGCGGCTTGCCCGCGACCACGATCAACGGCTTCGGGATTTTTTCCGTGAGCGGATGCATGCGGGTGCCGAAGCCGGCGGCGAGCACCATGGCGTTGCGGGGTGTTTGCGTCATAAGGGTGCAAGCGATTTCAGAGGCGGGATATTTACGCGATACCAGCCGTTGAGCGGCGCCAGCGCCGGGTGCACCAGCGCGCGCTGCAGATAGGCCCATACCCGCGGCAGATGACGCAAATATTGCGGCTTGCCGTCGCGCCGGTCGAGGCGGGCGAAGATGCCGAGGATCTTGGAAGCACGTTGCGCGGCGAGCGTCGAATAGGCGCGCGCAAAGGCGGGCGCATCGAAGCTTGCATCGGCGGCAAGCCGCGCGCGCGTGTAGCGCGACAGCAGCGCGATCTCCGTCAGCTCGGGCACGTCGACGCGCGCGTCCTGTAACAGCGAGGCGAGGTCATAGGCGGCCGGACCCAGCACGGCATCCTGGAAATCGAGCAGGCCGACGCGGGCGACGCCTTCGCGCTCCGGCAGCCACAACAGATTGGGCGAATGGAAATCGCGCAGCACCCAGGTGGCGGGGCCTTCCACCACCGGTGCGAGCGCGTCGCGCCACAGCGCCAGGTACATGTCACGCTTGGCGTCGGAGACTTTGGCTTCGAGCTTGGGCAGATACCAGTCGAGCAGCAATTCCGCCTCGATCAGCAGCGCCTCCATGTCGTAGCGCGGCAGCGCATAGTCGACGCCCGGCTCGACCGGCAGAACCTCCGGCAGGCGCTCGCGACGCAGCGCCGCCAGCAGATCGACCGCCACCGTGTAGCGCGGCTCGATCGGCGCCGGCGGCTCGCCGGCCGCCACCAATTCGTCGCCGAGGTCCTCGATCACCAAGAGGCCGGCGGCGCGGTCGGCGGCGAAGATCGCCGGCGCCGAGAAGCCGCGCGCGCGCAACGCCAATGCCAGCGCGATGAACGGCGTCACGTCCTCGGCCAGATGCGCGATGGCGTTGTAAGGCTTGCCGTCGCGCACCGGCGTTCCGTCCGGCCGTCTCGGTGCATTCATCAAAATATAGGTCGCGCCCTTGAGGGTGAGCCGCTCGTAGCAGCGAGTCGAGGCATCGCCCTGGATGCGCCGCCGCTCGGCCGCGCCGAAGCCGTTGGCGTCGAGAAAGCGGCGGATGGCGAGGATGCGCTCGGCGCGCGGCGCAAAGCTGCCATAGCCGGTGACGCGCGCGTGGCGAAAGGTTTCGCCCCGCTGCGGCGACAGCGTCAAGGCGACGTCGAGCCGGTCCGCCGGCAGGAAGCCGGCGGCGCGGTCCGGCCATTCCAGCAGCGTCACCGTAGTGTCAGCCTCGTCCTCGAAGCCGAGCTCGGCCAGCTCCGCCGGGCCCGACAGCCGATAGAGGTCGGCATGCACTAGCGTGAAGCGCGGCAGCTCGTAGCCTTGCGTCAGCGTGAAGGTCGGGCTCGGCACCTCGACACGCTCGTCGCCGGCGAGGTGACGGATCAGGGCGCGGGCGAAGGTGGTTTTGCCGGCGCCGAGGTCGCCCGACAGCGTGATCAGGTCGCCGGGCTCGATGGCCGCCGCGATGTCCACCATCAACGCTCGCGTCGCCTGCTCGTCAGCGAGCGCCACCGTGAAGCTGAAACCGCCGGACGTGGTGGGAAACATCGAATCATCCGCCCTGTGCCGTAACCTTATAGGCGGCGGGGACGGCGGTCGGCCAGATGTGGGGTTTTCCAGGGATAAGCGGACTTGTTCAGGCGGCCATGATGTCGCTGAAGCGCCATTGGCCGGCATCGGCGAGGCCGCCAAAATTTACGCAATCCGCTACGAATGGGTCGGCGGATCTTACCCGATCGTTTCCGACCGCGAGCCTTTCGATATGAAAATCCATACCGGGCGGGAAATAGAAAGGATTTGTTAACCAGCGGGATCGTTAGCCGCGGCATTCATCGGCGAGAAACCGTCGACGAAGATGTGTATTAAATTGCGTGTGATATTGCTGCCACGAACGTTGTCGCCGTGCTTTGCGCGTCAAGTCTTGGGCAGGGTCTCATGGAGGTCAAGTTACCTGCATTGGTGGCCGCGCAATTCGCGCGTGCTGCAAGCGCGGCGATCAAATTCAAAAAGTCTATTGGCGGCCCCGTTCGGCTGACCGTCGTCTGCGCCGTTTTGCTCTCGGTTATTGTCGTGAGCGGCAGCAGCGTTTTTCTTTACAATATCCACGATCGCATCCGGATTGTAAACGACCGGAACCTGGCAAGTAATGCATCGATTCTTGCCAAACAGATCGCGCAATTTTTCACCACAGTGGAGAGCGTGCAATCGGGCATCATCAAGGACACTGCGGCACTCATGGCTAGGGGTCTTGACGGTGAAAGATTGCTATCGCGGCACGATGTTTATCTCAATTTACGCGACAAGGCCGCCGGCATGCCCTATGTCGGCTCCCTCACTATCATCGACGCGCAAGGCCAGCTGATCAATTTTTCGCGGCATTGGCCCATTCCGAACATCAACGGCGCTGATCGCGACTTCTTCAAAGCGTTTCAATTTGATCCAAGCTTGACGTCATTCATCAGCAAGCCGATTCATAATCGCGCCAGCGGCAGCTGGGTTATTCAATTGGCGCGCAAGATCCCCGGGCCGAACGGCGAATTCCTGGGACTGACGACAGCCGCCGTAGAACTAAAATACCTGCAGAACTATCTCGGCGAATTCTCTCTTGACCCCGATAACGCCGTGACCCTTTTCCGCCACGACGGTGTGGTGCTTGCGCATTTTCCGCCGAATGAATCCATTATTGGCCATCGGTTCGCGTCGGCGGCAGGGCTCAAACTCGTGTCGACTTCGGACAGGGGAGTCGGCTTCGGTGCCGGCGTGCTCGATGGTGACAGTCGCATGATCGCGGCCCATCGAGTCAGCGGCTTCCCGATCATCATAACCACGAGCAAGACTCTTGCGGCAATTTACGCTAGTTGGCGGCAAACCGCTGCATCCGTGGGCGCGATATCGGTGCTGACCATTATCACGATCGTGGCGTTTGCTTCCCTTTTCATAAGACTGTTTGAGAATTACAAAGCGCTGCTAGGGGCGCGAGCCGAGCGTGAAAAAGCAGAGCACCTCCGGGAACAAAGCCGGCGATTCGACGTCGCCCTGAAAAACATGTCCCAGGGGCTCGTGATGTTCGACGCATCCGAGCGAGTCGTCCTATGCAATCAGCGCTACATCGAGATGTCCGGGCTCTCCGCGGAATTCATGAAGCCCGGCCGGACGTTGCGCGAAATTCTTCAGGTTCGGCAGGAGCAGGGGAGCTTTTCGCGAGATATCGAAGAATATCGCCGCGAACTTTTGCAAGACCTGGCCAACGGGAACACCAAAAGTCTCTTCGTTGAGTTCAGCGGCGGCCGCTCATACAAAGTCGTGAACGTTCCCATGGCGGGGGGCGGATGGGTGGCCACGCATGAAGACATCTCCGAACAAGTTTTTGCGAAGAGAGTGATCGAGAAGCAAAAGCTGCAACTCGACGCGGCCCTCGAAAACATGTCGCAGGGCCTTTGTATGTTCGACGCGTCGCAACGTCTGATTGTCTGCAACAAACGATATGCCGAGCTATACGGTTTGAATGACGAGCAGATAGAACCCGGTACGTCGCTTCGCGCGATCCTGGAGCATCGAATTGTACGTGGAAGCGCGCCGGAAGATCATGAAAGCTACCTCAAGGATCGGCTCAACGAAGTATCGATAAACCAGCCATATCAAATCGTAAATCGGCTGCGCGATGGACGTTACGTTTCCGTTGTTCACCGGCCGATGCCGGGCGGCGGGTGGGTGGCCACGCACGAAGACGTGACGGAAGCAAACGCCAGGGAGGAATCCTTCCGTTTGCTCTTCAAGGGCAACCCCGTGCCAATGTGGGTTACCGATCGCGAGAGCTTGCGCTTCATTGCGGTCAATGAGGCCGCAATCACGCTCTATGGCTATACGCACGAGCAATTCATGGCGATGACGTTAGCGGATTTGCGCCCGCCCACGGATCGCGAGGGCTTTGCGCAGCATTTGCGTACGCTACCGGACGTCCAATTGACCGGAAACATTGGACAACACTGGAAGGCGGATGGGACTCCAATTGATGTTGCCGTATTTTCACGGACTTTAAACTATGCCGGTCAGCAGGCGCGATTGGCCGTTATCCACGATATCACAATGGTCACCCTGGCCGAAAACGAGCTTCGTCGCACTAAGAAGTTTCTCAACACCGTCATCGAACATGTCCCTGTCTCGATTGTTGTGAAGGACGTACCAGAGATCGAACCAGATGCGAGCGGCTGCCGATTTACTCTGTTCAATCGAGCCTACGAAGAACTCACCGGCGATTCGCGCGCGCTGTTGATCGGCAAGACCGCCCACCAAGTATATCCGAAGGATCGCGCAGATATAATCGTACAAAGCGACATTGGGGCGTTGCAGGCCACCCAGGCGGTGACCACTCGTGAACATCCGATCCTCACGTCCCGTAATGGTACCCGTTTGGTAACGGCGAAGAAGACAGTTATTCAGAACGACAACGGCAAGCCGCAATATCTGCTGACCGTTCTTGAAGACGTGACGGAGCGGCGGCGCGCGGAACAGCACATCTCGTATCTGGCGTATATTGATTCTTTGACCGACCTTCCTAACCGAGCCACGTTCATCGAATATCTTGCCGAAACGCTCGACAAAGCGTCAAAAAGCGGCCAGCAGTTTGCCGTTCTGTGCCTTGACCTTGATCGTTTCAAAGAGGCCAATGACGTTTACGGGCATCTGATTGGCGATGGCCTACTTCGTGAGGCGGCCCGTCGTTTGCAAACTGCCGCCGCGGGCGCACTCCTTGCGCGTGTCGGCGGTGACGAGTTTACGTTCATTGTAGCAAGCGGCCCGCAGCCGGAGACCGCCAAGGCGCTCGGCGAGCGCCTGCTTGCCGCCTTTAGAGATGATTTTGAGATCGACGACCACCGAATGCAGATCGGCTTGAGCATCGGCGGCGCCGTCTACCCGAGCGATGGCACCGATGCGAAAACGCTACTGGCCAACGCCGATGCCGCGCTATATCAGGCCAAGGCGGAAATGAGCGGATCGGTGCGATTTTTCGATATGGAAATAGGCGCCCGACTGCGAGAGCGGCATGATATGCAGAACGATCTGCGGGCCGCATTCAATCGCGGCGAACTCTTCCTGCACTATCAGCCGCAGCAGAAAATTGCTTCAAAAGAAACGATCGGTTTTGAGGCATTGGCCCGCTGGCAATGTCCGAAGCGTGGCATGGTCTCACCCAGCGTATTTATCTCCATTGCCGAGGAGAGCAACCTCATCATTCCGTTGAGCGAATGGATTCTGCGCGAAGCCTGTCGCGAAGCGGCCTCTTGGCCGCAGCCGCTCAAAATTGCAGTGAATATTTCTCCGATTCAATTTCACCACGGCGACCTGCCGAGGCTTGTCCATTCGATCTTGCTCGAATCCGAGCTGGCTGCGGATCGGCTCGAATTGGAGATCACCGAGGGTGTATTGATTGATGATTTCTCGCGTGCGGTCGCCATTCTCCGCAAGCTCAAGTCGCTCGGCGTGCAGATCGCGATGGATGACTTCGGGTCAGGATACTCGTCACTATCCTATTTGCACGCATTCCCATTCGATAAAATCAAGATCGATCGTACCTTTGTCGGTAATTTGGAACGCAACCATCATTCAATGGCGATTGTCCGTGCAATTATTACTCTCGGTCATAGCCTCGACGTTCCGATCATGGCCGAGGGAATCGAGACCGAAGCTCAATTTGCATTCTTAGTGCAGGAAGGCTGCGACGAGGTGCAGGGGTATCTGACCGGCTATCCGCTCGCGATCGAGGCCTATGCCCAAATCGTCGGCCGTGAAACAACCGCAATGGATAGCTACGCCGCGGTGGGTTAATTCAAGTCGGTCCGCCGCGTTGGCGGCATACGGTTCGACGCCATTTCTTTTTTCTTGAGCCTTCTCGGTATAAAAATAATCGCTGCGGCTGCGATGTATTGCTGGCGGTGGCGTTACGCCGCCGTCTGCTTGGCGGCCTGCACGGTGGGGAAGATGCAAGTCACAGTAGTGCCCTGACCGAGCGTGGAATCGATCGTCACGCTGCCGCCGTGCAATTGCACGAACGAGCGCACCAGCGACAACCCCAAGCCGGTGCCGCGGTGGCCCGAGCCCATCGAATCGGTCTCGAACCAGTCGAATACCTTGTCCTTCGATTCCGGCGGGATGCCGGACCCGTGGTCGACGACCGTGAAAGCCACGGCATCGGGCCGTCGCTCGGCGCTGAGCACGACGGTCGCATCCGGCGGCGAGAAGCCGACCGCGTTGGACAACAGATTGAACAGGATCTGGCGCAGGCGGCGCTCATCGGCGGTGAAGCTGCCGATGCCGGGCGCCGCGCGGATGTCAAGCTTGAGGTTGTCCTTGACCAGCCGGTCCTGCACGCCTTCGGCCGCCGCTTCCATGCTGGCGCGGATATCTACTTCGGAGAGGTTGAGCGTCATGGCGCCGGCGTCGATGGTGGCGAGGTCGAGAATATTGTTGATGAGCGCGAGCAGCGCGTTGGTCGAGGTGGTGATATAGCCGAGATATTCGTGCTGCTTGTCGGTGAGCGGGCCGAAGGCGGGATCGCTGAGGAAATGCGCAAAGCCGATTATATTGGTAAGCGGCGAGCGCAACTCGTAACTGACGTGGTGAACGAACTCGATCTTGATCTCGTCGGCCGCCTCCAGCGCCTCGTTGCGCTCGCGCAGCGCGCGCTCGACATTCACCGTGTCGGTGACATCCTGAAAAGTGACCAAGGTCGCGCCGTCGGGCAGCGGCATGGTGGTCATGTCGATCATCATGCCGTCGCGCCGCTCGATGCGTGCCGCGATCGGCTCGCGGCCGTCGATTGCCGTCACCGCGGCGCGCAAAGCTCGCCAGACCGCGCCGTCATCGTGCAGCGCCTGGCACCAGGCGGTCACCGCTTCGGCGTGCGGGTGCTGATCGAGCGCCTCGACACTGAGCTTCCACATGCGCTGGAAGGCCGGATTGTGCAGTCGCACGCGGCCGTCGCTGCCGAACACCGCCACTGCTTCGGCGAGATGATCGAGCGTCTCGCTCTGCACCTTGATCAGCGCGTCGTAGCGGCGGTGCAGGTCGAGGCTCTCGGTGACGTCGTCGTAGAGATAGGTGACGCCGCCTTCCGGATTGGGCGTGGTGACGACGCGCAGGGTGCGGCCATCGGGCAGGTGCCACATGTGCTCCCGTGGCTCGACCGTACGATAGGCCTCGTAAAGCTGCTGCTTCCAGAGCCGGAAATCCTGCTCTTCCGGCAACTTGCGGGCCGCGCGCAGGCGGTCGAGCACGGCGGAATCGGTCGGGGTCTGGTCGAGAAAGCCCGCATCGAGGTCGAACAGCGAGCGGAAGGCGGTGTTATAGAAGATGAGCGTGCGGTCGACGTTGAAAATGGCAACGCCGGTGGCGAGCTGGTCGAGCACGCGACGGTGCGCCTCGATCATACGGTCGAGCTCGGTGCGCATCGCCGCCGCCTCGGTCCGATCGATCGCGATGCCTGTGCTGCCTGTGCCGCTGGGCACGTCGAATACGTCGAAGATGCGGCGCTGGCCGGCGATGATGGCCGGCAGCCGACCGCTATAGGCTTGACCTGCGGCGTGCGCGCCGGAAATTTGGTCACGAGCCGAGCGGCCGAGGAGTTCAAGTTCGCGCGCGACCGCGTCGGTTGCATCTTCGGCTTCCACCGCACAGGCAAAGGCGGAATTGGCAAAGATCAGCCGGCCGGCCTCATTGCGCGCCCACACCGGCGCGGACAGCGAGTCGAGCACGCCCCGCATGGTCGCGACATCATTCATGAGCTTGTCGTGGCGGGTCACGAGCTCGACCAGGTCGCGCTCGATCCCGCCGACGTCGCGCAGCCGCAGCACGGCGCGGCCGGCGACCGCGCGGCCTTCCGCCTCGATCGGGCGCCCGGCGGCGGTGTTGAGCGTCATCACGAAGCCGCGGCCCTCAGCCCGCAGCGCCTCGACCGCGCGCTCCATTTGCTGCGCCGCCGGCGGCTCCAGCCAGGTGCCGAAGGCGAGGACGCGCTCCGGTACGTTGCCGGGAACTAGGATCGACGTGTCGCCCACGATGTCTGGCTGGTCGGCAGCGGCCGCCCAGTCGACCAGCACCTGCGGCTCCGCCAACAGCAGCGCCTTGAGCCGGTCGACCTCGGCGTGCAGTGCCCTGTGCTCCTCGCGCGCGGCCGTCGCCTTGCGCTCCGCCTGGCGGCGGGTGCGCACCAGCACGAGCGTGGCGAACGCGGTGAACGACAAGAGTGCGATGGTGAGGGTGAGCGTGGCGATATCCTGGCGGTCGAGCGTCAAAGCGGCGCCGTGAACGGCGTCAACGACGGCGCCCCAGGCGCCGGTCGCGGCACGCGCGGGCGTGGTGCATGGGATGCTCAGGAGTGCGATGCCGAAGGCGGCGGAGAATCCACCCCGCCGCGGACGAGAACGCAGCCTCCCGTTCGCCGTCCGGATTGTCTCCGGCATTGAAGGATTGCCCCAGGAATGCGGGCGGTGTCCGCCACACCATCCGCGAATCGGGCAACTTTAACCCCGCGGGGACTCGGGCCGAAAGAGTCCAGATCGTGAACGGATCCGTTAAGTGGCCGTGCGGCGAAGCTATTTTAACGCTTCCGCCCGCCGCGCCATGGCCTCGATATTGATGCGGGCGAACGTCGCCGAGAAACGGCGTTCGGCTTCGGCCAGCGCCGGCCGCACCACGTCACCGACGAGCAGCGGGACCGGCAGAGGGGGCTCGCTCAGCTCCTCCGCGCGGCCGGCGGATGCCTTTGAGAATACCGTCGCGCACCAGCGCCTGCAGCGCCGGCTCGAGACGGCGCGGGGCAGTTTTTGGCGGGCGGCCAGCGCCTTGGCCGAGACCGGGCGGCTGCCGGCGTCGACCGCGACGTCGATCACAGCGGCAATGGCGAGAACGCCCTTGCGAGACACCGGCGGCATGTGGATCGACACCATTCGCGATTGCAACAAAGCGCCGCGGTATTAAGCTACGGTCCTTCATCCGTCTATTCGAAAACGGCTATTTGTCCTCATCAAGCTCCGGTCGAGCCAAAACCGCCGTGCCCGCGCGCGGTATCGTCGAGCGAGGTCACCTCGTGCAAACGCGCCTGGGTGACCGGCCCGATTACCAATTGCGCGATGCGCATGCCGCGGCTGACAGTGACCGCCTCGCTGCCGAGATTGACCAGCAGCACCTGGATTTCGCCGCGGTAATCGGCGTCGATGGTGCCGGGCGCATTGAGCACGCTGAGCCCGTGGCGGACGGCCAGCCCGGAGCGCGGGCGCACCTGTGCCTCGTGGCCTTTCGGCAATGCAATCGCGATGCCGGTGGGGACGAGCGCGCGGGCGGCGGGCGCGAGCGTGAGCGGCGCGTCTTCGGGGACGGCCGCGAGAAGATCAAGGCCGGCGGCGAGCGCGCTCTGGTAGGACGGCAGCGGCAGATCTTGGCCGTGCGGCAGCCGCATGATGCGGACATCGACTGTGCTCACGCCTTGTTTTCCTTCAGCGCGTCGGCGATGCGGGCGATCAACATCGCGGCCACGTCATCTTTGCTTTGCGCCGGCCAGGCTTCGACGCCTTGCGCGGTGACCAATTCGATGGTGTTGCGGTCGCCGCCCATGATGCCGGTGGCCGGCGAGACGTCGTTGGCAAGGATCCAGTCGCAGCCTTTGGCCAGGCGCTTGGCCTTGGCATTGGCGGCGACATTGTCGGTCTCGGCGGCAAAACCGATCACCAGCTGCGGCCGCTGCGTTTTGCGGTGGGCGATGGTGGAGAGGATGTCGGGGTTCTCCGTCAAGGAAAGCGCGGGTATGGCCTGGCCCGGTTTCTTTTTGATCTTCTGCGTGACAGCGTTGGCGACGCGCCAGTCGGCGACCGCGGCGGCGAAGATGGCGACGTCGGCCGGCAGCGCGCGTTCGGCCGCGACCAACATGTCGCGCGCGCTTTCCACATGCACGGTCTTGACGCCCGGCGGATCGGGCAGGTTGACGGGGCCGCTGACCAGCGTCACCTCTGCGCCGGCCTCTGCGGCGGCGGCAGCGATGGCGTGGCCCTGCTTGCCGGAGGAACGGTTGGCGATGTAGCGCACCGGGTCGATCGGCTCGTGGGTGGGGCCGGAGGTCACCAGCACGCGCTTGCCTTTCAGCGGCGGCGCGCTTGCGCGCGCGAGCAGCTTGCCGACCGCGTCGGCGATCTCCAGCGGCTCGGCCATGCGCCCCATGCCGCTTTCGCCCGCTTCCGCCATCTCGCCTTCGTTCGGCCCGACGATCGCGAAACCGTCGGCCACGAGCCGAGCGAGATTGCGCTGGGTCGCCTGGTTCGCCCACATTTGCGGGTTCATCGCCGGTGCCAGTAGAATCTTTGCCGACGTGGCGAGCAGCACCGCGGTGGCAAGATCGTCGGCGTGACCGCCGGCGAGCTTGGCCATCAGGTCGGCGGTGGCCGGCGCCACCACGACGAGATCGGCTTCGCGCGCGAGGCGAATGTGGCCGACCTCGAACTCATGCGCCGGATCGAACAGATCTGTGAACACGCGCCCACCGGTGATGGCGCCGGCCGACAGCGAGGTGACGAAGTGCTCGGCCGCCTTGGTGAGGATGCAGCGGACGCCGAGCCCGTGCTCTTTCAGGCGGCGGATGAGATCGAGCGACTTGTAGGCGGCGATGCCGCCGCCGATGATCAGCAGCACGCGCTTGGCTTGGACGGGCTGGGCCTGCGGCGGGCCGGCGGCTTCGACCGGCGAAGCCGCGGCCGGCTCGCTTGCAGCGGCGGCACGCAGAATGGTGCGCACCTCGTCCTCGACCGAGCGGCCGCTGCGCGCGGCGCGCAGCCGCAGGCGCTTTTTCAGCGTCTCGTCGAGCTGGCGAATGGTGATGCTGGCCATGATCCGGTGATCATGTCGCGCCTATGACAGCAATGCAATCATTGCAATCAATATTAGAAAAGTAATAACCAAATCAATAAGATGACGATGGCCCAGATGCCGGCGGTGGTCCAGCGGTTGCGGCGCGCCTCCGCCTTGCCGATGGCTTCGACCGTGTCGGGCGACAGCACCAGCCCGTCGCGGGTGATGTCGTCGAGTTGATCGAGCAGGGTTCCCGCGCGGGTGAGCAGGCCCGGCACCTGGCCCATGAAGCGGCCGATCTCGCCGGCGCCTTCCACCGCGCCTTCCAATTTGCCGATCGGTCCGAGATTGCGCTCGATCCATTCGCGCACCACCGGGTCGGCGGTCTTCCACATGTCGAGCTGCGGATCGAGCGAGCGCGCGACGCCTTCCACCACCACCATGGTCTTTTGCAGCAACAGCAGCTCCGGCCGGGTGCGCATGTCGAACAGGCCGGTGACCTCGAACAGCAGCGTCAAGAGCTTCGCCATCGAGATGTCTTCGGCGGTGCGGTTGTGGATCGGCTCGCCGATGGCGCGGATCGCCTGCGCGAAGCTCTCGACCGAATGATGCCGCGGCACGTAACCGGCGTCGAAATGGATCTGCGCGGTGCGCATGTAGTCGCGGGTGATGAACCCGAAAAGGATTTCGGCGAGGAAGCGGCGCTCCTTGGGGCCGAGCCGGCCCATGATGCCGAAGTCGACCGCCACCAGCTTGCCCGTATCGTCGACGAACAAATTGCCGGGATGCATGTCGGCGTGGAAGAAACCATCGCGCAGGGCATGGCGCAGGAAATTCTGGATCACGGCGCGGCCGAGACTAGCCAAGTCGAAGCCCTTGGCGCGTAACGCTTCATGGTCGTGCAGCGGCATGCCCTCGATCCATTCCAGTGTCAGCACCTCGCGCGCGGTGCGGTTCCAGTCCACCGTCGGCACGCGGAAATACGCGTCCTCTTTCGTGTTCTCCGCCATTTCGGAGAGCGCCGCCGCCTCCAGCCGGAAATCCATCTCGATCGCGACCGTGCGCGCCAGCGTCGCCACCACCTCGTTGAGGCGCAGGCGTTGCGCCTCCAATGAAAAGCTTTCCGCTTTGCGGGCGGCAAAGAAGAAGGCGTCGAGATCGGATTTGAAGCGGCGCTCGATGCCCGGGCGCAGAATCTTCACCGCCACGGCTTTGCGTCCGCTCTCGGCTTCGACCTCGGCGCGGTGCACCTGCGCGATCGAGGCGGCAGCGACCGCCGGGCCGAAGCTGGCATAGAGCTCGCCGAGCGGCTTGCCGAATGCCGCGGCAACCGCAGCTTCCGCCGCGCTTTGCGGGAACGGCGCCATCTTGTCCTGCAGGCTTTCGAGATCGCGCGCAATCTCCTTGCCCACCACATCGGGGCGGGTGGCGAGGAACTGGCCGAGCTTGACGTAAGTGGGGCCCAGGCGGGTGAGCGCGGCGGCGAGCCGGCTGGAGCCGTCTTTGGCCGTTCTGCGCGCGATCAAGCGGCCGAGCGCGACCGCGGTTTTCGCCGGCATCGGCATCGGCCTGGTGTCGACCAGCGCCAGCACGCCCTCGCGCGCAAACACGAAGCCGGCGCGGGACAAACGCACGAGATGGGAGAGCGCGGCGATCACAGCTTCCAGCCGGAATGCAAGGCCACCACGCCGCCGGTCATTTGCGTGAACGAGACGCGGCGGAAACCGGTTTGCTCGAGCATGCGCGCGAAGGCCTTGGGCTTGGGAAACTTGCGGATCGATTCCACCAGGTACTGATAGGCCTCACGGTCGCCGGTCACCGCCTGGCCGACGCGTGGGATGACGTGGAACGAATAGTAGTCGTAGATGGCTTCGAGACCGGGCACGTCAACGGACGAGAATTCCAGGCAGAGGAATCGGCCGCCGAGCTTGAGCACCCGGTAAGCTTCGGCGAGCGCGCGCTCGATGCGCGGCACGTTGCGGATGCCGAAGGCTATTGTTGCGCAATCGAAGCTGCGGTCGGGGTAGCTAAGCGTTTCGGCGGTGCCGTGCTCGAACGTCACGCGGTCGGCGAGCCCGCGCTCGAGCGCGCGCTCGGCGCCGACGGCGAGCATGTTGGTGTTGATGTCGCAGACGGTGACGCGCGTCCCCGGCCCGCCGGCCTCGGCTACGCGGAGGGCGACGTCGCCGGTGCCGCCGGCGAGATCGAGCAGCGCGAACGGGGCGTCGTGCTTCGGCGGATTGACGGCGGTGACCAGCGCGTCCTTCCAGGCCCGGTGCAGGCCGGCCGACATCAGGTCGTTCATCAGGTCGTAGCGGCGCGCCACCGAATGGAACACGTCGTCCACCAGCCCCTGCTTGTCTTCAAGCGGGACCGTTTGATCGCCGAAATGGGTCTCGTCCGGGGCGCCGGCCATGGCCAATTGTCCTTTGCGCTGAGGACCATAGCGCGGCGCCGCGGGGGGCGCTATGTGTGAACGCGGCGCGTGCCCTCATGGTGAGGAGGCGCGAAGCGCCGTCTCGAACCATGAGGGCGCACCCTCGCCCTTCGAGACGCGCCCTATCGGGCGCTCCTCAGGACGAGGGTGCGGAGACCGCCGTTAACCATGCCCGAACTGCCCGAAGTCGAGACCGTCCGCATGGGCTTAGGCCCGGCCATGGAGGGCGCGCGCTTTAAAAAGGTAGAGGTGCGCCAACGCCGCCTGCGCTGGCCGATCGCCAAGGACTTCGAGAAACGCCTCAAGGGCCAAAAGGTCGAAGGCCTCGGCCGGCGCGCCAAATATCTATTGGCCGATTTGTCCTCCGGCGACGTGCTGCTCATGCATCTCGGCATGTCGGGCTCGATGCGGCTGCGCCGCAACGGGCAACAGGTGCTCGGCGATCCCCGCTACTTCGAAATCGCCAAGGACGAGAAGCACGACCATGTCGTGTTCCACATGTCGAATGGCGCAACTATTACCTTCAACGATCCGCGCCGCTTCGGCTCCATGAAGCTGGTGCCGCGGGCGAAGCTCGACGCCGAACCGCTGCTGCGCAATCTCGGGCCGGAACCGCTCGGCAATGCGTTCGACGCCGCCATGCTCGCCAAAGCCTGCGCCGGCAAGAAGACGTCGCTGAAAGCGGCGCTCAGCGACCAGCGCGTGGTCGCCGGCCTCGGTAATATCTATGTCTGTGAGGCGCTGTTTCGCGCGCGCCTGTCCCCGAAAAGACAAGCCTCCACCATCGCCGACCGCCATGGCAAACCCAACGCGCGCGCGGTCGCGCTGGTCGAGGCCATCAAGGCCACGCTGCATGACGCCATCAAGGCCGGCGGCTCCTCGCTGCGCGACCACCGCCGCGCCGACGGCTCGCTCGGCGACTTCCAGCACAACTTCCAGGTCTACGACCGCGAAGGCGAGGCCTGCCCGCATTGCAAGGGCAAGATCAAACGCATCGTGCAGACCGGGCGTTCGACCTTCTATTGTCCGAGATGTCAGAAGTAACAAATTTTCGCTGCCGCGAAATCGCTTCCCTCTCCCCTTGTGGGAGAGGGTGCCCTCGCGGAGGCGAAGCCGAGCGAGGGCGGGTGAGGGGGCAAGTCTCTATCGAGAGTTACTTTCCCCCTCACCCGGCTCGCGCTTCTCTCACGCTCCGCGCTCGCCACCCTCTCCCACAGGGGGAGAGGGTAAGAGAGTATGCCGCTGCCGCATTGCCTCGATGCCGCGCCTCAGCTACGCCATTCATCACCGATATTGAGAGAATGATCATGAGCTATGAGAACATCCTCGTCGAGATCAAAGGCCGGGTCGGCGTCATTCGGCTCAACCGGCCGCAGGCACTCAATGCGCTCAACCTGGCGCTCAAGTCGGAGCTTGCCCAGGCCATCGACGCCTTCGAAGCCGATGACGGCATCGGCTGCCTGCTGATCACCGGCAACGAAAAAGCCTTCGCCGCCGGTGCCGACATCAAGGAGATGGCCGACAAGACCTTCATCGAGGCCTATCTTGGCAATTTCGCCGGCAACTGGGACCGCGCCGCCAAGGCGCGCAAGCCGATCGTGGCGGCGGTCGCCGGCTTTGCGCTCGGCGGCGGCTGCGAGCTCGCCATGCAATGCGATATCGTCATCGCAGCCGACAACGCCAAATTCGGCCAGCCCGAAATCAAGCTCGGCGTCATCCCCGGCATCGGCGGCACCCAGCGGCTCACCCGCGCAGTCGGCAAGGCCAAGGCGATGGAAATGATCCTCACCGGCCGCATGATGGACGCTGCCGAGGCGGAGACGTCCGGCCTGGTGGCGCGGGTAGTGCCGGCGGCCAGCCTGATGGAAGAGGCGATGAAGGTTGCCGACACCATCGCCAATATGTCGCTGCCCTCGGTGCTGGCGGCGAAAGAAGCGGTCAACCGCGCCTTCGAAAGCGGCTTGTCGGAGGGCGTGATCTTCGAGCGGCGCATCTTCCATTCGCTGTTTGCGACCGAAGATCAGAAGGAAGGCATGAAAGCCTTCATCGAGAAGCGTAAGCCGAATTGGAAGAACAGATAATTTCGTTTCGTCCCGGCCGAGCGCGCAGCGCGAGGGCCGGGACCCATATCCCCGCTGGTCGAGATTCGGAATGACAGGGGCTATGGGTCCCCGCCTTCGCGGGGACGACAATAATTATTTCCGGACGCAGATAATCCTGATCGCCGCCGCCCGCTCCTCGCCACCCTTGCCCTCGGCGGCGGCGACATGATGGGCGCTGAGAAAATCGCGGATGGTCTTTGCCGATACCAGCCGCACCGGCGGCACGCCGGGATCGGCGCTGGCCAGCACGAAATTGCGCGTCTCCATCATGCCGAGGAAACGGCCTTGCGTGTCGAGCGCGGCCGCGCCGGAAAAGCCCGCCATCGGCACCGGCTGGCGTAATTGGATCCCTAACCCGTCCACCAATCTGGCCTTGATCTCGGTGAGCTTCCTGGCGCCGTCCTGCTCTTTCGGGTCGGGAATGCCGATCAGCGTGATGTCGCCGGTCTTGGGTGCTTCGCGCGGCAGCGCCAGCACCGGCAGCTTGCCCGCGCCATAGACGCGCAGCAGCGCCAGCCCGTGTTCCTTGTCCTCGGCGATGCGGTCGGCGTTGCCGAGACCGTCGGCGACGATCACCTGGCAGTCCTGCGCGACCTTGCGGTCTGTCACGATATGGCCGTCGGCGCTGACGATCAGCCCGGTGCCGTATTCGACTTTTTTCGCCAGCGCCGCGAACGGCACCGCGCGCTCCGGAAACGGCGAGAACGCGCTCGCCATCGCCACCATCACAGGCGCGACGATGCCTTCCATCATCTGGTCGTACAGCAGGGTGAAGCCGCGCACCTCGCCGTCGCGCTGCTTGGCGCGCACCGAGAAGTATTTCAGGCCCTGCATGCCGCTGAGGAAGAAATTGTCGTCGTTGAGCACGCTGCGCTCGATCTTGCGCGTCTTCGGGTGCCTCTTCTCCTGCTCGAACAGCACCGCCAGTTTGCCATTCCTGATGCGGAACGTCTCGACCTGCACCTCGCCATGGGCCGACGACCAGCGCGTGCCGCGCGCGGCGTCATGGGCTTTCGGCACCAGCTTAGTCGGCAGGCCGACGCGGACGCCGGTTGCGGGGTCGACCACCACCCGCCAGCCGTATTCCCGCGCGTGACGGTCGGCCGCGGCGATCAGCTCGGCGCGCTGCTCGTCGGTCAGCACGCCGGTGATTTTGGACTTGTTGCGCTTCTGGAATTTCCGGATCGCGGCTTCCATCGGATCGTCGCCCCCGGTGGCGCCGGCGTAGTCGCCCGACCAGAACAATTCCTGCTCGATCTTCAGCCGGTCGCCGGCGGGAATGCTGGCGAACACGCCGGTCTCGGCCGCGGGCTTTGCCAAGTCAGGCTTGGATGTTTCGAGCTTAGGCGTTTCGAGCTTTGCCGTTTCGGCTTTTGCGGTTTCGGTTTTCGCCGGCTCAGGCTTGGCCGGCTCGGATTTGGCTTGCGCGGGCTCGGGCTTCGGCTTCGCCGGTTCCGCTTTCGGCGGCTCTGATTTCGCCATCTCGGCGCCCGGCGCGGCTTTCGGCAGCGGAATATTTGCCGCCGCCGATTCCGGCGCCGCGGTCTTGGGAGCGGCCTTGTGCGCGGAATGATGTTTTCGCACCGCCTTGTGCTTGGTGGCGGATTCGATCGGGTAGGGCGCGACCGCAGCCGGGTCCTGCGCCAGCGCCGGGCCGGCACCGACCAGCAAGGCCAGCATCACCAGGACGGGAATGCACCGCATTATTTCCTACGCCGCCTGTCCGTTATTTTGCGGCCACCTTAGTCCAATGCTTGTCCGGCGCAAGGCGCGCCCGCGCGCAGCCCGCGGCCGTGCATGGCATCAAGCCTCTGGCTCAAATATACTTCCCGCCATAGGGTTAACCTTGATGCTCGATCGACAGGAACTCGAACGCTACGCGCGCCACATCGTGCTGCGCGAGGTCGGCGGGCCCGGCCAGGCCAAGCTTAAAGCGGCGCGCGTGCTGGTGGTCGGCGCCGGCGGCTTAGGCGCGCCGGTGCTGCTCTATCTTGCCGCCGCCGGCGTCGGCACGCTCGGCGTCGTGGACGACGACGCGGTGTCGCTGTCGAATTTGCAGCGGCAGGTGATCTTCGGCACCGACGACATCGGCAAGCGTAAGGTCGACGGCGCGGAAGCCGTGGTCGCGCGGCTCAATCCGCATGTGGCGGTCGAGACCCACATGATGCGGCTCGAGGCCAGCAACGCGCTCGATCTCATTGCGCGCTACGACATCGTTGCTGACGGCTCCGATAATTTCGCCACGCGCTATCTGGTGTCGGATGCTTGTTACTTTGCCAAGAAGCCGCTGGTCACCGCCGCGGTCGGCACTTTCGACGGCTCGCTCACTTCCATTCGCGCGCACGAGAGGCGCGCCGACGGCAAGCCCAACCCGACCTATCGCTGCCTGTTTCCCGAGCCGCCGCCGGAAGGCACGGTGCCGGCCTGCGCGGAAGCCGGCATTCTCGGCGCGTTGCCGGGCGTGCTCGGCTCGCTGATGGCGCTGGAAGTCATCCGCGAGATCGTCGGCTTCGGCGAGGGCCTGGTCGGGCGGCTGCTGATGATGGACGCGCGCTCGATGCGGTTCGAGACGCTGAATTATGCGTGGGACCCGAACAATCCGCTCTCGGGCGACAAGCCGACCATCAGAGATTTGTCGGGCCACATCTAATCCCTAGAGGGCGCAGCCCCAGCCGATGCGGCGTGTGGCTGGCCAGCGCGTCGCGCGCTGTCTAATCTGGCGCGATGGCGGCGAGTCATTTCAAAGACTTCAACATGGCGGCCTTTTGGGCCGGCTTGACCACTTTCGTTTGGTACGCATTCGGCGCTCTTCCGCTTCACCTCGAAGTCGCCGCCGCGCTCGGCCTCAGTCGCGTCGAGTCATCGAGCTGGATTTTCATAGTCTGGTTTGCGAGTGCGGTGGTTACGGTCGGCCTTTCGCTTTACTACCGGCTGCCGATCCCCATTACCTGGACAATCCCGGGATTGATCTATGTCGGAACGCTTGCCGGGCAGTTCACGTTTCAGGACATCGTCGGCGCCAACCTGATGGCAGGCATCGCAATCGTCATCCTTGGACTCTTTGGATTTGGCGAGCGGATCATGGCATGGCTGCCGTTGCCGATCGTCATGGGTATGTTCAGCGGCAGTATTCTCATCTACGTGACGCGGATGGTTGCCGCGACGGTGAGTGACGTCTTGGTGGCCGGGGTCACCCTCGCTGCCTATTTGAGCGGGCGATTCATCGCCAGCCCGCGCGTGCCGCCGATGGGATTGGCGGTCGTGGCAGGCGGAGTGGCGGTCTTTCTCTTTGGCGATACGGCGCCGGGCGCGATTTCCTTCAACCTTCCACAATTGGCATACCCGGGAATGCACTTCTCGCCCGCGGCATTTGTCGCAGTGAGTTTTCCCATGATCATTTTGGCCATGGGGCTCGGCAACGTGCAGGGCCTGGGTTTCCTGGTCGCGCAGGGTTACGAGGTGCCGGTCACGCGCGTCACGGTGCTGACCGGCATCAACTCGATCGTGAACGCGTTCCTCGGCGGTCACGCCGCGACTGTCGCCCGGACCGGCGCGGCTATCGTGGCCGGGCCGGAAGCCGGCCCGAAGGAAGGGCGCTATTGGGCGGCCACGATTTCCGCAGTGCTGACCGTCACCATCGCGCTCGGCGCCGGCACGCTGACGTCACTGCTGGCGGCGCTTCCGCGGACGTTCGTCGTCACGCTCGCAGGCCTCGCCATCTTCTCGTCGCTGCAAGGCGCGCTGGAAACCGCGTTCGGCGGAAAATTGCGCTTCGGCGCGCTGGCGGCATTGGCGGTGGCAGCGACGCCTTTTGCCGTATTCGGGATTACCTCGGGCTTTTGGGCGCTGCCGGCCGGCATCGCCGCTTCGCTTCTCGGCGAGCGTGCGGACTTGTTTGCCTATTGGCGCGAACGGAATAAGAAATAACGCGGTCGGAAATCAAAGCATCGACGGCAGCACCCGGTCCGGCGGCCGGTGCCCGTCCATGAAGGTCTTGATGTTGATGATGACCTTCTCGCCCATGTCGACGCGGCCTTCGACGGTGGCCGAGCCCATATGCGGCAGCAGCACCACTTTGCCGGCCTTGGCGAGCTTGACCAGCTTCGGGTTCACCGCCGGCTCGTGCTCGAACACGTCGAGTCCGGCGCCGGCGATGTCGCCCGCCTCGATCAGCCGCGCCATCGCGTTCTCGTCGATCACCTCGCCACGCGAGGTATTCACGATATAGGCCTCAGGCCGCAGCAACTTGAGCCGGCGCGCGGAGAGCAGGTGGTAGGTTGCCGGCGTGTGCGGGCAATTGACCGAGATGATGTCCATGCGGGCGAGCATCTGGTCGGGGCTCTCCCAATAGGTGGCGTCGAGCTCCTCCTCGATGCGCGGCGCCACGCGGCGGCGGTTGTGATAGTGAATCTGCAGGCCGAAAGCGCGCGCGCGGCGCGCCATCGCCTGGCCGATCCGCCCCATGCCGATGATGCCGAGGCGCTTGCCCCAAATGCGGTGGCCGAGCATCCAAGTCGGGGTCCAGCCGGCCCAATCCTTGTCGGAGGTCAGGACGGCGGCGCCTTCCACCAGCCGGCGCGGCACCGCCAGGATCAGCGCCATGGTCATGTCGGCGGTGTCCTCGGTCAGCACGCCCGGCGTGTTGGTCACGGTGATGCCGCGCTGTACGGCGGTGACGACGTCGATATTGTCGACGCCATTGCCGAAATTGGCGATCAGCTTGAGCTGCTCACCCGCTTTGCCGAGCACGGTGGCGTCGATCTCGTCGGTGACGGTCGGCACCAGCACGTCGGCGGTCTTCACTGCCTCGGCGAGCTGTCCTTGCGTCATCGGCTTGTCTTCCGGGTTTAGCCGGGCGTCGAAAAGTTCCCGCATGCGGAGCTCGACCTTGTCGGGCAGCTTGCGGGTGACGATGACCAGCGGTTTCTTCGTCTTCGGCATTGGTCCTCAACCGCGGCCACTCAAAAAAGCGATACCAGGCGCGTCATACCGCCGCTTTTGAGCGCCGATTTAGCCCTCTTTAACCGTGCTCGCCCACACTCTCGGCTTCCGCGCGCAGGGGGCGTTAATCCATTCATTTTCCTACCAGATGGCCATGACAACACAAAGCATCCGGAACCTGCTCGGCCTGCTCGGCGGCGCCACGCTCGTTGCCGTCCTGCTGGCCGGCCAGCCGGCTGCCGCCCGCGATGCGGCTCCGATCGCCACCGGCTCGGTGAGCGGCCTGCCGGTGCCGCGCTTCGTCAGCCTCAAGGCCGACCGGGTCAATGTGCGCAGCGGTCCCAACAAGGACCAGGAGGTGCGCTGGGTCTATACCCGCGCCGGCATGCCGGTGGAGATCACCGCCGAATTCGAGAACTGGCGGCGCATCCGCGACTGGGAAGGGTCGGAAGGCTGGGTCTACCACTCCCTGCTGTCCGGCAAGCGCACCGCGGTGGTGGTGCCGACGCTGAAGGACGAACTGGTGCCGCTCTACGAGAGCGCCGACGTAGAGGCGGCGGTGGTGGCCAGACTGCAGGCCGGCGTGCTCGGCTCGCTTAAGTCCTGTAGCGGAACCTGGTGCGAGTTCGCCGGCAAGGGCTTCGACGGCTGGATCCGGCAGGACCGGCTGTGGGGCGCCTATCCGAACGAGAAGGTCGAGTAGCCCTACGCGGTCGTCGAGGCATACTTTGCGTCATGCCCGGTCTTGTGCCGGGCATCCACGTCTTGAGGGTCCCAAAGACGTGGATGGCCGGGACAAGCCCGGCCATGACGAAATCGAATTTAATCGCTTAGGCGCGCTCGACCGCTACGCCTTGCGCCGCAGCCGCACCACCACGTCGACGCGGGATATTTCGTAGCCTTCCGGCGGGGTCGGGGTCTTGCCGACCAGCACCTCGGGGCCCGGAATGTCGAACAACCTGTCCTCGCCTTCGACGAAGAAATGATGATGCGAGGTGGCGTTGGTGTCGAAATAGGCCTTGGAGCCGTCGGCCGCGACCTGGCGCAGCAGGCCGACCTCGGTGAACTGGTGCAGCGTGTTGTAGATGGTGGCGAGCGACACCGGCACCTTGGCGCGCGAGGCTTCCTCGTACAGCGCCTCGGCGGTGAGATGGCGGTCGCCCTTGCCGAACAGCAGCCAGCCCAGCGCCATGCGCTGGCGCGTCGGACGCAAGCCGACCTGGCGCAGCATCGCTTTCACGTCGTGCCACGGGCAACCGGTGAATTCGGCACCGGCAGGCCTGGTGGCGGACTTGGCGGCCGGCAACGGCGCACGCAGTGGATTCATCATCATACGCCTCATGGGCCAGCCACGCGGGCCGGCGGAAAAAACCGTTTCATTTGTAACATATACGAAATATGCCCTTAGATGCAACTCCCTCGCAACAGCGGGCGATCCCGCAACGACCGACTTCCGGCCAATTTGCCGCGCTTTATTGGCCGGATTGCCGGCGGCTCCATCTTTGCCGGGTCAGCCCCGGTATGTTACGAATTTAACATGGGTATTCAGGAAAACTCGCCGCGCGGGGATATTGCGGCAATGGACAACCGGCGCCACAGCTTTGAATACGAAGATCTGCTGGCCTGCGGCCGCGGTGAGCTTTTTGGCGCCGGCAATGCGCAACTGCCGTTGCCGCCGATGTTGATGTTCGACCGCATCGCCGAAATCGCCGAAGAGGGCGGCGAGCACGGCAAGGGCCTGATCCGCGCCGAGCTCGACGTCAAGCCGGACCTGTGGTTCTTCCTCTGCCACTTCAAGGGCGATCCGGTGATGCCGGGCTGCCTCGGCCTCGACGCGCTCTGGCAGCTGGTCGGCTTCTTCCTCGGCTGGCTGGGCGCGCCCGGCAAGGGCCGCGCGCTCGGTCTGGGCGAGTTGAAATTTTCAGGCCAAGTGCTGCCGACCGTGAAGAAGGTCATCTACGGCATCGACATCAAGCGCGTCATGCGCTCGAAGCTGGTGCTAGGCGTAGCCGACGGTTGGTTGTCGGCCGACGGCAATGTCATCTATAAGGCGCTCGATCTCAAGGTCGGTCTGTTCAAGCAGGACGACGCCATGCAGGCGAGCGGCGCTTGAGCGGTCGATTTTGGCCGGGCGGCGGCGGGCATTCCGAGGCCAGCCCCCTTGCGCATTTGCCTTGACCGGCCAATCTTTGGCCCAATCACCAATAATCCACTGGGCGAGTGAGGATATTACGACATGCGGCGGGTCGTCGTAACCGGGATGGGCATCGTCTCATCGATTGGCAACAATACGCAGGAAGTGCTGGCGAGCCTGCGCGAGGCCAAGTCCGGCATCGTGAAGGCCGACAAATATGCCGAACTCGGCTTTCGCTGCCAGGTGCATGGTGCGCCCCGGCTCGAGCCGGAGGAAGTCGTCGACCGCCGCGCCATGCGCTTCCTCGGCCGCGGCGCCGCCTGGAATCATGTCGCCATGGAGCAGGCGATCGGGGATTCCGGCGTCGAGGAAAATGACATTTCCAACGAGCGCACCGGCATCGTCATGGGCTCGGGCGGACCGTCCACCCGGACCATCGTCGAGGCGGCGCTGACCGCCAAGGAAAAAGGCCCGAAGCGCGTCGGCCCGTTCGCGGTGCCAAAGGCGATGTCGTCGACGGCGTCGGCGACACTGGCGACCTGGTTCAAGATCAAAGGCGTCAACTATTCGATCTCGTCGGCCTGCGCCACTTCCAATCATTGCATCGGCAACGCCGCCGAACTCATCCAGTGGGGCAAGCAGGAATTGATCTTCGCCGGCGGTTGCGAGGATCTCGACTGGACCATGTCCGTGCTGTTCGACGCCATGGGCGCCATGTCGTCGAATTTCAACGCCACGCCGGAAAAGGCTTCGCGCGCCTACGACAAGGACCGCGACGGCTTCGTCATCGCCGGCGGCGCCGGCGTTCTGGTGCTGGAAGAGCTCGAACACGCCAAGGCACGTGGCGCCAAGATCTATGCCGAGGTGGCCGGCTACGGTGCCACCTCCGACGGCTACGACATGGTGGCGCCCTCGGGCGAGGGGGCCGTGCGCTGCATGAAGATGGCGCTTCATGACGTGAAGCCGCCGATCGACTACATCAACCCGCACGCCACCGCGACGCCGATCGGCGATCTCAAGGAGATCGAGGCGATCCGCGAGGTGTTCGGCGCCAAGGCGCCGCCGATTGCGGCCACCAAGTCGCTCACCGGCCACTCGCTCGGCGCCGCCGGCGCGCAGGAGGCGATCTATTCGCTGCTGATGATGCAGAACGGCTTCATCTGCGAGAGCGCCAATATCGAGAACCTCGATCCCGCCTTCGAGGACATGCCGATCGTGCGCTCGCGCCGCGACAACGTCACGCTCGGGGCGGTGCTGTCGAATTCCTTCGGCTTCGGCGGCACCAACGCGTCGGTCGTATTCAAGCGGCTGGACGCATAATTTCAACGTTGCAACGATTTATGATTGTCATGCCCCGCGAAAGCGGGGCATCTAGTGTTGCCAAATTGAGGAAATACCGATGCCGGGGTTGATGGAGGGAAAACGCGGGCTGGTGATGGGGGTCGCCAACGACCACTCGATCGCCTGGGGCATCGCCAAGACGCTTGCAGCGCACGGCGCCCAGCTCGCCTTTACCTATCAGGGCGACGCGCTGGGCCGGCGCGTGAAACCGCTCGCCGAATCCGTCGGCTCGTCGCTCGTGATGCCGTGCGACGTCGAGGACATTGCCACCGTCGATGCGGTGTTCGACGAGATAAAAAGACAATGGGGCACGATGAATTTCCTGGTGCATGCCATCGCCTTCTCCGACAAGAACGAACTGAAAGGCCGCTATGCCGATTCCACGCGCGAGAACTTCATCCGCACCATGGTGATCTCCTGCTACGCCTTTACGGAAGCGGCCAAGCGCGCGGCGGCGCTGATGCCGAACGGCGGCGCCATGGTGACGCTCACTTATAACGGGGGTCTGCGCGCCATGCCGAACTACAACGTCATGGGCGTGGCGAAGGCTGCGCTGGAAGCTTCGGTGCGCTATCTGGCGGTCGACTTCGGGCACCAGAAGATTCGCGTCAACGCCATCTCGGCCGGCCCGATCCGCACGCTGGCCGGCGCCGGCATCACCGACGCGCGTTACATGTTCGCCTTCCAGCAGAAATATTCCCCGCTTGGCCGCGGCGTCACGCTGGAGGAATTGGGTGGCGCCGGGCTTTATCTCTTGTCCGACCTGTCGACCGGCGTCACCGGCGACGTGCACTTCGTCGATTCCGGCTACAACGTCATCGCCATGCCGCAGCCCGACACACTCAAAGAGGCGGGCGGCAAGGTGGAGAACGGCGGGTAAGACCGTTCGGTTGTCGTCTCCGCGAAGGCGGGGACCTACACGCCGTGCCCTATCTTTCTGTTGCGGAGTATGGGTCCCAGCCCTCGCGGAGTTCATCATCGGGCCGCGCTTCGCGCGGACCCGTTGGCTCGGCCGGTACGACAGAATAAAAACGGCCGGGAAAAATCCCCGGCCGTTTGCAGTTGGTGCGTGCGGTAGCGGTTACGCGGTCGCCTGCCGAGATCAGGCGAGATCGAAGCGATCGGCGTTCATCACCCTGGTCCAGGCCGCCACGAAGTCGGCCACGAACTTCTTCTGCGCGTCGCCGGAGCCATAGACTTCGGCAAGAGCGCGGAGCTGGGCGTTCGAACCGAAGATGAGATCGACACGGGTGCCGGTCCACTTCAATTTGCCCGTTGCGCGGTCGCGGCCCTCGAACACGTCTTCGTCTTCCGAGGTCACTATCCACTCCGTGTTCATGTCGAGCAGGTTCACGAAGAAGTCGTTGGTGAGCGTCTCCGGCCGCTTGGTGAAGACGCCGTGCTGGGACTGTCCGTGGCTCGCACCCAACACGCGCATGCCGCCGATGAGCACCGTCATCTCAGGCGCGGTCAGCGTCAGCAATTGCGCCTTGTCGATCAGAAGCTCCTCGGGCGTAACAGCATATTTGGCTTTTTGGTAGTTGCGGAACCCGTCTGCATACGGTTCGAGCGGGACGAAGGAGTCCACATCGGTCTGCTCCTGCGTCGCGTCGGTGCGGCCCGGGGAGAAGGAAACCTCCACATTGGAGCCGGCAGCTTTCGCGGCCTTCTCGATGGCGGCGCAGCCGCCCAACACGATCAGGTCTGCGAGCGAGACCTTCTTGCCGCCGGACGCGCCGTCGTTGAACGCCTTCTGGATTCCCTCAAGGGTCTTGAGCACCGTCGCCAGCTGGGCAGGTTGGTTGGCCTCCCAATCCTTCTGCGGGCTGAGGCGGATGCGCGCCCCGTTCGCCCCGCCGCGCTTGTCGGAGCCGCGGAAGGTTGCCGCCGAGGCCCAAGCGGTCGACACCAGCTGGGAGACGGAAAGTCCCGATGCCAGGATCTTTGCCTTGAGCGCGGCGATGTCCTTGGCGTCGATCAGCTTGTGATCGACTGCGGGGACGGGGTCCTGCCAGATCAGTTCCTCCGCGGGAACCTCCGGGCCGAGGTAGCGCGAGCGCGGGCCCATGTCGCGGTGAACCAGCTTGAACCACGCCCGGGCGAAGGCGTCCGCGAACTGATCCGGATTCTCGTAGAAGCGCCGCGATATCTTTTCGTAGGCAGGATCGAACCGCAACGAGAGGTCCGTGGTCAGCATGGTCGGCTTGCGCTTCTTGGATTTGTCCTGCGCATTCGGGATCGATTCCGGCGCATCCTTCGCCACCCATTGCTGCGCACCGGCCGGGCTCTTGGTCAGTTCCCATTCGTAGCCGAACAGGTTCTCGAAGAAGTTATTGCTCCACTTGGTCGGCGTCGTGGTCCAGGTGACTTCCGGGCCGCCGCCCATCGTGTCGTCGCCCATGCCGCTGCCGAAACTGCTCTTCCAGCCCAGGCCTTGCAGTTCGAGGCCGGCGGCTTCGGGTTCAGGGCCTAGAAGTGCCGCATCGCCGGCGCCATGGGCCTTGCCGAAGGTGTGTCCCCCAGCGATGAGCGCGACGGTTTCCTCGTCGTTCATGGCCATGCGCGCGAAGGTCTCGCGGATGTCTTTTGCCGCAGCGACCGGATCCGGATTGCCGTTCGGACCTTCCGGGTTCACGTAGATCAGACCCATCTGCACGGCGGCGA
>CAZLWN010000015.1:0-40937 GCA_964563195.1 uncultured Undibacter sp. | reverse complement strand
TCTCGAGCCGGTCGTCCACATTGCCGCGCGGCGCATGCGCACCGCGTCCGACTTGGCTGATTTGCTCGGGCGCCTGCGCGGCGAAGCCGATGTGAAGCGTCTGCTGGTGATCGGCGGCGACGTCGATACGCCTGGGCCATTTCCTGACGCCTTGTCGGTGATCCAGAAGGGCCGGCTGCGCGAGGTCGGCATCGAGGAGATCGGCATCGGCGCCTATCCGGAAAGGCATCCGCGTATTGGCGCTGGGCGCCTGGAAGCAGCCCTCGACGAGAAGCTCGCCGCTGCCGCGGCGCAGGATTTGCGCGTGCACATCGTCAGCCAGTTCTCATTTTCGCCCGAGCGCATCCTGGCCTGGCTCAAGCAATTGCGCGCTTGCAGCATCACGCAGCCGGTGAAGGTTGGCATGGCGGGGCCGACCAGCATGCCGGCGCTCTTGCGCTATGCGCGGCGCTGCGGCGTCGCCGCCTCGCTGCGCGGGCTGATGACGGGCGCCGGCGGGGCGCTGGTCGGCCAAGTCGTGGGCAATGTCGGGCCGGACCGCATCATCGCGACGCTCAGCGCGGCGGGCGGGCTGGGCAATACCGCGCCGCATTATTTTTCCTTCGGCGGCACGGTTGAAACCGCGCGCTACGCATGCGAAGCGTCGGCGGGACGGCACGGCGCCGGCCGTGCTATGGCTCAATAAACAAACCCCAGTGGGCTCAAAGCTTGGGGATATTTCGCGGAGGAAACCATGTCACCACGCAGCAAGCCGCCATTTCGCGCCGACCATGTCGGCTCAATCCTGCGCACCGCGCCGATTAAGGACGCGCGCGCCAAGCGTGAGAAGGGCGCGATCAGCGCCGCCGAGCTCGCCAAGGTCGAGGACTCCGAGATTATCAAGATCATCAAGAAGCAGGAAGACATCGGGCTCAAGCTCGCGACCGACGGCGAATTCCGCCGCTCGTGGTGGCATTTCGATTTCTTGGGCATGCTCGACGGCATCGATGTCGTCCAAAGCGACCACGGCATCCAGTTCCAGGGCGTGCAGACGCGGCCGCTCATCCTCAAGATCTCCGGCAAGATCGATTTCTCGACCCATCCGATGATCGAGCATTTCAAGTTCCTGAAGGCGCACACCAAGGTGATGCCGAAGATGACTATCCCGTCCCCGGCCATGGTGCACTTCCGGCTCGAGCCCAACGCGGTGAGCAAGGACGCCTACGCCAATCGCGATGCTATCTTCGACGACTTGGCGACGACCTATCAGAAGGCGATCAAGGCATTCTATGACGCCGGCTGCCGCTATTTGCAGCTCGATGACATCGCCTGGGCCTACCTGTGCTCGCAGGATGAACTGAAGAAGGCGCGCGACCGCGGCATCGACGTCGATCATCTGCAGGGCACCTACGCGGCCTGCACCAACAAGGCGTTGGAAGCCAAGCCTGCCGATATGACCATTACATCGCACATCTGCCGCGGCAATTTCCGCTCGACCTGGATTTCATCGGGCGGCTATGAGCCGGTCGCCGAGACCTTGTTTGCGAAATTGAATTACGACGGCTACTTCCTGGAATACGACACCGACCGCGCCGGCGGGTTCGAGCCGCTACGTTTCTTGCCCAAGGGCAACAAGATCGCGGTGCTCGGGCTGATCACCTCGAAGTCGGGGCGGCTGGAGCCGCGCGACGAGGTCAAGAAGCGCATTGAGGAAGCGACCAAATATGTCGCGCTCGATCAGCTGTGTCTGTCGCCGCAATGCGGCTTCGCTTCCACCGAGGAAGGCAACGTGCTGGCCGAGGACGAGCAATGGGCGAAGTTGCGCATGGTGGTGGAATTGGCCGAAGAGGTGTGGGGCAAATAATAGAACCGCTCATTCCCGGGTAGGCGGGAATCCATAAAAAAGAACTGGGTCCCCGCTTTCCGCCTTCGCGCTCGGCGCTTCGGCGGACTGCAAACGCGCCGAAGCTCGCAAAGCGGGCGTAGGCGGGTCGCGGGGACGAACGAATTAGGTAGGGAGTGAGATACTATGACCCGACGCCCCACGCCTCCCTTCCGCGCCGATCATGTCGGCAGCCTGCTGCGCACGGCGCCGCTGAAGGAGGCGCGTGCCAAGCGCGCCAAAGGCGACATCGACGCCGCGGCCCTCAAAGCGGTCGAGGACCGCGAGATCGAAAAGATCGTCAAGAAGCAGGAAGAGGTCGGACTGAAACTCGCCACCGACGGCGAATTCCGCCGCTCCTGGTGGCATTTCGATTTCTTCAAGGGCCTCAAAGGCGTCACGTCGATCGAGACCTCCACCGGCATCCAATTCCACAGAGTCGAGACCAAGCGCGAGGCCATCCGTATCGATGGCAAGGTCGATTTCGTCGGTCACCCGCAGGTCGAGCATTTCAAGTTTCTCAAGGCGCATTGCCGCACCACGCCGAAAATGTGCATCCCGGCACCCAGCACGTTTCATTTCCGCCAGGGCCGCGCCATGGTGAGCAAGGAGGTCTATCCCGACCTCGATCAGTTCTTCGCCGACATCGGCGCCGCCTGGAACAAGGCGATGCGCGCCTTCTACGACGCCGGCTGCCGCTATCTGCAATTAGACGACACGGCCTGGGCCATGCTGTGCGATCCGCACGAGCGCGAGGAATCGAAGAAGCGCGGCGACGATCCCGACAAGCTACCGGAAATCTATGCCCGCACCACCAATGCGGCGCTGGAAGGCAAGCCGGCCGATCTCGCGATCACCATGCATTCCTGCCGCGGCAATTTCCGCTCCACCTGGATCGCGCAAGGCGGCTACGAAATTGTCGCCGAACAACAGCTCGGCCACACCAATATAGACGGCTATTTCCTCGAATACGACAGCGACCGCGCCGGCGGCTTCGAGCCACTGCGCTTCCTGCCCAAGGGCGAGAAGCAGGTCGTGCTCGGCCTCGTCACCTCCAAGAGCGGACGGCTGGAGCCCAAGGACGACATCAAGCGCCGCATCGACGAGGCGACCAAATACGTTGCGCTCGATCAACTCTGCCTCTCGCCGCAATGCGGCTTTGCCTCTACCGAGGAAGGCAACGTGCTGGCGGAGGAGGAGCAGTGGGCCAAGCTGCGCATGATCGTTGAGATCGCGGAGGAGGTGTGGGGCCGCTGACCTGATCCCTCTCCGTTCAGGGGGATCGAGAAAGCACGCGCCAGATCGACGATCATGCGACGCACTACGCCCCCCTTCCGCGCCGATCACGTCGGCAGCCTGCTGCGCACCGCGCCGCTGAAGGAGGCGCGGGCGAAACGCGAGAAAGGCGAGATCGACGCTGCGGCGCTGAAGGCGGCGGAAGATCTAGAGATCGAAAAGATCATCAGCAAGCAGGAAGAGATCGGCCTCAAAGCCGTGACCGACGGCGAGTTCCGCCGCGCCTTCTGGAATTACGACTTCCTCGGCGCGCTCGACGGCGTGGAAGCCTATCTCGGCGAGCGCAAGATCAAGTTCCAGGGGCCGAACCCAAAGCCGATGATGCTGCGGGTTACGGCTAAGCTCGGCGCGTTCACCACCCATCCGATGATCGAGCACTTCAGGTTCGTCAAGGACCACACGCGCGTGACGCCGAAGATGACGATCCCGTCGCCGTCGAGCTTGCATTTTCGCTACGGCCGTGATGCGGTGCCGGAGACGATCTACCCGGGCATGACCGACTTCTACCGTGACCTCGGCCGAACCTACGCGCAAGCCGTGCGCGCCTTCGCCGACGCCGGCTGCCGCTATCTGCAGCTCGACGAGGTGAACTTCACCTATCTCTGCGATCCGAAACTGCGCGCGCAGGTGGCGAACCGCGGCGACGATCCGGAACGACTGCCGGCGATCTATGCCGGCATGATCAACGCCGCCATTGCCGACGCGCCCGCGGACATGACCGTCACCATGCATCTGTGCCGCGGCAATTTTCAGTCCACTTTCGTCGCCTCCGGCGGCTACGAGTCGGTCGCCGAGAATCTTTTCAACACGATCAACGTGCACGGCTATTTCATGGAATACGACAGCGATCGCGCAGGCTCTTTCGAGCCGCTCCGGCTGGTGCCCAAGGGCAAAACCGTGGTGCTCGGCCTCGTCACCTCAAAGAGCGGGCGGCTTGAATTGAGGGACGAGGTCAAGCGCCGCATCGAGCAGGCGACGAAATTCATCGATCTCGACCAGCTCTGCCTGTCGCCGCAATGCGGCTTCGCCTCCACCGAGGAAGGCAATCTGCTGGCGGAAGAGGAGCAGTGGGCAAAGCTGCGCATGATCGTGGAACTGGCGGAAGAAGTGTGGGGGAACAAATGAGCCAGCGCACCACGCCGCCATTCCGCGCCGATCACGTCGGCAGCCTGCTGCGCCCGGCGGCGTTGAAGGCGGCGCGCGCGCAATACGCCAAGGGCGAGATCGACGCCGCCGCCTTGAAAGCGGTCGAGGACCGCGAGATCGAGCGCGTCATCAAGAAACAGGAAGAGGTCTGCCTGCAGTCGATTACTGACGGCGAGTTCCGCCGCTCCTGGTGGCATCTCGATTTTCTCTGGGGCCTCGACGGCGTGCAGAAACACGTGATGGACACCGGCGTTGCCTTCGCCGGCATCACCACGCGCAACGAAGGGCTCAAGGTGACCGGCAAAATCGGCTTTCCCGGGCATCCGATGATCGAGCATTTCAAGTTCGTCAAAGACCACACCAAACGGACGCCCAAGATCACCATCCCGGCGCCCTCGGCGCTCTATGGCCGGCCGGTGTTGCCGCCGATCGACCGCAAGGCCTATCCCAAGCTCGATCAAATGTTCGACGATCTCGGCCAGACCTACAAAAAAGCCGTGCGCGCCTTCGCCGATGCCGGCTGCCGCTATCTGCAGCTCGACGAAGTGTTCATCGCCATGCTGTGCGACGCAAATTATCGTCAGAAGATGAAGGACCGCGGCGACGACCCCGAAAAGCTTGGGCCGCTTTACGGCGATCTCATCAACACGGCGATGTCGGATATTCCGTCCAATATGACCATCACCATGCATCTGTGCCGCGGCAACAACCAATCGACCTTCATGGGCTCGGGCGGCTACGAGGCCGAGCAGGAGATCCTGTTCGACCGCATCAAGGTGCACGGCTATTTTATGGAATACGACAGCGAGCGCGCCGGCTCCTTCGCGCCGCTCAGACTGGTGCCGAAGGACCGCCAAGTCGTGCTCGGCCTGGTCACCACCAAGACCGGCCGGCTGGAGAGCAAGGACGAGATCAAGCGCCGCATCGAGGAAGCCGCGAAATATATTCCGCTCGATCAGCTCTGCCTGTCACCGCAATGCGGCTTTGCCTCGACCGAGGAAGGCAATTTGTTGGCCGAGGAAGAGCAGTGGGCGAAACTCCGCCTGGTGGTGGAATTGGCGGAAGAGGTGTGGGGCAAGTAGCTCGCCCGCACATTGCCGCGTAAGCGGGATTCCAGCCAAATGAACTGGATCCCCGCGTTCGCGGGGACGGGCGGAAAGGATGCTGCCCGGCCATGACAGCAAACCGTGCTGTCGCTATACCTTCCCAGCAGAAAAGGGAGGAACAATGCCGGGCATCGTTACAGGCAAGACCGCCATCGTCACCGGAGGCGGGCGCGGCATCGGGCGCGCGATCGTCGAGCTGATGGCGAAGGAAAGCGCGCGCGTGATGGTCTGCGACATCGGCGCCAGCCTCACTGGCGCCGGCACCGATGCCGGCCCGGCGCAAGAGACGGTCGAAGCCATCAAAAAGGCCGGCGGCGAGGCGATCGCCTCCACGCTCTCGATCACCGAGGCGAAGAACGCGGAAGCGATCGTCAAGGCCGCGCTCGATGCCTTCGGCCGCGTCGACATCCTGGTCAACAACGCCGGCATCTTGCGCGACTCCATCTTCCACAAGATGAGCCATTCCGACTGGGCGGACGTGATCGCCGTGCACTTGAACGGCTCGTTCAATATGAGCCGCGCGGTGGCTGGCCATTTCCGCGAGCAGGGCTCCGGCGCCTATGTGCACATGACCTCGACCTCCGGGCTGATCGGCAATTTCGGCCAGGCCAACTACATGGCCGCCAAGCTCGGCATAATGGGCCTGTCGCGCGGCATCGCGCTCGATATGCAACGCTTCGGCGTGCGCTCGAACTGCATCGCGCCATTCGCGTTCACCCGCATGATCGAATCGATCCCGGCGCAGACCGAAGCCGAGAGGCAGCGCGTCGAGCGGCTGGCGCAGATGACGCCCGCCAAGATCGCGCCGCTCGCCGTCTATCTCGGCTCCGACAAGGCGGACGGCATTTCCGGGCAGATCTTCGCGGTGCGCAACAATGAGATCTTCCTGTTCAACCAGCCGCGCCCGATCCGCGTCATCCATCGCTCCGACGGCTGGACACCGGCGGCGCTCGACGCCCAGCTCAAGGGCGCCTTCGCTTCCTCGTTCACGCCGCTGGAGCGCTCCGGCGACGTGTTCAATTGGGATCCCATCTGAGCGATGGCCATCGTCTACGAAAATCTATTGGCGCTGCAGATCCCTCCGGTCGAGCACAGTTATGGGCCGAAAGATTGCATGCTCTATGCGCTCGGCCTGGGGTTCGGCCAGGACCCGATAAACGAAGCAGAGCTTGCCTTCGTTTACGAGAAGATTCTCAAAGTGCTGCCGACCTTCGCGCTGGTGCAGGGCTATTCACCCTACTGGCTGCGCAATCCCGACAGCGGCGTGAACTGGACCAAAGTGGTGCACGGCGAGCAGGGCCTGACGCTGCACAGGCCGGTCAAGCCGCAAGGCACGGTGATCGGGCAAACCCGCATCGTCGAAGCGATCGATAAGGGCGAGGGCAAGGGCGCGCTGGTTTTTTCTGAGCGCAAGGTGACCGACAAGCAAACCGGCGAACTGCTGGCCACGCTGACGCAGACCACCTTTTGCCGGGCCGACGGCGGCTTCGGTGGTCCCAAACGTGAGGCGCCGGCGCCGCATCCGCTGCCTGAGCGCGCGCCCGATCTTGTTTGCGACCTGCCGACGCGGCCGGAAATGGCGTTGATCTACCGGCTGTCCGGCGACGTCAATCCGCTGCATGTCGATCCGGAATTTGCGCGCGCTGCCGGCTTCCCACGGCCGATCCTGCACGGGCTTGCCACCTTCGGCGTCGCCGGCCACGCTCTGCTCAAGTCGGTCTGCGGCTACGATCCGGCGCGGTTGACCGCAATCAAGGGCCGCTTTTCGGCGCCGGTCTATCCGGGCGAAACCATCCGCACCGAGATTTGGCGTGATGGCGCCGTGCTAAGCTTCCGTGCCCGCGTGGTCGAGCGTGACGTGATGGCGATCAACAACGGCCGCGCCGAAACCATTGCGTAGATTGAGTGCCGCATGAGCAAGACGTATTTGGAACACGACGACGGCCTGACCGATATCCGCGAAGGCGTGCGCGCGCTCTGCGCCAAGTTTCCCGGCGAATATTGGCGCGCACTGGATCGGGAACGAGCCTATCCGAAAGAATTCGTCGCCGCATTGACCGAGGCCGGCTATCTCGCCGCGCTGATCCCCGAGGAATACGGTGGCAGCGGGCTCACTATCAGCGCCGCCGCCGCCATCATGGAAGAGGTGCATGCCGCCGGCGGCAACGGCGCCGCCTGCCACGCCCAGATGTATATCATGGGCACCATCTTGCAGCATGGCAGCGACGCGCAGAAGCGAGACTACCTGCCCAAGATCGCCAGTGGCGAATTGCGCTTGCAGGCTTTTGGCGTAACAGAACCGACCTCGGGCACCGACACACTCTCTTTGCGCACCACCGCGCGCAGGGAAGGCAACCATTACGTCATCAACGGCCAGAAGATCTGGACCTCGCGCGCCGAGCATTCCGATCTGATGCTGCTGCTGGCGCGCACCACGCCACACGAGCAGGTCAAGAAACGCAGCGAGGGCCTGTCGCTGTTCCTGGTGGACATGCCGCTGGCGCAAGGCACCAACATGACCATTACGCCGATCCGCACCATGATGAATCATTCGACCACGCAGATCTTCTTCGACGGCTTGCGCGTGCCGGCGGAGAACCTGATCGGCGAGGAAGGTCAAGGCTTCCGCTATATCCTCTCCGGCATGAATGCCGAGCGCATTTTGATCGCGGCCGAATGCGTCGGCGACTCCAAGTGGTTCATCGACAAGGCGACGGATTACGCGAAAGAGCGCGTGCTGTTCGAGCGACCGATCGGGCAGAACCAAGGCGTGCAGTTCCCGATCGCGCGCGCTTATGCGCAGATGCGCGCCGCCGAATTGATGGTGCGCGAGGCCGCAGCCCAATACGAGGCCGGCGGCGAAATCGGCCCCGTGGCCAACATGGCCAAGCTGATTGCCGCCGACGCCTCTTGGTTCGCGGCCGACATGTGCGTGCAGACCCACGGCGGTTTCGGCTTCGCCGAGGAGTACGACATCGAGCGCAAGTTCCGCGAGACCCGGCTCTACCAGGTGGCGCCGATCTCGACCAATTTGATCCTGTCGTATCTGGCGGAGCACGTTTTGGGATTGCCACGGTCGTATTGACATGACGCTTCCCCTTGAAGGCCTTCTCGTCGTCTCGGTCGAGCAAGCGGTCGCCGCGCCGCAGTGCAGCTGCCGGCTTGCCGATGCCGGCGCGCGCGTCATCAAGGTCGAGCGCCCGGAAGGCGACTTCGCCCGCCACTACGATCACGTCGTGCATGGCGAGAGCGCCAATTTCGTCTGGCTCAATCGCGGCAAGCAGTCGGTGGTGCTCGACCTCACCAAGACGCAAGACAAGGCGCTGCTGCAAGCCATGCTCGCAAAGGCCGACGTGTTCGTGCAGAACCTCAAGCCCGGCGCGCTGGCCAAGCTCGGCTTTGCGTTTGCGCGGCTGCGCAGGGACTATCCGAAACTGATCTGCTGTTCGATCTCCGGCTACGGCGAGAGCGGGCCTTACGCCCAGCGCAAGGCCTACGACCTGCTGATCCAGGCCGAATCGGGCGTCGCCTCCGTCACCGGTGGGCCGGACGGGCCGGCGCGCGTCGGCGTCTCCATTGTCGACATCGCCGCTGGCTTGAACGCCTATGAGGCGATTCTGGAGGCATTGATTGCGCGTGGCCGGACAGGAGAAGGGGCGGAGATTTCCGTCTCCATGTTCGACGCCATGGCGGAATGGATGACGGTGCCGCTGCTGCACGGCGAGGACGGCGCGCCGTTCAAGCGCATCGGGCTTGCCCATGCCAGCATCGCGCCCTATGGCGTGTTCATGAGCCGCGATAACGCCGATATCCTGATCGCCATCCAGAACGACCGCGAATGGCGCGTGCTGGCTGAGAAAGTGCTGGGCGATGCATCGCTCGGGACAGATGCGAGATTTGCCACTGTGCCGAAGCGAGTCGAGCATCGCGGCGAGACCGACGCGCAAGTTGCGGCGGTGTTCGCGCGCCACGACGTCGCGTCGCTGAGCAAGATGTTGGAGCAGGCCGACATTGCTTTCGCCCGGGTCAACGACTGGGAATTGCTGGCGAAGCATCCTCACTTACGGAGGATTACAGTTGGCGCGCCGAGCGGGCCGGTGTCGATACCGGCGCCAGCGTCGTTAGACGCCAGCAAGCCGCGCGATTATGGCCCGATCCCGGCGCTGGGCGAGCACACCGAGATGGTGCGGAAAGAATTTTCCCGCCTTGGCTAGTTGAAGGGCATCCGCTGAACGGCATAAATCGGCGGTACCCACCTACGTCTCTGATTATAAATAGGATTTCACGATTGGCCGGCTACGCCTGCATGGTATTGCCGGTATTGGCGCGGGCCATGGGTTCCCGGAGAGAGAAATCTCCCTGCGCCACCGATTGGGACGGGCGGGACAACCGCCGCGCCGCTCACGTAGACTGCAATCAAACGCTTGCCGGAAAAAGCGCTGATATCACCTGGGAGGATTCCAAATGGCGACACCCGATGGGAGTGGGAGCAAAAACGTAATCCGCCGTCGCGATGTGCTTACCGGTGCGGTGGGCGCGGCCAGCACGCTGGTCATCCGGCCGGGAGCGGCGATGGCCGCCAAGTGGCCGGACAAACCGGTCACCCTGGTGATTATGTACGCGGCCGGCGGCGGCACCGACGTCGTCATGCGTCTGATCGCCAAGGAGATGGCCGCCGCCAAGGGCTGGAGCATCGAGCCGATCAACAAGCCCGGCGCGGTCGGCGGCATCGCCACCAATTACGTGCTTCAGCAGCCGGCCGACGGCTATACCCTGCTCGGCGCCGCCAACTTCAACAAGTTCGTGCGCGTCATGAGCCACACCAACAGCAAATGCTGGGAGGACTGGACCATCATGCAGGCGGCCGCCTCGCTCGCCAGCTGGTCGGTGCGCGCCGAATCCGAGTTTAAGAACGTCGATGACGTGGTGAAATACGGCAAGGCCAATCCCGGCAAGCTCACCATCTCCACCTCCGGCACCGGCGGTATCTGGCACGAGGTCGCCATGCAGATCGCGCGCCAGCTCGGCATCACCGTGCAGTTCGTGCCCTACAAGGGCGGCAAGCCGGCGACACTGGCGGGCCTGCAGGGCGAGACCACTGTCGCCGGCGGCGGCGTGCACGAGCACATCGAGCTCATCCGCGCCGGCAAGCTGCGCAACCTGTTCCAGTGCGGCACCGCCGACATCAAGTTCGCCGACGGCAAAGTGCTGCCCTCGATCGGCACGCTGCGTCCGGCGACCAAGCCGTTGCTGCCGATGGGCGGCACTTACAATCTGATGATGCGTCGCTCGGTGCCGGTCGCGGTGCAGAAGGAGATCACCGAGGCCTTCGTCACGGCCGCCAAATCGGCCGCGTTCAGCGCCGTGTGCAAGAAGAAGTACTTCGAGCAGCAGATTCTCACCGGCGAGGCGGCCGACAAGCGCGCCGCGCAGCTCGAGGTCAGCACCGCCTTCCTGTTCAACAAATACCGCGACAAAGTCGGCGGCAAGGTCAAGACGGCCAAGGAGCTCGACCTGCCCGATCCGGAAAACTTCGACAAGTGGTGGCCGCCGAAAGGCTACAAGCCGGTCGGCGCCTGACGTCGGTGTCGGCGAGCGGGGTGGCGCCCGACTCGCCGCCATCTCATAAAAAAATTTACGCCTGCGCGATGGCGAGGTCGACGTGATGGCCAGCGACGAAGTGGCTGACGACGAAAAGCGCGTCATATCGGAAGACGCCAATGCGGGGCTGGCGACGCCGATCATGGATCTGACGGCGGCCGTCATCGTTGCAGTCATCGCGATCCTCGTGGCGGCCGAATCGCTGCACCTGCCGGTGCCGGGGGGCGTTGTCTTCACGGCTCCCGGCCTGTTGCCGTTCCTCACCGCGGCGAGCCTGGTGGTGATGGCAGTGCTGCTCGGCGTTTCGGCGATTACCCGCCGGCGGGCCATGCCGCGCGCGCTCGATCGTTTCGAAATCCCGGCCGACGCCATGCGCTCGCTCTCGCTCGGCGGCATCGTCGTGCTCTTTGTCCTGGCGCTGCAGGTCGTGCCGTTCGAGACGAGCTTCAATGTCGGCCCGCTGCATTTCTACATCGGCACCTTCGAGCCGGTGTCGATCGTGTTCCTGACCGGCTTGCTGCGGATGTACTGGCGGGCGCCGCTGTGGGCGTGCCTAACGGTTACCGTGGCGTGGATCGCTTTCCTCTCGATCGTGTTCCGCATCCTGTTCCAAACCCCCTTGCCGTGAGATCCGCCCGTGGTCGACGCATTCCTGCAGGCGCTGTCACCCTATCTGCTACTGGTCACGCTCGCCGGCGTATGCCTCGGCATTTTCTGGGGCGCCATGCCGGGCCTGTCGACCACCATGGCGATGATGCTGCTGATAGGCCTGTCGGTCGGCATGAAGCAGGATGTCGCGCTCGCCTTCATGCTCGGCGTCTATACGGCGAGCACCTTCGGCGGCGCCATCTCGGCCGTGCTGATCAACATTCCCGGCACGCCCGATTCGGTGCCGACCATGATCGAGGGGCATACGCTCGCCAAACGCGGCCAAGGCGGCCAGGCGCTGGGGCTTTCGATTACAGCGTCTTTTCTTGGCAATTGGATCGGCATCCTGCTGCTGGTGGCCTGCATGCCGGTCATTCTTGCAATCGCGCTGCAGTTCCGTTCCTGGGAAATGTTCCTGCTCGCGGTTGTCGGCATTTCGGTCTGCGGCACGATGACCTCGGGCACCATGCCGCTCAAGGGCTGGATGACCGGATGGCTCGGCATGCTGCTGGCCTTCGTCGGCTACGACACGATTCACGGCGTGCCCCGCTTTACCTTCGATATCCCTGCGCTCTACGACGGCATCAGCTATGTTGCCATCCTGATCGGCCTGTTCGGCCTGGCCGAGATCCTGAAAGTGTTGCCGCAGCGCGAACACACGGCGATGCCGGAAAACGTCGGCCGCGCGATTCCCTCGGTCGGTCTGCTCATCGAGCATATGCCGGCAGCGCTGCGCTCCGGCCTGCTCGGCACCGTGATTGGCGCCATTCCCGGCGCCGGCGCCAACATCGCCGCGTTCCTGGCCTATGACGTCGGCCGCCGGCGCGCCAGCCCCGAAGAAAGCGCAAAATGGGGCAAGGGCAGTTTCCAGGGCATCGTCTGCGCCGAGGTCGCCAACAACGCCTGCGTCGGCGGCTCGATGCTGCCCACGCTGACGCTCGGCATCCCCGGCAGCGCGCCAGCCGCAGCCCTCATGGCGGCGTTACAGCTAAAGAACGTGCAGCTCGGGCCTACCATCAATATCGACCAGCCCGGACTGATCGAGCTGATCTATGCGCTGCTCGTTATCGCGAATTTCCTCATGTTCGGCGCCGCGCTCGCGCTAATCAAGCCGTGCGTGAAGTTGTTCTCGTTGCCCCGCGGGCTGCTGATGACGTTGATCATCCCGATCTGCATCATTGGTGCCTACGCCGTGCGCACCAACATGTTCGACGTCTGGATCATGGTGGTGGGCGGCTTCCTCGGCTACGCCTTCTATGTGTTCAAGTTCCCGGCCGCGCCGGTCGTGCTCGGCGTCATCCTGGCGCCGCTGGCCGACGAGAACCTACGCCGCGCGCTGCTGCTGTTCGACAACAACGGGCTCGGCTTCTTCGCCAAGCAATATGTCGGCCACGTCCTCGTCGTGGTCATTGCGCTGGTCTTCATCGAAGGCTTGCGCCGCGGCCGCCGCAACCGCAAGCTGGCAACGGCGGCGGCGACGGCTTCCGCCGACGCGCGCTAAGCTCAGACGTCAAAAAAACGCAATGGAAGGAACGCAATGGACATCGGCTTCATCGGGCTGGGCAATATGGGTGCGCCGATGGCGCGGCGACTGATCGAGGCCGGCCACAAGCTCACCGTCTACGATACGCGGAACGACGCGGTGGCGCCCTTCGTGGCGCTGGGCGCGCAACTGGCGTCGTCGCCGCAAGACGTCGCCGACCGCGTCGAGACCGTGATAGCGAGCCTGCCGGAGCCGCAGGTGGTCGCCAAGGTGGCGGTCGGCGAGGGCGGCCTCCTCCACGGCAAGTGCATTAAGCGTTTCGTCGATCTTTCCACAACCGGCGCGCGAATGGCCGCGACCATCGCTGCCGGCCTCGGCAAGCGTGACATTGTGCAAATTGACTCGCCGGTGTCGGGCGGGGTCGCCGGCGCGGTCAAGGGCACGCTCGCGGTCATGGTATCAGGCCCGCAAGCCGACATCGATACAGTCAAGGACGCGCTCTCGGTGTTCGGCACGGTGTTCGTCGTCGGCCACAAGCCCGGCATGGCGCAGACCATGAAGCTCGCCAACAATTTCCTCTCCGCCACCGCCATGGCCGCGACCTCGGAAGCGGTGGTGATGGGGGTGAAGGCGGGGCTCGATCCGTCGGTGATGGTGGAGGTGATCAATGCCGGCTCCGGGCGCAACACCGCCACCACCGACAAGTTTCCCAAGGCCGTCATCCCGCGCACATTCAATCTCGGCTTCGCCACCGCGCTGATGCTCAAGGACGTGCGGCTGTGTTTTGCGGAAGCCAAGGCGCTCGGCGTACCGAATGAAGTGATGAGCGCGGTGCTCAACGTCTGGGAAACGTGCAATGCCGAGATGGGCGCCGACGCCGACTTCACCACCGTCATTCAGCCGATCGAGAAACGCGCCGGCGTCACCGTGGGGAAAAAATCATGAGCGACGACATCCACGAGGTTTATGCCATCCGCTACGCCGAACATGCGCGCATGCGCAGCGAGAACTACATCTTCGGCGATCCGCACGACGAGATGACCGCGATTGCCTATTACGTCTGGGTGATCAAGGGCCCGCATGGCGTTTTCGTCTGCGACACCGGCTTCGACGAGACCGCCGCCAAGGAGCGCGGCCGCAAGATCATCCACCCGGTGGGCGAGGGGCTGCAGGCGCTGGGCATTGCGCCCGACACGGTCGATCACGTCATCGCCACCCACATGCATTGGGATCACGCTGGCAATTACGACTTGTTCCCCAACGCGCGCTATCACGTACAGGACACCGAGATGGCCTATTGCACCGGGCGCTGCATGTGCCACCCGACGCTGCGCATTCCGTTCAGCGAGGCGGACGTGCACGCCATGGTCGCTAAGGTCTACGCCTATCGCGTCGAATTCCACGATGGCGTCGAGCAGTTGGCGCCCGGCATCACCGTGCACAAGATCGGCGGCCATTCCAAGGGCCTGCAATGCGTGCGGGTGAAGACCAAGCGCGGCTATGTGGTCGTCGCTTCCGACTGCTGCCATTTGTATTCGCACATCGACGAGGGCCGCGTGTTCCCGATCACCTACAGCGTCGGCGACACGCTCGAGGGCTACAAGACGCTGCTGAAGCTCGCCAGTTCGCGCCAGCACATGGTGCCGGGGCACGATCCGGAAGTGCTGAAAATCTACCCGCCGGCACAGCCGAACCTGGCGAACTGGATATGCCGGCTTGACGTTGAGCCGATGGCCTGACCCTCGATGGTCGTCCCCGTGAAGGCCGGGACGACAGAAAATATTTACACCAACCCCAAATCCGCGAACGTCTCCTTGTGATGCTCCGCGCTCGCGGGCGCGAAGCAGCAGAATACGACGCGCTCTATCCCGCGGGGGCGCGCCGCGATTTCCGAGGCCACGGTGCCGACCGCGACGCGGGCGGCGAGATCGGGCGGAAAGCGGTAGACGCCGGTCGAAATCGCCGGGTACGCGATCGAGGTCAGCGCGTTCTCTGCGGCGAGATCGAGCGCCGTGCGGTAGCAGCCCGCCAGTAGCGCCTCCTCGCCCTTGCCGCCGCCCCCCCAGACCGGCCCGACCGCGTGGATGACGTAGCGTGCCTTCAGCCGGTAGCCGCGCGTGATCCTGGCGGATCCGGTCTCGCAGCCGCCCAGCATTTCGCATTCGGCCAGCAGCTCCGGTCCGGCGGCGCGATGGATGGCGCCGTCGACTCCGCCGCCGCCGAGCAATGTTCTATTGGCGGCATTGACGATGGCGCCGACCTCGAGCGTGGTGATGTCGGCGACGATAATGTCGAGGCGCGTTGTGCCGATCTCGGTGGAGAGGATGGTCATAACCACATTATAGCATCTCAGCCGTCGTCCCGGCCGAGCGAAGCGAGGGCCGGGACCCATACGCCGTATCCCGTCGATGGGACACGGCGTATGGGCCCCCGCCTGCGCGGGGACGACCGCCGAGGCGTCATCCCCGCTCCGAATACACCTCGGCCTTGAGGTCGATGCTGCTTTCGGCGCCGATTGATCCGTAATGCGCATCCAAAAACCGCCGTGCCGCGCGCTGGCCGAGCTTGCGCAGCAGCTGGAACGATTCGTAATCGTTGCGCAGTTTGGTGGCGGAGGCGAAGCGCTCGCCCAGGCCCTCGAGCACGATGCGGTGCACGTTGATGCGGCGGTATTCGTTCTTGCCGGTGCCGCGCGGCACGCGGCCCTGGTCGATCAGGCGGTTGACGAATTCGATCGCGCGCAGCTCCGCCAGCAACGGCGCGTTGAATGTGATCTCGCTGACGCGGTTCATGATCTCGCGCGTCGAGGTCGGGATTTTCTTGCGCACCAGCGGATTGATCTGCACGATCACCACGTCCTCGCTGTCGGTGGAGCGGAAGAACGGATAAAGCACAGGATTGCCGAGATAGCCGCCGTCCCAGTAGGCGACGCCGTCAATCTCCATCGCGCGGAACACCGCTGGCAGGCAGGCCGAGGCCATCACCGCTTCGGCGGAAATTTTCTCATGCGGGAAAATGTGCAGCCGCCCGGTCTGTACATTGGTGGCGGCGATGAAGAGCGGCCGTGGATCGGCGCGCAGCCCCTCGAAATCGACGAAGCGCTCGATCAGGTCCTTGAGCGGATTGATGTTGAGCGGATTGACGTCATAGGGCGATAGATATTGCGACCAGGCCGACAGCCAGTTGAAGCTCGGCGAGCGCTCGACCGGCAGCAGCGAGAACAGCCGGCCGACCACCGCGCGCTGCACCGCCGGCAGATCGCCGCCGACGCTCGCCGACCGCCAGAAATCCGCAAGGCGTTTCTGCGCTTCCTGCGGGCCGCCGCGTTTGAGCCCGTCGGCCAGCATCACCGCGTTGATCGCGCCGGCGGAGGTGCCGGAAATGCCCTCAACGCTCAGCCGTCCGTCTTCCAAGAGATGATCAAGCACGCCCCAGGTGAAGGCACCGTGGGTGCCGCCACCTTGCAGCGCCAGATTGATGCGCTTGCTGCCGCGCGGCTTGCCCGGCTTGTCGCCCCCGAAAGCGCGCGAAAGAAATTCGATCATTACTGCGCGGTCCAGCCACCGTCGATCGAATAGGCCGAGCCGGTAATGGTGGCGGCGGCATCGCTCGAAAGAAACACGGCGAGCGCGCCGATATTCTCAGGCATGGTATATTCGTGCATAGGCTGCTTCTCCGATACCAGCACGCGCTTGGCCTCATCGAACGATTGCCCCGCCGTCTTGGCGCGCGCCTCGATCTGCTGCGCGACCAGCGCCGTCATTACCCAGCCCGGGCAAATGGCGTTGCAGGTGATGCCGGCGTTCGCCGTCTCCATCGCCACCACCTTGGTCAAGCCCACCAGGCCGTGCTTGGCGGCGACGTAGGCCGCCTTCTGTACGCTCGCTACCAGCCCGTGCGCCGAGGCGATGTTGATGATGCGGCCCCATTTGCGTTTCTTCATGCCGGGCACCGCGGCGCGGATGGTGTGAAACGACGACGACAGGTTGATGGCGATGACGGCGTCCCATTTTTCGACCGGGAAATCCTCGATGTTGGCCACGTGCTGGATGCCGGCATTGTTGACCAGCACGTCGAGCGCGCCGAATTCCTTCTCGGTGGCGGCGATCATGGCGGCGATCTCGGCCGGCTTGCTCATATCCGCTGATGAGTAGCGCGCCTTGACGCCGAACTCCTTCTCGATGCCGGCGCGGATCGTCTCGATCTCGCCTTTGTCGCCGAAGCCGTTGAGCATCACATGGGCGCCGTCCTTGGCCAGCGCGCGGGCGATCGCCAGCCCAATGCCGGAGGTGGAGCCGGTGACCAGCGCGGTCTTGCCTTTCAACATGGCAGTCCTCGTTTTATGCCGCCAAAGGGCCGGAAATAGCGGCTTGGAAACAGGGGCGGGAACCTGCTCCCATTTTTGCTGCAATGCAATATATAGGGGGCGAGTTCGGTTTTCACGCTTCGACGTTAGTCGCGGTACACTCGGGATTCGAAAGGCGGAGCGTTTGGCCAGAAAATCAAACCTGCGCGCGGTGTTCCCGGCGCCCAATCACGACCACGACCGCTGCTCCAGCGATGCCATCGCCCATGCCGAGGCGATCTGCGCCAAGCGCAACGAGCGGCTGACGCCGATGCGCCGGCGCGTGCTGCAGGCGCTGCTGGCAAGCCACGCCCCGCTCGGCGCCTACGAACTGATCGACCGGTTGTCGGTGCGCGGCGCGCGGGTAGCACCCATCACCATCTATCGCGCGCTCGACTTCCTGCGCGAGCAGGGACTTGTCCATCGCATCGAAAGCCGCAACGCCTTCATCGCCTGCGTGCACAATCACGAGACCGGCGATCCCGTGGTGTTTCTCATTTGCGAGAAATGCGGCGCGGTCGGCGAGGCGGCCTCGGCGGCGGTCGCCGACACCATCAGATCGGCCTCGCGCGCCGCCGGCTTCACGCCGAAGACGCCGGTGATCGAGATCTCCGGCGTGTGTGCGCATTGCAAAAGCGCGACGTAATTTCTTCGCCCGTGAGACGACCACGCTTCCCTCTCTCCTTGTGGGAGAGGGAAAGAGAATATGCCTCGCCGGCGTGAACTATCTTGAGCGCCGCATAGCCTCCTGCGCCTGAGCGCGCTAAAACCGCCGCGCCCGGGAAGTTTCATGTCAGCCCCATCCGCCCATCACCACCACACCCGCCCGCTCGACGCCCTGGCGGTCGCGGTGGTGGTGATGCTGTGCCTGTCCTGGGGCTTCAACCAGGTCTCGGTGAAGCTGGCGATCCACGACATTCCGCCGCTGCTACAAGGCGCCATCCGCTCGCTCGGCGCCTCGCTCATCGTCGCGGCCATCGCGAAAGCGCGCGGCGAGCCGCTGTTTGCGCGCGACGGCACGCTCTTCGCCGGCCTGGTCTGCGGCGCGCTGTTCGGCGCCGAATTCATCTGTATCTATCAGGGCCTGGTGTTCACCACCGCCACCCGCGCGGTGCTGTTTATTTACCTTGCGCCGTTCTTCGTCGTGCTCGGCGGACGCATCTTCCTGCCCGCCGACCGCTTCCATCTGCCGCAATGGTTGGGCCTCGCACTCTCCTTCGCCGGCATGCTGGTCGCCTTCGGTGTGCCGACGCCGGCGCTCGATCCGCGCCAGATCGTCGGCGACGTCATGATGGTGGGCGCCGCGCTGCTGTGGGCCGCTACCACGCTCACCATCAAAGCGAGCGCGCTTGCCCGCGTGCCGTCGGAAAAAGTGATGCTCTACCAGCTCGTGGTTTCGGCGCCGATGCTGGCGCTGGCGGCCTGGCTCGCCGGCGAGCGCATTCCGCAGGCGCCCTCGGCGTTGGCGCTGGGCGCGCTCGCCTACCAGACCGTCTGGGTGGTGAGCGTCACCTTCGTGCTCTGGTTCGCGCTGGTGGTGCGCTATTCCGCCAACCGGCTCTCCGCCTTCACCTTCCTGACGCCGCTGTTCGGGGTCGCCGCCGGCCATCTGGTGCTGGGCGAGCCGTTGACGCCTGCCTTCGCCGCCGCCGTGGCGCTGGTCGCCGGCGGGCTGATCCTGGTGAACCGGGCGAAATAGGCCTTGCTGCGCCGCAGGCGGAACGCGAAGCTGGCGGCCGCATTGACCCTGCCATATTTGTCTGTCACTCCGGTGCGGCAGGAACGGCCTATGAGCTTGCAAACGCGTCACAAAACGGTCGCAGTGGACGTCGGCGGCGTCATGGTCGGCGGCGGCGCCCCCATCATCGTGCAGTCGATGACCAACACCGATACCGCCGACGTCGAGGGAACCGCGCAGCAGGTGGCGGCGCTGGCACGCGCCGGTTCCGAGCTGGTGCGCATCACCGTCGACCGCGACGAGGCCGCAGTTGCAGTGCCGCGCATCAAGGAGCGGCTGGCGCAGCTGGGCGTCGCCGTGCCGCTGATCGGCGACTTCCATTACATCGGGCACAAGCTGCTGGCCGACTATCCGGCCTGCGCCGAGGCGCTCGACAAATACCGAATCAATCCCGGCAATGTCGGTTTCAAGAACAAGCGCGACCCGCAGTTCACGCAGATCGTCGAGATGGCGCTTCAATATTGCAAGCCGGTGCGCATCGGCGTCAACTGGGGCTCGCTCGATCAGGAGCTGCTGACGCGGCTGATGGACGAGAACTCGAAGTCGAAAGAGCCGCGCGACGCGCGCGCGGTGACGCACGAGGCCATGGTGCAGTCGGCGTTGTTGTCGGCGCAGCGCGCCGAAGAGATCGGCCTACCGAAGAACCGCATCATTCTCTCCGCGAAAGTTTCGGCGGTGCAGGACCTGATTGCGGTCTATGGCGAGCTCGCGCGCCGCTCCGACTACGCGCTGCATCTTGGCCTCACCGAGGCCGGCATGGGCTCCAAGGGCATCGTCGCTTCCTCAGCCGCCATGGGCGTGCTGCTGCAACAGGGCATCGGCGACACCATCCGCATCTCGCTGACGCCCAAGCCGGCCGGCGATCGCACGCGGGAAGTGCAGGTGGCGCAGGAATTGCTGCAGACCATGGGGCTTCGGACGTTTGTGCCGCTGGTCGCCGCCTGCCCCGGCTGCGGCCGCACCACCTCGACCACGTTTCAGGAGCTCGCTTCCGACATCCAAAGCTTCATCCGCGACTCCATGCCGGCGTGGAAGACGCGCTATCCGGGCGTGGAGAGCTTGAACGTCGCGGTCATGGGCTGCATCGTCAACGGCCCGGGTGAATCGAAGCATGCCGACATCGGTATCTCGCTGCCCGGCACCGGCGAACAACCCACGGCCCCTGTGTTTATCGACGGCAAGAAGGCGGCCACCCTGCGCGGGCCGACGCTGAGCGCCGATTTCAAGCAGATGGTGGTCGACTACATCGAGCGCCGCTTCGGCGCCGGCGGGACGCGGACCGCGGCGGAGTAGGAGCTGTGGTTATCAAAACGACGGCATTCAGCAGCAGCCGGCTTTAGGGACGCGATAGTTCGCGGGACAACAATGTCAAATTTGCAATTCCCTTAGAGTGCACCTGATGTCATCAGACGTATTGATGAAGCGTTGATCGGTATCGAGATTATGTATAACGCGGGCCGCGAAGAAGTGATGCAAAAGCTAGGTGGCTGGATTTTAGTTGGAAAGTATGGGCTGGCTGGCAGAGAAGTACTAATTGCTTTCGACAAGTATTGCATTTCGGAGTGTTTACGAGAAAATCCAGATTGGCAAACACCAAAAAAATAACAATTTTATTGCATTACCTCGGCTCGCAGACAGTGCAGTGACTATTGGATCGTCCGCTTTCGCAGACGATGACAGCCGAAGGTTTTCTTGACGCATCATTTGCTTCCTTTCATCGCCGTCGCTGCCGTCGCGTAGCCGCCGTTGGCGCCGTCGATGAAATGCACGTGGTTGGGGTTGGCCGGCGAGGGCGCAAAGCAGGTCATCATCGCCGCCTCCTGACGGTGGGTGCCGTAACGCACCACACCGTCGGCTGCCGCCCGTTTAAGATAATCCTCAATCTCGGCCGCCAGCTCCGGCGTGCAATCGAGCACCATGCGCAGCGAATCGTCAAACTTGCGGAAATCCGAATTCTCGACCAGCTCGCGCTCGTATTTCTGCGGAATGAACCGGCCCATGCGCAGGCCGGACCACATGATGAGAAAATAGAAAAACGTCAGCGCCAGCACCTTGGCCTTGCGCAAGCGGATCGATTCGCCGGCGCGGCGCGAGGCGCGCGCCTCCAGATCAACGCCCTGTGGCGGCCATTTCAGCCGCAGCCCCTGGCCGGGAACCGGCCGCGAGGCCTCGGGCGTCTTCTCGACGAAGTGCGCAATGGTCTCGACCGCGGCGCGGAATTTGTCCGGGCGCGCGCGTGGCCCCGGCATCACCACCAGCGACAGCACCAGCCCGCGTTGCGACGGGATCAGCTCATAGCGGCAGGACAGCCCCGTGAGATCGGGATGCGCCCCGGAGGCGGCCGGCGGCACCGCGATCTCGCCGCGCTTCATGGCGGCGTCGGCGAAGGCGAGGCCGCCGCCCGAGAACATCGCAATGGAGACGCTCCGCGACGGCGCGTAACGGGCGACGCGGACGTCGCTGCCCTGCGCGCGGATATCGGCAACCGCAACCATGCCGATCCGCAAGGTGAGATCGAGATCTTCCTTGACCCAGGTCGCGGTTTCCGCGAGCGCCCGCCGCGCCAATTCCGCGCCCGCGGCCGACACCGCGAAGCTCGCGCCGTCGCCGCCGAACACGAAGGGGAAGTCGCGGCCGTTGAGCGCGTTGGTGATGGCGACGATCACCGCGGCACCCGCCATGTTCACGGCCTTGTAACGGTTTTCTTGAATCGCCTTGGTCGATTGCACCACGTCGGCGACGCCGACCATCCAGCCGTCGGGTAGCGGCCTAAAGCGCGCGTCGTCCGTCACCTGGGTGAAGTCGGAAAACACCGGCAGACTGGCGTAGAAATCGTCGCTCGCGGGCTTTTCGTCCATTGGAGGGTCCTAGCGGATTTGCTTTAGCGGCGAAGCAAATCTCCGATGTCGTCCCCGCGCCGTCAAATAATAGGACAACGGAGCGTCGGCTATTTCGTTTTTCGGTTCCATGCTTACATTAGAAAGAATGCATTCACCGCGCTCTCAGGAGGCGATCATGAATAGCAAGCTTCAACCTCTGGCTTTCGGCATCGCGATCGGCGTGCTCTGGGCCATCTACATATTCTTCGCCGGGATTTTCGCGATGTTCGGCTGGGGGGTGGCGATGGTCGATGCTCTTGCCTCGTTCTATCTCGGCTATGGCGCATCGGTGATCGGCGCGATCATCGGCGCAATCTGGGCTTTCACCGACGGTTTCGTCGGAGGCTTCGTCATCGCCTGGATCTACAACATGGTGGCGAAATAGCCGGCGCTCTGGCGACGGAAAAGGCTATATCCAGCCCCCGCCGTCGGACCCGCGGTTGGCCAGGCTCGCCTCCTCCAGATCGAGCTCGTATTCGATGCGCCGGCGCGCATCGTCGCTGATCTTGCCGTCACGCAGCAGCCGGTAGATGAAATCGCGCTCGGTATCGATCAGCTCCTTCTTCACCGCCGCGGACAGGCGCATTTGATCGAGCCCGTCGGCTATGTCCCGGGGCAGGATCTGGTTGCGGCTGAGATTGCGCGTACGCAAGAGCGCGATCACGTCCTCCGGCAGTGCGCGCTCGGCGGCGAATTTCTCCAGCCGCTGCTCGACTTCCCGCAGCGCCGCCTGGCGCGCGGTGAGCTCGGCTTCGATCTCGCTCACGCGTTCCTCACTGCCGCGCCGGGTGAGGCCCAGCCAGCGCACCATGTTCGGCAGCAGCGCGCCTTGTCCGACTAGCGTGACGATGATGACGCCGAAGGTGACGAACAAGATAAGCTCGCGGTGCGGAAACGGTTGGCCGTTGTCGAGCGCGTAGGGGATCGCTAGCGCCGCCGCCAGCGAGACAACGCCGCGCACGCCGGTGAACGCGATGAAAAACGGCCCCTGCCAGGGCGGCGACGGGTCGCTCCGCGCTACCGCCGGAATCAGCCAGCGCGGCAGATAAGTCGCCGGGAACACCCAGATGAAACGGGCAGCAATGACAATGGCCGACGTCAGCGCGGTAGCGATCAGCAAATCGCGGATCGAGAAACTGTGCGTTTGTTCGATCAGCGTGCGCGCCTGCAATCCGGTGACCAGGAACACTAAGCCCTCGATCAGATAGACCAGCAGATCCCAGAAAAACACTCCCTGTAGCCGCGTGGCTGACGGAATCAACAACGGCCCGTTCCAGCTCACGTAAAGCCCGCAGGCGACCGTGGCCAGCACGCCGGAGCCGCCGAGATGCGCCGGCGCCCAGAAGGCGAGATAGGGCGTCATCAGCGACAGCGTGATCTCCACGCGCGGGTCGCGCGCCCATTGCCGTAAACGCAGGATCAGCCAACCGACGACGATGCCCCAAATGATTTCACCCACCAGGATCGCCGCGAAAGTGCCAGCCGCGTGTTCGAGGGAGAACGTACCAGTCGCAACCGCGGCGACCGCGAAGCGGTAGAGGATCAGCGCGGTGGCGTCGTTGGCGAGCCCTTCGCCTTCCAACACCACCACGATCCGGCGCGGCAGGCCGAGCCGGCGTGCTATCGCCAGCGGTGCCACCACGTCGGGCGGGGCGACGATCGCGCCGAGCAGAAACCCGCTCGCCCAACTGAACTGCAACAGATAATGCGCGGCCGCCGCCACCGCGCAGGTGGTGAATATCACGCAGCCGAAGGCCAAGAGCCCGATCGGCCGCAGGTTGAAGCGGAACTCGCGCCAGCTCATGGCGAAGCCGGCCGAATAGATCAGCGGCGGGAGGATCATCAGCAGGACAACCTCCGGCGCCAGCTGCACCTTGGGCAGGCCCGGGACCAGCGCCACGCAGATGCCGGCCACCACCAGCAGGATCGAGGGCGCGACATTGAGCCGCCGCGCGGCGACGGCGACCGCCGCCAGCACCGCCAGCATGAACAGCAGCGTCTGTATGATCGCGGTCATCGCGTCGAAATCCTTGCCAATTCAGCGCGAGGCCATCGCGCTCGCCGCGATGTTCACCATCAGGGCGAGCAGGGCAGTGTTGAACAGGAATGCGATGATGCCGTGCGCGGCGACAGTGCGGCGGATCAGCTTAGAGGACACCGATACGTCGGAGACCTGCGAGGTCATGCCGATGACGAAGGAGAAATAGACGAAGTCCCAATAATCGGGCGCGGCGTCGTTGGGAAATTTGAGCGCGGTCGTCTTGCCGGCGCGCACGCCATAGTATTCGTGGGCGTAGTGGAACGCGAAGATCGTGTTGACGAAAGCCCATGACAGCAGGATGGTCACGGTTGCAAGGCCGAGCCGCCAGGGGCCGCGCAGGCCGGCATGGCTGCTCACCAGCAGAATGACGATTGCACCGAGGCTTGCCAGCGCTGCAGCGACGGTGAGCACCAATACGCCGATGCGTCCTTCGTCCTCGATCTCGGCCCGGTGCTGCAATGACGTGTCAGTGCCGGTGATGATCAATTGGAAGGCGGCGATCAGATAGAGCAGCACGGTGACGTCCCAGCTCACAAGCAGCCGCTCGGACAGCGACGGCATGCCGCGCAGCGCAACGGCCACGATCGCCCCGATCAGCACGGCAATGAACAGGCGCGGCCGTGCGCGCAAGATGCGCAGGATACGCGGCCAGCGACGGCGCAACATGGTTTGCGGGGCGTCGTTGGGGGCCATGGTGGAAACTCAGGGCTAGCGTCGCCGCGCGGCGACGAAGCGGGCGGCAGCGCGCAGAGTATCGGCTTTCGCCGCGAACGGCGCCAGCGCGGCATCGGCTTGCGCGACCAGTTCGTCGAGGCGGGCATGGGCGCCGGCGGCGCCCAGCGCCGCCACCAGCGTGGCCTTGCCGGCGGCGGCGTCCTTGCCGGCGGCCTTGCCCAGCATCGCGGCGTCACCTTCGAGGTCGAGCAGGTCGTCGGCAATCTGGAAGGCATGCCCGACCGCCACACCGAAGCGGTCGATGGCGATGAGTGCGCCGGCATCGGCCTGGCCGAGTATGGCGCCGGCGCGGCAGGCAAAGCGAATGAGCGCGCCGGTTTTCATGGCCTGCAAGGTTTCGATCTCGTCCGTCGCCAGCGCGCGCTTTTTCTCGAAGCGGCCTTCGGCGGCGAGGTCAAGCATCTGCCCGCCGGCCATGCCGCCGAGTCCGGCTGCGCGCGCGAGTTCCAACACCAGCGCGGCGCGCACCGCCGGATCGTGATGTACTTCGCCGCGCGCCATGGCGTCGAACGCCAAAGTGAGCAGCGCGTCGCCGGCGAGAATCGCGGTCGCCTCGTCGAACGCCTTGTGCACGGTCGGCCGCCCGCGCCGCAGCTCGTCGTCGTCCATGGCCGGCAGGTCGTCATGCACCAGCGAGTAGCAATGCACGAGTTCGAGCGCGCAGCCGGCGAGCAGCGCACCTTCGCGTGCCGCGCCGAACAGGCTGGCGGTCGCCACCAGCAGGAACGGGCGCAGGCGTTTTCCCCCGCCGAGCACGGCGTGCTGCATGGCGGCGAGCAGGCGTGGCGGCCGTGCGATCTCGCCGTCCAAGGCGGCATCGTCCAGCAGCCGCTCGAGCAAGCCTTCGGCTTCGCCCGCTATCGCGGCCAGCCGGGTGCCGAAATCATGGATGGAACTCGCGTCCATATCCGCCATTTAGCTTTAGTGCCGCACCCGCCGCAATCGGCAGGCGGGATGGGCTATTCTCGGCCTCATGGTTCAATCCGCCAAGGATCGCCCGGGCACGAGGATGAGCATCGCCCATGATATTCTGCGGTTGCCGCATGTTCCGCGGGCGCTACGCGCGGCTGGCATCGCCCTGCTGGCGCTGCTGCTGCTGCCTTACGCGATCACGCCATTCTATGCCTTCGTCGAGCCGGTCTCCACGATGATCCTATGGCGGCACATGACCGGCGAGCCGGTAGCGCGCACTTATGTGCAACTTTCACATATCTCGCCCAATCTGATGCGGGCGGTGATCGTGGCGGAGGACGGTCGCTTCTGCCGGCATTACGGCGTGGATCTCGCGGAAATTCGCGACGCCATCAAAGAAGCCGATGACCTCGACGACGTGCGCGGCGGCTCCACTATTACCCAGCAGGTGGCCAAGAACCTGTTCCTGTGGCCGGGCCGAAGCTATTTGCGCAAGGCGCTGGAATTTCCGCTGGCCTTGTGGATCGACTTGGTATTGTCGAAGCGGCGCATCTTCGAGATCTATCTTAATATCGCCGAATGGGGCCCGAGCGGACAGTTCGGGGCGGAGGCCGGCAGCCGGCGTGCCTTCGGCAAGTCCGCTGCCGATCTTTCCCGCTACCAGGCGGCACTGCTGGCGGCCGTGCTGCCCAACCCGCACCACCGCGATGCACGCCGGCCGGGGCCGGGCCTGCGGCGGCTCGCTGGCCTCTATGTCGGTCGGGCGGGCCGTGCGCCTGCCGTGGCGTCTTGCGTGCGCCGAACCCCCTAGCCTCGGCCGGGGCCATCCTCTATAAGCCCGGCTTCAAACCGACATCGCGATTTCCTAGGAGTCTCTATCCATGGCTGTGCCGAAAAGAAAAACCTCGCCGTCGCGCCGCGGCATGCGCCGTTCGGCCGACGCGCTCAAGCGCCCGGCCTATGTCGAAGACAAGGATTCCGGCGAGCTGCGCCGTCCGCACCACATCGACCTGAAGACCGGCATGTACAAAGGCCGTCAGGTGCTGAAGGTGAAGACCGAGGCGTAAACCAGCGCCAGCGCATGATCCCGAAAAGTGGGAGTCGGTTTCCGCAAAGGTTCGTGCGCCAGGGATAAGGGAAAAGCTTGTCATGTTCCTAATCGGCTTTCCCCTGCTGCTGATCACGTTCGCGATCTACAACATCGTAGCCTTCCTGATGCCGGGCGTGACCTGGGCCAGCGTGATCACGACCGTGCACATGGTCTCCGGCGCCGCCTGGACCATGTCGGCCGGCGACTTGCTGGTCGCATTCGGAATACTGTTGCTGTTCGGCGAGGTGCTGAAATCGACCCGCATCGGCGTGCGCACCGTGGTCGACCACGGGTTGTCGCTGATCCTTTTCCTCGGCATGCTGGTCGAATTCCTGCTGGTGCCGCAGGCCTCGACTTCAACCTTCTTCCTGCTGCTGGTGCTCAGCTTCATTGACGTGCTCGGCGGCTTTGCGGTGACGCTGCGCACGGCGCAGCGCGATCTCACGGTCGAAGGCATCGATCACATCCACTGACCTTGCCGGTATCCGCAACATCATGAGCCGCGATTTCCAATTGCCCGGCCGTTCTCCCGTCATTGCCTGCGAAGGCATGGCGGCGAGCTCACATCCGTTGGCTACGCTTGCCGCCATCGACGCGCTGCGCGCCGGCGGCAATGCGGCCGACGCCGCGGTCGCGGCCTGCGCCGCGCTCTGCGTGATCGAGCCGGAGAGCACCGGCATCGGCGGCGATTGCTACACGCTGGTGTCGCGGTCGGGCAAGCCGGTCTGGGGCTATAACGGCTCCGGCCGCGCGGGCGCTAGCGCCTCCGATCAGGCGCTACGCGAGAAGGGCATGGAAGCGGTCGGCCTGACCTCGGTGCATGCGGTCACCGTGCCGGGCGCGGTCGAGGCCTGGGAAGAGATCCTAAAAGCCCACGGCCGGTTCGATCTCGCGCGCGCCTTGCAGCCGGCGATCAAATACGCCGAGGCCGGCTTTCCGGTGTCGCAGCGCGTGGCCTGGGACTGGGGCCGGCATGTCGCCAAGCTCAAGGCCGATCCCGGCGCCACCATGCATTATCTGTTCGACGGCAAGGCGCCGACGGAAGGCGACATCGTGCGCCTGCCGGCCTTGGCGCAGACGCTGAAAATCATAGCGGCCAAGGGCGCGCGCGCTTTTTATGAAGGCGAGATCGCCGACGACATGGCTGCGACGGTGGCCGCGCGTGGCTCATTCCTGACGGCGGAGGATTTCGCCCGTCACCGCGGCGATGCGGTCACGCCGATCGCGACCAATTACCGCGGCCTCGATCTGCTCGAGATTCCGCCGAACGGGCAGGGGCTCACCGCGCTGGTGCTGCTCAACATCCTTGAGAACTTCGACATCGCCGCGCTCGATCCGCTGGGACCTGAGCGCTTTCATCTTGTGCTGGAGGCCGCGCGCCTGGCCTACGCGGTGCGCGACACGCATGTCGCCGATGCGCCACATATGCGCGTTGCCGTGGCCGATCTGCTCGACAAGGGTTTTGCCAAGCGGCTCGCCGGCAAGATCGACCGCAAGCGCCGCGCCATGCTGCCGACTGCGCCCACGCCCGGCAAGTACACCGTCTATCTCAGCGTGGTGGATCGCGACCGCATGGCGGTGTCCTTCATCAATTCGCTGTTTTCAAATTTCGGCACCGGCATCTGCACCGAGAAAACCGGCATCCTGCTCACTAACCGCGGCGCCTGCTTCACGCTGGAGGCCGGGCATCCCAACGTCTTCGGCGCCGGCAAGCGGCCGATGCACACCATCATTCCGGCGCTGGCCATGCACGATGGCCGCTGCGACATGTGCTTCGGCGTCATGGGCTCGCATTACCAGCCCATGGGCCACGTGCAGGTCGTCACCAACATGCTGGACTTCGGCATGGACGTGCAGCAGGCGCTCGATTGTCCGCGATTCTTCTTCGAGGACGAGCAGACCATCGTCGAGCGCGGCACCGATCCCAAGACCATCGAAGGACTCAGGCAGCGCGGCCATAATGTGGTGATGGCGCCGTCGCCCTGGGGCGGCGGACAGATCATCAAGATCGATTGGGAGCGCGGCGGGCTGATCGCCGGCTCGGATCCGCGCAAGGACGGCTGCGCGCTGGGCTATTAGCGCCCGGTCAGCCCGGCAGTGGCGCGGTAGGCGGCGATCGCCGCGTGCGGAGCGGCGCGGCGACGCGCGCGAGTCTGCGGGTGCTGGTCCTTCACCGCCAGAAGCTGCGCGAGGAACGGGGCCTGGCGCAAGCGCGCCACCGGTTCGCGCAGTGGCGCGGGCGGCGCCAAGGCGATCAGCGCGCGACTTTCACTGGCCTTGGGCGCGGCTACTGTCTGACCCGCGGTCGCGCCGGCTTGGCCCAAAATTACTTCCCTGATCTCGCCAATTCGCATCGCACTGCCTGTCTCAATTCGGGACAAGGGACCCTTGTCTTCCTTGGGCCACGCAAGGGCCGTGCCGCCGCACAACGGCACTGCTTAAGGCCGCGCGATTCAGGCATTTTTTCAAATTATTTAAGGATTACCCGTAGCTTGGCGACAGCCGCGCGGGCGCGGAGCGGCGCCCGGCATGGCGTGGCCTTCCCAGAAAGGGGCGAGCGTGACCCGTTTCGATCTTTCGACCGGCGGCCAGGACATTGCGGAAATCCTTCGTTCGGTCGGCGAGGCCGCCTATGAATGGCGGCTCGACAGCGATGCCTTGGTCTGGAGCGGCAATGCCGCCGCCGTGCTCGGCGTCGCCGACGCCGGGCAGATCGCCAGCGGTCGCGCCTATGCTGCGCGGGTCGAGGCCGCCGACGGCCAGAGCCGGTTCGACGCGGTCATGCCGTCCGGCCGCAGCGATGACGGCGCGGGCGTTCCCTATCAGGTGCAATACGCCTTCAAGCGCGCCGACACGGGCGGGAAAATCTGGCTGGAGGACACCGGTCGTTGGTTTGCCGGTCCCGACGGCAGGGCTTTACGCGCGCACGGCGTGGTGCGCGCCATCGACGAGCGTCACGAGCGCGAGCAGAAGCTTATCGAGCTTGCCAATTTCGACCCGCTCACCGGCGAGCTCAACCGCGCGCAGCTGACCGAGGTGCTGAGCGCCATTCTCGATGAGGCCGTGCGCTTTCGTACGTCCTGCGGCTTCCTGCTGATCGCCATCGATCATCTCGGCCGCCTCAACGAAGCCTACGGCTTCGACATCGCCGAAAACGTGATCGCGGAAGTTGCCAAGCGCATCCGCGCGCACCTGCGCGCCAAGGACCATCTCGGCCGCTTTTCCGGCAACAAGTTCGGCGTGATCCTGACCAGCTGCACCGCCGACGAATTGGCAAGCGCCGCCGATCGACTGCTGACGTCCGTGCGCGACGAGCCGATCCAAACCGCCGCTGGCTTTGTCGCGGCGACGGTGACCATCGGTGGGGTGGCGGTGCCGCGGCATGCCCATAGAGTTCCGGAAACCTTCACCCGCGCGCTCGACGCCCTGCATGCCGCGCGCACCCGCCGCCACGGCTCATTTATTGCCTATCGGCCGAATGTGGAGCGCGAGAACCTGCGGCGGGAAAGCGTGCGCGCGACCGACGAGATCATCTCCGCGCTCAACGAGCGGCGCATCGCGCTCGCCTATGAGCCGGTGGTCGAAGCAGCGAGCCGCACGGTCGCGTTCTATGAATGCCTGATGCGCGTTTATCGCGCCGACGGCGGCATCTCCCATGCCAACGAGATCGTCCCGGTGGCCGAGCGCATCGGACTGGTGCGCATGCTCGACCACCGCGTGCTCGAGCTGGTCGTGAACGAACTCGCCGTGGCGCCCGGGCTTCGGGCCAGCGTCAATGTCTCGCCTGTCTCTGCTGTCGATCCGGACTGGTGGGCGGGCCTCGGCGCGCTGCTGCGTGCCAACAAAAGCGCGGCCGAGCGTCTGATCATCGAGATCACCGAGACCACGGCGATCCAGGATGTAGACGATGCGCGCGGCTTCGTTACCCGCGTCAAGGATCTTGGCTGCCGCATTGCTATCGACGATTTCGGCGCCGGCCACACCTCATTCCGTAATTTGCGTAAGCTTGGTGTGGACATCGTCAAGATCGACGGCGCCTTCGTGCGGAACATGATCAAATCGAGCGACGACCGCGCCTTCGTGCACACGCTGATCGACCTGTCGCGTCGGCTCGGCCTCAAGACCGTGGCTGAATGGGTGCAGGACGAGCAGACGGCAGCCATGCTGTCGGGGTGGGGCTGCGACTACCTGCAAGGCGCGCTGATCGGGCTGGCCAGCGATGCGCGGCCCTGGACCGGTGATATAGGGCGCGCCGCAAGGGCGTAAGCGCCTATTCCTTCTCGCCGAGCTTATCCAACCGCTTCTGCATCTCGTCGAGTTGGCGCTTGAGCTCGTCCATTTCGCCGCTGCCGCCTTCCGGCTTGTCGGCCGCCGGGTTGCTCTGGCCACGCGCGAAGGGAGCGAACATGGCGAAGGTCTTCTCGAACATCTCCATGTTCCGGCGCACCTGATCCTCGAGCGGCCCGAAGCCGACGCCACCGAAGGCCTGCGTCATCTGCTCGCGGAACTTGCCCTGCTGGCTAGTGAGCGACTGCATCGATTGTTCGAGGAAGCGCGGCACCAGCATCTGCATGCTGTCGCCGTAAAAGCGGATGAGCTGGCGCAGGAAGGTGATCGGCAGCAGGCTTTGGCCTTCCTTGTTCTCCTGCTCGAAGATGATCTGCGCCAGCACAGAGCGTGTGATGTCCTCGCCGGTCTTGGCATCGTAAACGATAAAGTCCTCACCATCCTTCACCATGGTGGCGAGGTCTTCGAGCGTGACGTAAGTGCTGGTGCCGGTGTTGTAGAGCCGCCGGTTGGCATATTTCTTGATTGTGACCGGCTCTTTTTCCTCTGCCATGGTGTTCACGTGGTTGCCCTGCCCAAGGTTTGAGCATAACCGCTTTCCGTATCGCTGGGCCACCGTTTTATCGCGCCGCGGCAGACCCGCCCCCGCGCTGCGGCGACCCTTGCGATAGATCAAAAAAGGGCCAATTCTAGCGGGTATCTTCGATGCCGCCCGTTGTTGACAGGGCCAGCGGGCGGCCTGAGGATGCGGCAGCGCCAAAAAACCCGCCCTTGCCCCAACCGACCGCAATAGGAGTTTCTGATGGCAGACGATATCGTCATTGTGAGCGCCGCCCGCACGCCCGTCGGTGCCTTCAACGGGGCATTCGCCAATTTAGCCGCCCATGAGCTGGGCAAGACCGCCATCCAGGCGGCCATGCAGCGGGCCGGCGTTGAGCCGGGGCGCATCAACGAGGTCATCATGGGACAGATTCTGTCCGCCGGGCAGGGGCAGAACCCGGCGCGGCAGGCCTCCATCGCCGCCGGCATCCCGGTCGAGAGCCCTGCGTGGGGCGTGAACCAGCTCTGCGGTTCCGGCTTGCGCTCCGTAGCGCTTGGCTTCCAGCAAATTGCCAACGGCGACGCCGACATCGTGGTCGCCGGCGGTCAGGAATCCATGAGCATGGCCCCGCACTGCGCCCATCTGCGTGGTGGCGTGAAGATGGGCGACTTCAAGATGATCGACACCATGATCAAGGACGGCTTGTGGGACGCGTTCAACGGTTATCACATGGGCAACACCGCCGAGAACGTCGCCAAGCAGTGGCAGATCACTCGCCAAATGCAGGACGAGTTCGCGGTCGCTTCGCAGAACAAGACCGAAGCCGCAATGAAGGCCGGCAAGTTCAAGGATGAGATCGCCCCCGTCACCATCAAGTCGCGCAAGGGCGAGACGGTGGTCGATACCGACGAATTTCCGAAAGCGGGCGTCACACTCGAATCGATCGCCAAGCTTAAGCCTGCCTTCGACAAGGAAGGCACGGTGACCGCAGCCAGCGCGTCCGGCATCAATGACGGCGCCGCCGCAGTGGTGCTGATGAAGGCTTCCGAAGCGGCCAAGCTCGGCAAGACGCCGCTGGCGCGCATCGCGTCATGGGCCCATGCTGGCGTCGATCCGGCGATCATGGGTACCGGCCCGATCCCGGCTTCGCGCGCCGCGCTCAAGAAAGCCGGCTGGAAGAAAGAGGATCTCGACCTGATCGAGGCCAACGAAGCGTTTGCGGCGCAGGCCTGCGCGGTCAACAAGGACCTCGGTTGGGACACTTCCAAGGTCAACGTCAACGGCGGCGCCATCGCCATCGGTCATCCGATCGGTGCGTCCGGCACGCGCATATTGACCACGCTGCTTTACGAGATGCAGAAGCGTAACGCCAAGAAGGGCCTGGCCACGCTCTGCATCGGCGGCGGGATGGGCATCGCCATGTGCGTCGAGCGCTAGCGAAGACGCACCGAGAAAATGGTGCGTCGAGCGCTAGCGAAGACACACCGAGAAAATGGTGCGTGGAGCGCTCGGCAACGATAGTTTGATCTGTGTCATGGCCGGCTCGATCCGGCCATGACCCTTAAAGAAGGCTGCTGGGAGGGGACGATATGTCACGCGTAGCGTTGGTCACTGGTGGTACACGCGGCATCGGCGCCGCGATCTCGAAGGCGCTCAAGGCCGCCGGCTACAAGGTGGCGGCCAATTACGGCGGCAACGACGAGGCGGCGCAGAAATTCAAGGCCGAGACCGGCATTCCGGTATTCAAGTGGGACGTGTCGTCCTTCGAGGCCTGCGCCGACGGCGTCAAAAAGGTCGAAGCCGAGCTTGGCCCGATCGAAGTGCTGGTCAACAATGCCGGCATCACCCGCGACGTCGTGCTGCATCGCATGAAGCCGGAGCAGTGGACGGCGGTGATCAACACCAATCTCGGCTCGCTGTTCAACGTGACCCGGCAGGTGATCGAGGGCATGCGCGAACGCAAGTTCGGGCGCATCGTCAACATCTCCTCAATCAACGGCCAGAAGGGCCAGCTGGGCCAGTGCAATTACGCCGCCGCCAAGGCCGGCGAGCTCGGCTTCACCAAGTCGCTGGCGCAGGAAGGCGCGCGCGCCGGCATCACCGTCAACGCCATCTGCCCGGGCTACATCAACACGGAGATGGTGCAGGCGGTGCCCAAGGACGTGCTGGAGAAGAACATCCTGCCGCAAATCCCGATCGGCCGCTTGGGCGAGCCGGAAGAAGTCGGGCGCTGCGTTGTGTTTCTGGCCAGTGACAACGCCGGCCTGATCACCGGCGCGACGCTCAGTGCCAATGGCGGGCAGTATTTCGCTTAGGCTTTCGGCTTCCAGTCTTTTGGCGCCAGCTCGAAGCCCTCAAAGGTGAAACCGGGCGCCACGGTGCAGCCGACCAGGGTCCAGTCGCCTAGAGATTCGGCCGCCTGCCAGGCGCGCGCCGGCACCGTCACCTGCGCCACCTCGCCCGCATGGATGTTGGCGCCGAGCCGGATGATCTCTTCCTTCGAGCCGTCAACGATTTCAAGCTTGAGGGCAGCACCCGCGTAATAGTGCCAGACTTCCACCGCATCGATGCGGTGCCAGTGCGAGCGCTCGCCGCGCGCCAGCAGGAACAGGATGGCGGTGGAGGCGGCGCGGCCCTCGATCGTGCGCGCGTCGCGAAAGGTCTCGCGAAAATGCCCGCCTTCCGGATGCGGCTTGAGCGCGAACTTGGCGATCATCTCGGCGGCGGTCGGCGGGGCCATGGGCGCGATCAGAACTTGTCTTTGCGTCCGCGAATTTCAGCAAACACCTGCGCCGGCGGCTTGCCGGCCATGCCGATGTCGACGGCGAGGTCGGCAACGTCGGCGCGCAGAAACGGGTTGGCAAGCTTTTCGTCGCCGAGGGTGACGGGAATGGTCGGCTCGCCTTCATCGATCAACCGCTCGACCTGCGCGGCGCGCGCCTGCAACACCCGGTTCTCCTTGTCGATCGAGAGCGCGAAGCGGATGTTGGCCTCCGTATATTCGTGGCCGCAATAGATCTGCGTCTCGTTCGGCAGGTCGCGCAGCTTGACGAGCGAGTGCCACATCATCTCCGCGTTGCCTTCGAGCAAGCGGCCGCAACCGATCGAAAACAGCGTATCGCCGACGAAGGCGAGCTGGTCCTTGGGGAACCAATAGGTGATGTGGCCGAGCGTGTGGCCTGGCGTCTCGATCACCTTGGCGGTGAGATTTCCGACTGACACCGTTTCGCCCTCGTGCACGGTCCGGTCGACCTCCGGAATCTTTCCCGCTTCCTTGGCCGGCGCCACCACCCGGCAGCCGTGTTCCCGCTTGAGCGTCACGATGCCGGCGGTGTGGTCGTGGTGATGGTGGGTGACCAGAATGTCGGTGAGCTTCCAACCGGTCGCCTTGAGCGCTTCCTCGATCGGCGCCGCCTCCGGTGCGTCGATTGAGGCGGTGGCCCCGCTCTCGGGATCGTGCAACAGCACCCCGTAATTGTCCTTCAGGCAGAGAAACAGGCGGATTTCGGCGGGCATGGTGCTCCTCGTTTAGCGAAATGGCGGTGATAGGTCGCTGCGGCCGGCGGGCCGGATAAAAGATGTCTTCCCAGCGTCGAAAAAGTTCGCTCCGGTGTTATATGGCGGGCAGCGGACGATAGTCGATGCGGTCCATCATCGCTCCAAAATAATCGCGCACTTTCGGCGGAAAACAAAGGCCCTTGACCACCGCGGCGGAGCGCAGCAGCGGCAGCACGCGGACATCGTCGAGCGACAGCGTGGTGTTGACGGCATCAGGACTTTCGATCAGCTCATCGAGTTTCTCCAAGTCTGCCATCAACTCCGAAACATAGCGCCGGGTGTCGGCGCACAGCGCGACGAAATCGCCGAAGCTTTTGCGCTTGCGCAGCGTGTAATGGTCGAGGGCCGCGGCGGTGGCGAATTCAGGCAGTCCGAGCAACGGATAGCGCGGCATCGTCAGCGGTCCGGTTTTAGATATCACTTGTTCGGTCCAATCGGCGATTTCCGAACGTTGCGGTCCAGTCAGAATCGGCTCGCCTTGGCTGTCGATGTAATTCACCATATCCATGCTTTCGAGCATCGGCTTGCCATCGTCCTTGACCAAGATCGGGATGACCCGCTTGCCGACCAGTTTCATCATCAATTCCGTGTCGTCGTCGAGCACCACGACTTCTTGCAGATGCAGGCGCTTCAGTGCGGCGGTCATTCGCACGCGGAAGCACAACGAACAATGCTCGAACATGTAAAGTTTCATGAGAACGCCCGGGCGCGAAGCCGAAACTTCACACCGTCCTTTTCTTGCGCGGTGCCGGCGCGGCTTGCGCCGAGCCGCATCCCCGGCCTTGGCAGCAATTCTCGGTCAGGAATGCGATGAGTGCATTCATGGCATCGAAGCGCGCAGCGTAAATCTTCGAGCGGCCGTCGCGCCGCACGCTGACAAGACCGGCCGCGCGCAGACGATCGAAATGAAACGTCAAGGTGTTCGGCGCCAGGCCGAGCCTCTCGGCGACTTGGCCAGCCGCCAGCCCGTCGGCGCCGGCCTCCACCAGAACGCGGAATACGTCCAGGCGGCTTTTCTGCGCGAGCGCGGCCAGCGCGCCGACGGCGGCTATCGCTTCCATATTTCAACGAATATTGAAATGATACGCCAAGGTCAACACTTTTGTTGAACGGAACAACCGCGTTCACCGTCTTGCCGCGGGCCGCAGTGAAAACGCAGCAAGTGATATATAACTTGCGCCCATGTCGATCGACGTTGTCGACCTGCGCAACTTCTATGGCCAGCGGCTCGGCGTGGTGGCCCGCCGCTTCATCGGCCGCGGCATTCGCTCGCTCTGGCGCGAAACCGCCGGCCAGCGCCTGCTCGGCATCGGCTACGCCACGCCCTATCTCGGCCTGTTCCGCGAGGAGGCCGAGCGCTGCCTTGCCTTCATGCCGGCCGGGCAGGGGGTGGTGAAATGGCCGACCATGCGCCCCGCGCTGTCGGCGCTGGTGGACGAGAACGAGCTGCCGCTGCCCGATAGCGCCGTCGACCGCATCCTGCTGGTGCATGCGCTGGAAATGAACAACGATCCGGGCGCGCTGTTGCGCGAGGTGTGGCGGGTGCTCGCGTCGGGCGGGCGCCTTATGGTGGTGGTGCCGAACCGGCGCGGCGTGTGGGCGCGTCTGGACACCACGCCGTTCGGTCACGGCCGGCCCTATTCGCGCTCGCAGATCAATCAGCTGTTGCGCGAAACCTGGTTCACGCCGACCGGCTGGAGCGAGGCGCTCTATGTGCCGCCGGTCGCGCGCGGCTGGTTCCTGCGCTCAGCGGTGGCCTGGGAGCGCACCGGCGCTACGCTGTCGGCGCCGTTCGCCGGCGTGCATCTGGTGGAAGCGACCAAACAGGTCTACCGCGCTATCCCTGCCCGCCGCGTCAAGCGCCAGCTGGTGCCGGCGCTGGAGCCGGCGCTGGCGCCCTCGCCGGGCGGATAGTGTCAACTCCGCTCGTCCCCGCGCGAGCGGGGACCCAGTTCTAAATGATCTGATGCAGCAAACGCCGCTCCGGATTCCCGCTTGCGCGGGAATGAGCGGAGAACGAACGTGCTTGCGAGCTATACCTACTCGCCCGGCTGCTGCGGCTCGTCGCCGCCGTCGCCTTGCGGCCCCGCGCCTTGCGGATTACCGCCGCTGAAATCTTGACGCTCCGGCCGGAAACCGCCGCCGCCGCGATGACGTCGCCGCCGGCGATAATTGCCGTAGCGGTCCTGGTTGCGGTCGCCCTGATCGTGACCGTTGCCGCCTGGATTCGACTGCGGCGGTTGGCCGCCGCCGGTGATGAAGGCCGGCAAGCCGCCGACCTCTTGTCCGACGGGTTGTCCGTCCTGGACCGGCTGCGCCTGCTGCGGCTGTTGCTGCGGGGGGCCTTGCTGGACCTGATCGCGCGGCGGAAACGGCTGAGCGTCGCGCGGCAGAAAAGGCTGCGGTTGCTGAACATGGCTCGGTTCGTTCTGGCCCATGAAGGGCTGACTCTCTTCGCCGTCGTCGTCGTAACTTTCCTCGCCGCTTTGCTGTCCGCCGGGCGCCTGCTGCGGCTGCTGATTGTAATAGGGGTTCTGCTGGCGGAACTGCTCCTGCGCGGCGGCGATCAGGCGGAAATAATGTTCGGCGTGCTGGTAATAATTTTCGGCCGCCACCGGGTCGCCGGAACTCTGCGAATCGCGCGCCAGCTGGATGTATTTTTCCGCGATGTGCGAGGCGGTGCCGCGGATCTTCACGTCGGGTCCGTTCGACTCATAGACCCGCGTCAGCGGATTTTGGCTTTTGCGGTGACCGCCGCGTCCCCGCATGCGCTTTTGACCATTTCTCATGATATGCCTGTTCGCTGACCTTTCGCTTTTCTCGCTTTTCACATCGACCCGCGGCACGCGCCGCCGGCTTCTCCATTACACTTCCGAGTCACACAGAATCTCGCTGCGCGGCATTTGCCCGCGCCGGATTTTCGCGCGAATGCTCGAACGTTTTGCGATTCCTTATCGCGATTGCAACAGCAACCCCAAAGGCCGCGGCCTCAGTCCGCGGCGTTGCCAACTTCTCTTTGCGCGCATCGTCAAGGTTCAGAAATTTGATGCGCCCAACCGGTGAAGCATCCGGACCCGTATCTGGCGATTTCGTTTTGCCGTCCTAAAGCCGGCCGTCCGTCATCCGCCTTTTGCGCCGCTGCCACAACAGAGCCACAAGGCCTAGGGGTTCTTGGCGATGCAAGTCACGGGTCGATTCCGTTACGGGAAGCTAGTCGTTTCCGCGGCATATTCCAAGTAGTTTTTTCGGGCCTTATCGAGCTCTGCACTTTTCACCAGGTGGCATTGCAGGATGCTCATGGCCCCATTATGGCGCAATAGTTGCGCTTCCCGCGGCGATAAGCGCGCGCGGAATTCCGGCCAAATCGTTTCGCGTGGCGGTAACGCGCAAGCCTGCATTGGTAAACAGAACGCGAACTGCCGGCTCCTGTCCGGCGCCCAGTTCCACGATCAGCCGGCCACGCGGCGCCAATAGCCCGCGGGCCTCGCCGGCGATGCGGCGATAACAGTCCAAGCCGTCAGGACCACCGTCGAGTGCCGGTGCCGGATCGTACACGCGCACTTCCGGCGCGAGTGAAGCGATTTCACCGCGCGCCACATAAGGCGGGTTCGACACGACGAGATCGAAGGCCTCTTGCACGCCGGCGGCGATGTTGCAAGCAACGAAGGAGCAGCGCGTCGCCAGCTCAATGCACTCGGCATTCGCGCGCGCAACTTCCAGCGCCGCAGCGTTGATGTCGGTGCCGAGAGCGGTGGCGTTGGGCAGTTCGCTCAGCAGCGCCAGCAACAGCGCGCCCGATCCGGTGCCGATATCGAGGATGCGCAGCTTCTCCATGTTCAGGCCGTCGCGCGCGAGCGCCTCGAGCGCGGCCTCGGCGACGGTTTCGGTTTCCGGCCGCGGCACCAGCACGTCGGGCGTGACGGCGAGCGGCAGGCTCCAGAATTCTTTGTGCCCCAGAATGCGCGCGACCGGCTCGCGCTTGAGCCGTCGGGCCGCCAGCGACGACACCGCATCGATTTCGCGCGCTTCCAGGATGCGATCGTCTTGCGCGACGAGCTGCGCGCGGTTGAGACGCAAGGCATGGCCGAGCAGGGCGCGCGCATCGACTTCGGCCTTCTCCACGCCTACGGCCTTCAAGGCTTGCGCGATCAATTGCAGGACCTCGGCGACCGAGGCGCCGGCTTTCAGCCCGGGCACAACTCTCACGTCGCGCCTTCGGCTGCCAAGAGTTCAGCCTGGTGCTGCGTCACCAGCGCGTCGATGAGTTCGCCGAGCGCCTCGCCCTCCATGACCTGCGGCAGCTTGTAGAGCGTCAGGTTGATGCGGTGATCGGTGACGCGGCCTTGCGGAAAGTTGTAGGTGCGGATGCGTTCGGAACGGTCGCCCGAGCCGATTTGCCCGCGCCGATCGGCGGCGCGCTCAGCGTCGCGCCGCGTGCGCTCCTGGTCGTACAGCTTGGCGCGCAGCATGGTCATCGCCTTGGCGCGGTTCTTGTGCTGGGAGCGTTCCTCCTGCACCAGCACCACGATGCCGCTCGGCAGGTGCGTGATGCGGATCGCCGACTCGGTCTTGTTGACGTGCTGGCCGCCGGCGCCGCCCGCGCGCATGGTATCGATTTTCAAATCGTCTTCATTGATATCGACGTCGACGTCCTCCACTTCGGACAGCACGGCCACCGTGGCGGCCGAGGTGTGGATGCGGCCGGACGTTTCGGTATCGGGCACGCGCTGCACGCGATGCACGCCGGATTCGAATTTGAGCTTGGCGAAGGCGCCGCGGCCGCGAATCTCAGCGACGATGTCCTTGAAGCCACCCTTGCTGCCTTCGCTCATCGACAGGATTTCGGTTTTCCAGCCCTGGGCGGCGGCGTAGCGCTCGTACATGCGGAACAGGTCGCCGGCGAATAATGCCGCCTCGTCGCCGCCAGTGCCGGCGCGGATTTCGAGGATGACGTTGCGCTCGTCCATGGCGTCCTTCGGGATCAGCGCCAGCCCAATCTTCTGCTCGAGCTTGTCCCGGCGCGCATTGAGGGCCGGCTTTTCGGCTTCCGCCAACTTGCGCATCTCGGCGTCGGTTGCGGAATCGCCGATCAGCGCCTCGAGATCGGCGATTTCGGCGGTGACGGCGCGATAGGCCTTGATCGCCTCGATCACGGGCGCCAGCTCGGCGAATTCGCGCGACAGCTTGACATAGGCGTCGGGCGTCAAATTGGTCGCCAGCTCGCTTTCCACCAGCGCGTGGCGGGCGAGCAGGGCGTCGAGCTTCTGCTGCGGCAGCACGATCAAAGCTGCAACCCTTCCGCCGCCGCGAAGCTTTCCAACTTGTGACGGATGGACACGCTGCCGATCGGCTTGGCGAGAAACGGCAGGATCGTCTCTTCACCCTTGCGGCAATCGAGATCCATGAGCAGGGCCTTGACCGGGCCGACGGCCGACGGCGACAGCGACAGCGTGCGGTAGCCGATGATCGCCAAAGCCAAGGCGCCGATCGGCTGCGAGGCGAGCTCGCCGCACAACGCCACCGGCTTGCCGTGCTTTTGCGCCTTGTCGACGATGTCCTTGAGCGCGCGCAAGACCGGTGCCGACAGCGGATCGAAGCGCTCCGACACGCGGGTGTTGCCGCGGTCGGCGGCGTAGAGGAATTGCATCAGGTCGTTGGAGCCGACCGAGA
>CAZLWN010000014.1:0-43988 GCA_964563195.1 uncultured Undibacter sp. | reverse complement strand
ATCCTCCCTTCCTCAAGCCGCTAAATCTGTCTCACAGGCGCTGATGTCGGACACCGATGAACGGGGGGCGTTGGCCAACGAAAATATCGTTATCGACTGCGAAAAAGCTCTGCTCGGACTTGCCGCGCAGTTCGATGCTTTTCATGTCTTGAATGCTCCACTCGCCCGCTTTGGAGCGTTGCCAGCAGAGTTTGAGTATCTTCATCGTAACCCGCGATCTCGCTGCCGAAATGCGAGGCTAATTCTTTATCATTCCGCCGCCTCGATACTCTTCTTCCGCCGCCCCGGCGCCTCGCGTCCCAGCACCGGCTTCAAAAACTCCGCCGTATAGCTCCGCTTGACCTTGACGATATCCTCCGGCGTGCCCGCCGCCACGATCTCGCCGCCGCCGTCGCCGCCTTCGGGGCCGAGGTCGATGATCCAGTCGGCGGTCTTGATCACTTCCAGATTGTGCTCGATCACCACCACGGTGTTGCCTTGCTCGACCAGCTCGTGCAGCACATCGAGCAGCTTCGCCACGTCGTGAAAGTGCAGCCCGGTGGTGGGCTCGTCGAGGATGTAGAGCGTGCGGCCGGTGGCGCGCTTCGACAACTCCTTGGCGAGCTTGACGCGCTGCGCCTCGCCGCCGCTCAAGGTGGTCGCCTGCTGGCCGACATGGATGTAGTCGAGGCCGACGCGGTGCAGCAGCGCCAGCACGTCGCGCACGCGCGGCACCGCCTTGAAGAACTCGAGCGCCTCCTCCACCGTCATGTCGAGCACGTCGGCGATGGTCTTGCCCTTGAAGGTCACCTCCAGCGTCTCGCGGTTGTAGCGCTTGCCCTTGCAGACGTCGCAGGTGACGTAGACGTCGGGCAGGAAGTGCATCTCGATCTTGATGACGCCGTCGCCCTGGCAGGCCTCGCAGCGGCCGCCCTTGACGTTGAAGGAAAAGCGCCCCGGTTCGTAGCCGCGCGCCTTGCTCTCCGGCAGGCCGGCGAACCATTCGCGGATCGGAGTGAAGGCGCCGGTGTAGGTCGCCGGATTCGAGCGCGGCGTGCGGCCGATCGGCGACTGATCAATGTCGATAATCTTGTCGATGTGCTCGAGGCCCTCGATGCGGTCGTGCTTGGCGGGGCTGAGGGAAGCGCCGTTGAGCTTGCGCGCCACCGCGTTGTAGAGCGTGTCGATCAGCAGCGTCGACTTGCCGCCGCCCGAGACGCCGGTGACGCAGGTGAACAGGCCGAGCGGGATCTCGGCGTCGATGCCCTTGAGATTGTTGCCGCGGGCGTTGACGACCTTCACGGTGCGGCGCGGGTTGCGCGGCGCCCGCTCGGGTACCGGCACCGCCAATTCGCCGGAGAGATATTTGCCGGTCCATGAGCGCGGCGCCGCGATCAGGTCGGCGACCGTGCCTTGCGCCACGATATGGCCGCCGTGGATGCCGGCGCCGGGGCCGATGTCGAGCACGAAATCGGCGTTGCGGATGGCGTCCTCGTCGTGCTCGACCACGATCACCGTGTTGCCCAAGTCACGAAGTCGCTTCAGGGTTTCCAGCAGGCGGGCGTTGTCGCGCTGGTGCAGGCCGATCGAGGGCTCGTCCAGCACATAGAGCACGCCGGTCAAGCCGCTGCCGATCTGCGAGGCGAGGCGGATGCGCTGGCTCTCGCCGCCGGAGAGCGTGCCACTGCCGCGCGCCAGCGTCAGGTAATCGAGCCCGACCGCGACCAGGAATTGCAGCCGCTCGCGGATTTCCTTCAGCACCCTTGTGCCGATCTCGTTCTGCTTGGCGTTAAGCTGCTCGGGCAGTTCGGTGAACCATTCGCCGGCCTTGCGCACCGATAGTTCGGCCACCTGCGAAATGGTCTGGCCGGCGATCTTGACGCAGAGCGCCTCGGGCTTGAGGCGCGCGCCCTGGCAGGCCGCGCAGGGCACGTCGGTGAAATATTTCGCCAGATCGTCGCGCGCCCACTCGCTCTCGGTTTCCTTGAAGCGGCGCTCCAGATTGGTGATGACGCCTTCGAACGGCTTCTTGGTGGTGTAGCCGCGCAAGCCGTCGTCATAGACAAATTTGATGTCGTCCGCGCCGGAGCCGTAGAGGATGGCGTTCTGCGTCTTCTTCGGCAGGTCCTTCCATTTGGTGTCGAGGGTGAAGCGGTAGTGCTTGGCGAGCGCCATCAGGGTCTGGATGTAATAGGGCGACGACGACTTCGCCCAGGGCGCGATCGCTCCCTTGCGCAACGTGGCGTCGCGGTCGGGGATGACCAGGTCGGCGTCGATGTGTTGCTCGACGCCGAGCCCGCCGCATTCCGGGCAGGCGCCGAACGGGTTGTTGAACGAGAACAGCCGCGGCTCGATTTCGGCAATGGTGAAGCCGGACACCGGGCAGGCGAATTTCTCCGAGAAGATCAGCCGCTCGGGGCCGCTCTTGTCGTGGATGCGGGCAACTTTCTTTGCGGCGGACTCTGACGGCTCCCTCCCCCCTTGCGGGGGAGGGTTGGGGACGGGGGTCGATGTTTTCGCATTGTCGCGCCCACCCCCCTCCCGGCGCTTCGCGCCGACCTCCCCCGCAAGGGGGGAGGTAGAAGAAAGGGTGTCGGCGAGCTCGATCACCGCCAGCCCGTCGGCGAGCTTCAGGCACTGCTCGAGTGAATCCGCCAGCCGCGTGCCGATGTCGCTCTTCACCACCAGGCGGTCGACCACCACGTCGATGTCGTGGATGAATTTCTTGTCGAGCGGCTTGACCTCCTGGATTTCGTGGAAGGCGCCGTCGATCTTGACGCGCTGGTAGCCCTTGCGCAGGAAGTCGGCGAGCTCCTTGCGGTATTCGCCCTTGCGGCCGCGCACCACCGGCGCCAGCACATAGATGCGGGTGCCTTCCGGCAGCGCCAGCACGCGGTCGACCATCTGCGACACGGTCTGGCTCTCGATGGGCAGGCCGGTGGCCGGCGAATAGGGCACGCCGATGCGGGCGAAGAGCAGCCGCATGTAGTCGTAGATCTCGGTAACGGTGCCGACGGTCGAGCGCGGATTGCGGGAAGTCGATTTCTGCTCGATGGAGATCGCCGGCGACAGCCCGTCGATCTGGTCGACGTCCGGCTTCTGCATCATCTCGAGGAACTGGCGGGCGTATGCGGACAGCGACTCCACATAGCGGCGCTGGCCTTCCGCATAGATGGTGTCGAAAGCAAGCGAGGATTTGCCCGATCCGGACAGGCCGGTGAATACCACCAGCCGGTCGCGCGGGATCGAGACGTCCACGTTCTTGAGATTGTGCTCGCGGGCGCCGCGGATGGCGATGACGCGGGCATCGCCGCGGGGGCCGGTCTTGCTGGGCAAATCGGTCATGAGGCCTTCGGGCGCGGCAATGCGCCGGCCGGTGCCGGCGGTCCATGTCGTCTGGGGCGCGGGAGCATCGGGACGGAACGTAGTGAGAACGGTGGCCTTGCGCCAGTCCCCCGTGCGCCGCGCGGCCGGGAGCATGGGGATAACGGGCGGACGATGTCGATCGCCGAGCGGGCGGCAAACAATTCAGCCGGCTGTTCTGGTTTTCACGCGAGGGGATGCCGCGGCGCCTTAACACATGCAATATAATAAATATGTCTTGAACTTTGCCGCCAAGGGAACCATGATGTCAAAACTAGCGTGCGCGTAAGGCCGGCATTCTAAACATCCGGCGAACCGTAGAACAAATACATCTCTCGGCCCGCGCCCGTAGCCATCGATGGATGGACGGGCAAGGGCTGTCCAGAACGGACCAGGAGAGCAGGGAGGAAGAGAAATGCTCAACCGTTCCAAACGTACCCGCATGAGCCGTCGCCAGTTCAACGCGCTGGCCGGCGCCACCGGCGTCGCGCTCGGGGCCGGCCTGCCGCGCGTGGCGCTGGCGGCGGAAAACGCCTCGCAGATCATTCCTGGCAAGAAAGCCGACATGATCGTGCACAACGCCAAGCTCGGCGTGATGGAGACCCCGCTCACTGAGCTGCGCAAATACGACATCACCCCGAAGAGCATCTTGTTCAACCGGCTGCACTACCCGCATGAAGGCAACGCGGCCTGGTACATCTCGCTCAATGCGCCGTCGGCCGAGATGGTCAAGAACTGGAACCTGCGCGTCGACGGGCTGGTGCAGCGGCCGCGCGACGTGTCGATCGCCGAGCTGCAGAAGCAGCCGCAGGAAAAACGCGTGTCGGTGATCCAATGCGCCGGCAACGGCCGCTCATACTATGCCGCCAAGCAGAAAGTCGGCGGCGGCCAGTGGCACAATGGCGGCATGGGCAATGTGGAATGGGAAGGCGTGCCGCTGCGTCCGTTCCTCGACAGCCTGAAAATGGCGCCGGCCAAGTCGGCGACCTGGCTGACCGCGGAAGGCTGGGATCAGCCGCCGACACCGGAAGGCTCCGACTTTGCCAAGAGCTATCACCTCAACGATCCGGCGCTTGATCACGCCATCCTGGCGCTAAAGATGAACGGCGAGCCGATCCCGGCGGTGCATGGCGGGCCGGTGCGGCTGGTCATCCCCGGCTTCTACGGCAACATGAACGTGAAGATGCTCACTTATCTTTTCTTCGCCGCCGAGCAGTCGCCGAGCGCGTTCCAGTCGGTCGGCTATCGCATGCCGAAACAATTGCCGGCCGACCCGGCCACGTTCAAGGCCAACAGCTACACCCACGACAACAGCGTTCCGACCTACGGCCACAAGATCAAGAGCGTGATCTTCTCGCCGCTGCCGGAAGACAAGCCGAAGGCGGGCAATGTTACGATCGCTGGCGTCGCCTTCAACGACGGCATGTCGAAAATTACCAAGGTCGAGGTCTCCACCGATGGCGGCAAGACCTGGCACAGTGCCGAGATCAAGCCGGCGGCAAGCCCCTGGGCCTGGCACCACTGGTCACTCAAGACCAAGCTCGGCAAAGGCAAGCATGAGCTGATGTCGCGCGCGTTCGACGCCAAGGGCGAGAGCCAGCCGGTTGACGGGTTGACGCGGTGGAACCCGCGCGGCTACGAGTGGAACGGCGCCGACCGCGTCGAGGTCACGGTCTGATCGATCGCTGCCACGATGTCGTGAGATTGCGGGGAGCGCCGCGCTGGCGCTCCCCGTTCCTTATCCTCATCGGGAGACACTTTGACATGCGCGGGACGTCCCTTATCGCAGGGGCCGCCGGCTGTATCTTGTTTGCCGCCGGCGCCTATGCCCAGGACAATCTGCAACTCCCGCCGGGGCCGAACCGCGAGCTGGTCTACGGCCAGTGCCGGACCTGTCACGATCTGCAATACCTGATCGAGTCGGCGGGCGTGCCGCGCGACACCTGGAACGAACTCATCGACAGCATGAAGCAATATGGTCTGCGCATTTCGCCGGACCAGCGCGCCAAGATTCTTGACTATCTGGGCACCTATCTCGGCCCAAATCCGCCGCCGAAGATGGCCGCTGCCGCACCGGCCGCGCCCGCCAAGGTTGATGGCGCCGCGGTGTTCAAGGACCAGTGCGTCGCCTGCCATCAGGAGAATGCGCAAGGGGTGCCTGAGCAATTCCCGCCGCTGGCAAAAAATGCCGATCTGTTCCTCAGCCAGGATTATCCGGTGCGCGCGGTGCTGTTCGGCCTGGAAGGCAAGATCGAAGTCAACGGCAAGACGTTCGACAGCGCGATGCCGCCGCTCGACGTGCTGAGCGATCAGCAGATCGCGGCGGTGGTGAACTATATCCGCGGCAATTTCGGCAACGCCGCGCTTCAGCCGAAGAACAGCAAGCCGATCGAAGCCAGCGTCGTGTCGCAGCTGCGCGGAAAAAAGGACACGACGGCCGCGCATGTCTTTGAATACCGGCAGAAGCTCAAAAGTAACGGGCAGTAAGCTCGGGAAATTGTGCAAAGCCGGCAAACCCGAAACTGGTTTGCAGGCCGTGCCTCGTTTCCGCATCGGTGCCGGCTGACCGGCACCCGCATTCACTCAGAACCGGTAGTTCACGCCGACGCGAACGATGCTGGACGTGAAATCGACGTTGGTATTGATGCCGCAGGTGGCGGGACCACAAGTGACGCTGCCGAGGTCTAGGTAAAGATATTCAAGCTTCGCCGACCACGGGCCGAAAATTGAATATTCGACGCCCACGCCAGCGGTCCAGCCGGCCCGACCCACGGTTGCGGTCAGGCCTCCGGTTGACATCTGGACGTCGCCGAACGCGCCGCCTGCCGTGGCGTAGAGCATTGCGCGGTCGAAGGCGTAGCCGAGGCGGCCGCGTATCGTGGCCAGCCAGCTGTTTTGAGTTTCACAGGTCACACTGCAAACGCCGGTACCGCTGCTGTTGGTGTCCCTGATCCAGGTGGCGTCAATGTCGCCTTCAAGGCCAAAGACGAAACCGCCGCTTTGACCGTTGAAGCCGATGGTTGCGCCGAGCAGGCCTCCTCCCGGGTTGCTGGAGCCAGCGGTGACGCTGCTACTCCAGTCCGATTGGCCCCAGCTGTAGCCGCCGTTGATACCGACGTAGAACCCTCGCCAACTAACCAACTCCAGCGGCCCGGGCGCCGGGCCGAAATAGCCTTGGTGCTTATCCGCCGCCAACGACGGCCAAGCCGTCGCGGCCGCTATTACCGCCGCACCCAAGGTAAGAATGACACGCCTCATCGTGACCTCCTCACGTTCCCAGTGGCCGTGGACGCTATATCTTGTGGATGATTCGAACTGTGGCCTTTATGCCACAAGGGGAATGAGTTTCCCAAGCGAATCAGTTGCATGGCCGGCCAAAATAGGCTAGAACATAACGCGAACACACTTGTAGACGGCCATGGCCCGACGATCGCAGCAACCAGCAGAAGCGCTGTGGATTAGGGGCAATCGCGCTTGCCGCCCCCGGGGCGAAGTCTAGGGTGAGCGTTCAAACAATCGGGGCCCCGCGCGCGGCAGGCGGGCCCTCAAACGGCGACCGGCGGCGGCTTTCGCTTCAAAGCGCGCGCGCCCGGTGTCGCCACGCGGAGAGCATCATGGCGGGTAGCGTCAACAAGGTTATTCTCATCGGCAATCTTGGCGCCGATCCCGAAATTCGCCGCACCCAGGACGGCCGGCCGATCGCCAATTTGCGCGTGGCGACCTCCGACACCTGGCGCGACAAGACCACCGGCGAGCGCCGCGAAAAGACTGAATGGCATCGCGTGGTGATCTTCAACGAAGGCCTGTGCAAGATCGTGGAGCAATACCTCAAGAAAGGCTCGAAGATTTACCTGGAAGGCGCGCTGCAAACACGCAAATGGCAGGACAAGGACGGCAATGACCGCTATTCGACGGAGGTCGTGCTGCAGGGCTTCAACTCGCAGCTCACCATGCTCGACCGCGCCGGCGGCGCGGGCGCAGGCGGCGGCGACGATTTCGGCTCGTCGGGGCCGAGCGCGGCGCGCGAGCGTAAGCCGGCCATGGCCGGCGCCGGCGGCAAAAGCGACGACATGGACGACGAAATTCCGTTCTAGCCGAGCGCCACGCGCACGCCGTCGATCACGAACTGCACCGCCAGCGCCGCCAGCAGCACGCCGAGCAGGCGCGAGAGCACCACGTTGCCGGTGATGCCCATCAGTGTGGCGATGCGGGACGCGAGCGTGAACGTCACGAAGCAGAACGCCAGCACCGCGGCGATGGCCGCTAACAGGATAGCGAGGTGAACCGGCTCGCCGGCGGCGCGGCCGGCCAGTAGCACGCAAGCGGTGATGGCGCCGGGCCCGGCCATCAGCGGGATGCCGAGCGGGAAGGCGGCGATGTTGCGCACGCGCTCCTCGAGCGCTTCCTCGGCCTGTTGCGATTGCCGCATGACACGCACGCCGAACACCATTTCCGACGCGATCGAAAACAACAGCAGCCCGCCGGCAATCCGAAACGCCGGCAGCGTGATCGACAGCGTGCGCAGCAGCCAATCGCCGATCAGCGCCGAGCCGGCGAGCACCGCGGCCGCGATCAGGCAGGCGCGCCAGGCGACGCTGCGGCGCGCGCGCTGCGGCAGGCCGTGGGTGACCGCGATGAAGGCCGGCACCAGACCGATCGGATCGACCACCACGACCAGCGTGACCAGCGCGGAAACGAGGAATTCGACCGGCAACGACATCGCGTCATGGTACTCCCGCGTCGCGCAATTGGCGCGCGTCACGGCGCCTAGAATGAGCGCGCCAATTTGCGTCAAATGCGAACCGCGCCGCCCGGCTAAGCGGCTGTTTTGGCACGATAAAAACGCCTGTATGCGGCGCCGTTTCGCCTAGCAAAGCCCAAATGAATCGGCTAGTAAAACCGCGCGAGCCAACCCGCCCAGGACGCTAGCCTTGTCCGATACCGAAAACCCGAAATCGGGGGACGGAAATCCCTCCGACGTGCGTCCCGTCTCGATCACCGAAGAGATGAAGCGCAGCTATCTCGATTACGCCATGAGCGTGATCGTGTCGCGCGCGCTGCCCGACGTGCGCGACGGCTTGAAGCCGGTGCATCGCCGCATCCTCTATTCGATGAACGAGCAGGGCCACACGCCCGACAAGAAATACGTCAAGTCGGCGCGCGTGGTCGGCGACGTGATGGGCAAATATCACCCGCACGGCGACCAGGCGATATACGACGCGCTGGTGCGCATGGCGCAGGATTTCTCCATGCGCCTGCCGCTGATCGACGGCCAGGGCAATTTCGGCTCGGTCGACGGCGATCCGCCGGCGGCCATGCGCTACACCGAATGCCGGCTCGACGCGGCGGCGATGACGCTGCTCGACGACATCGACAAGGACACCGTCGACTTTCAGCCGAACTATGACGGCAACGAGCACGAGCCGGTGGTGCTGCCGGCGCGCTTTCCCAATCTCTTGGTCAACGGCGCCGGCGGCATCGCCGTCGGCATGGCGACCAATATTCCGCCGCACAATCTGGGCGAGGTGATCGACGCCTGCACGGCGCTGATCGATGATCCGGCGTTGAGCATCGACGACCTGATCAAGATCGTGCCCGGCCCGGATTTCCCCACCGGCGGCGTCATCCTCGGCCGCGCCGGCATTCGTAGCGCTTACCACACCGGCCGCGGCTCAGTGGTGATGCGCGGCAAGGTCGGCTTCGAGACCATCCGTAAGGAGCGCGAAGCGATCATCATTACCGAGATCCCCTACCAGGTGAACAAGGCCTCGATGGTCGAGCGCATCGCTGAGCTGGTGCGTGAAAAGAAAATCGACGGCGTCGCCGACCTGCGCGACGAGAGCGACCGCGATGGCTACCGCGTGGTGATCGAGCTTAAGCGCGACGCCGAGCGCGACGTCGTCATGAACCAACTCTACCGCTTCACGCCGCTGCAATCCTCCTTCGGCGCCAACATGGTGGCGCTTGACGGCGGCCGCCCGCTGGTGATGGCGCTGAAGGACCTGCTGGTGGCCTTCGTCGCCTTCCGCGAAGAGGTGGTGTCGCGGCGCACCAAGTACCTGCTCGGCAAGGCGCGCGACCGCGCCCATGTGCTGGTGGGTCTCGCCATCGCGGTCGCCAATATCGACGAGGTGATCAAACTGATCCGCGGCGCCAAGGATCCCAACACAGCGCGCGAGGCCTTGATGGCGCGCGACTGGCCCGCCAAGGACATGGCCGCCATGGTGACGCTGATCGACGATCCGCGCCACAAGATCACGCCCAAGGGCGCCACCAAGCTCTCGGCCGAACAGGCGCGCGCCATCCTCGACCTGCGCCTGCAACGGATCACCGCCTTAGGCCGCGACGAGATCAAGGAAGAGCTCGACAAGCTCGCTGCCGAGATTGCCGATTACCTGGAAATACTGCGCTCGCGCACGCGCATCCAGGCGATCATCAAGACCGAGCTGAAGGCCGTGAAGGACAAATTCGCTACCGAACGCCGCACCGTGATCACCGAGGCGGAGGCGGAAGTCGAGGAAGAGGACCTGATCCAGCGCGAGGACATGGTCATCACCGTCTCCCATCTCGGCTACATCAAGCGCGTACCGCTTTCGACCTATCGCGCGCAAAGGCGCGGCGGCAAGGGCCGCGGCGGCATGCAGGTGCGCGAGGAGGATTTCGTCTCGCGGCTGTTCGTGGCCTCGACCCACACGCCGGTGCTGTTCTTCTCCTCGCGCGGCAAGGTCTACAAAGAAAAAGTCTGGCGGCTGCCGCTGTCGGCGCCGCAGGCGCGCGGCAAGGCGCTCATTAACATTCTTCCGCTCGACGACGGCGAGTGGATTACCTCGATCATGCCGCTGCCCGAGGACGAGACGACCTGGGGCGCGCTCGACGTGATGTTCGCCACCACCAAGGGCAACGTGCGGCGCAACAAGCTGTCGGATTTTCAGAAGATCCGCCCCTCCGGCATCATCGCCATGAAGCTCGGCGACGGCGACGCCATCGTCGACGTCACCATCTGCACCGAGAAGGACGACGTGCTGCTCACCACCGCCGGCGGCCATTGCATCCGCTTCGCGGTGGCGGAAGTGCGCGTATTCGCCGGGCGCACCTCGGATGGCGTGCGCGGCATCAATTTGTCGAAGGACGACAGGGTGATCTCCATGTCGATCCTGCGCCACATCGAAGTGACCTCGGAAGAGCGCGTCGCGTATCTGAAGCGTACCAGTGCGGTGCGGCGCGGCACCGCCGAGGAAGAGGCGCCGGCCGAGGCGGAGGAAAGCGCCGAGCAGATCGAGCTTGGCGAGCAGCGCTACGTGGAATTGTCGGCGGCCGAGCAGTTCGTGCTTACCGCCTCGGAGCGCGGCTACGGCAAGCGCTCCTCGTCGTTCGAGTACCGCACCACCGGCCGCGGCGGCAAAGGTATCGTCGCCATGCACGTCACCAAAAAGACCGGCCGGCTGGTGGCTTCCTTCCCGGTGGAGGAGGGCGACCAGGTCATGCTGGTGACCGACCAGGGCAAGCTAATCCGCACCAATGTCGCGGGCATCCGCATCGCCGGGCGCTCGACGCAAGGGGTGATCGTGCTCGACACCGCCGAGGGCGAGCGCGTGGTGTCGGTCGAGCGGCTTAGCGAGGACGAGGAAGAGTAGAGCGCAGCATGAACTGGCACCTGTTCTCCGCCTTCTTGCTGATCACGATCGTGCTGTTCCTGACGCCGGGACCGATCGTCACGCTCATCATCGCGACTGGCGCGAGAAGTGGGACTCGCGCGGCACTGCAAACGGTTGCCGGTGCGAGCACGGGCAATGCCCTGCTGCTCGCCTGTATCGCCTTAGGGCTAAGCTGGATCTTGAAAGCCTCGGCGGAGGTGTTCGACGCTCTGCGCTGGGTCGGTGCCGCCTATCTGGTCTGGCTCGGCATCCAGGCCTGGCGTCATGCCGGCGAACAGAGTGAAGCGCTGGCACCGGCGCCCCATGTGCACGCCTGGCGCGGCTTCGTGGTGGCGATGACCAATCCGAAGTCGATCGCGTTCTTCACGGCCTTCCTGCCGCAATTCATCGATCCCACGCTTCCGGTGGAGCGGCAATTGCTGGTGATGTGTGCGGTGTCGGTGACGGTGGGGGCGTTTCTCGATTCCGGCTGGGCGATTGCCGCCGGTCTCGGCCGTGCCTGGTTCATGAAACCCAAACACAATCGCCTGCTCGGCCGGCTGTCGGGCGTCGTGCTGATCGGGGGCGGGATCTGGCTATCGCTGGCGCGGCGGCCGGGCTAGGGCGTGTACGCATAATGCGGGCCGGATGTCGCTTTGCCCCGAAAGCGGGCATCCAGTAACCCGGTTGCTCGGCCTGCTTGATACCGAGCGCCACCTCATGCAGCCCTAAAAAGACTTCAATGCCGCCGGGGGCTCGTTGCTAGACCGATTTTTAAACGTTTTCCGATAAGATTGCATTTACGGCCTATTAACAAACGGCGCAGAAGCGCCGCAAGCACATCCCAGTATGGCACACTCGATGTATCACCACCGGTCGCTCATTTCTGAACTTGAAGATGCTGTAAGGCGCGGCTCTCAGGAAAAACGGGTAGAAACTCTTAGACGCGTCACCAATCTATTTCTCAGTGAAAAAGAACAGCTCAATGAGGAGCAAATCCAGATATTCGATGAAGTTTTGGGTCATCTCATCAAGCGGATGGAATCAAAGGCTCTCATCGAACTCAGCGAGCGTCTTGCGCCAATCAACAATGCGCCGATCAATGTCGTCAACAATCTCGCGCGAGACGATGAAATAGCCATCGCTGGACCCATTCTGGCGCTGTCGGAGCGCCTGACCACGCGTGATCTTATCGAAATTGCCATGGTCAAGAGCCAATCGCACCTGCTCGCAATCTCCAAGCGAAGCAGCCTCAGTGAGTCCTTAACCGACACTTTGATTGAGCGTGGGGATCGACACGTCATCAGCAAACTGGCTGGGAATGCAGGGGCCAGTTTCTCGGAAAAGACCTATTCTCGCCTTGTAGAGTTTGCCGAAGATGATGAAACATTATTCGAAAAGCTCGGTTTGCGCCTCGACATTCCATTACATATCTTCCGTCGTCTGCTGGAGCGAGCAACCGAGGCGGTGCGAATGCGTCTGTTAGCCCTGGCGATGCCGGAAAAGCGCGACGACATAAAAGACATACTGGCCAGCGTATCGACTGAAGTCATCGACAATGAAGAAATGGGTAACGACTTTAATGCGGCACAGCATCTTGTCGAGTTGATGCAAGAAAACGGCGAACTCGATCAGGTGGCGCTGCTGGAGTTCGTGAAAGCGCACAGATTTGCTGAAACAGTTGCCGCACTAGCTGCGTTATGCTCGGCGCCAATTGATATGATCAAGCGTATGATGACCGATAACCGCAATGAATCGCTGCTCGTCCCTTGCAAGGCCGCCGGGCTATCATGGCTCACACTGCGTTCTCTGTTAAAAGAACAATTAACCGGCAAAATAGTCTCGGACGATGAACTCAATAACTTAAAACGAGAATATCTCAGACTTTCGCAGTCAGCTGCGAAAAGAGTGATTAAATTTTGGTCCATGCAGCAGATGCACCAAGACGTATAACGCCGCCATATCGGAGAATTGGGGACTACGCATAGTCCTCTAAACAAATCAAAGCGGTGATCCGATTAATGTGTCGCGTTAGGGTCAATCGCGACCGATCGATCATGGGCGAAAATCCACCTTTGTCCGCTGTTCCGCAAAAGCAGACAGTGAACGGCGCAGCCAAGGCAGTATTTGGGTTGCCCTTTAGGAGTCCACGTCCTGGTTGGCGGCCAGCCGGTTGGTGGTAACCAGCCGGACCTGCGGGTTGCCGAAGGGCGTGCCGACGCAGCGCAAATAGAGCCTAGGCCGTTCGGCGCAGGACCGCATCTGGGCCGCTTCCGCGACCGGGCGCGGCCTGGCATCGACATGGGCGGTCGGGGTGGACAAGGCGGTCATGGCGGCGGCAATGAAAGCGGCGGTCATGATGGCGGTCATAAGCTTCGGCATGACGATTCCCTGTGTTTCGCCTGTTGGGGTTGGTCGCCGCCGCGGGGATAACGGTTCAAGCCAGTTGCCGCGGCCTTGCCGGGCGTGAGGGACCGGGGTAGACCCGCCGCCATGCTGCGGACCGCCCTTTACGCCGGGACCTTCGACCCGGTCACCAACGGCCATCTCGACGTGGTGCGCCAAGCCGCCCGCCTTGCCGACAAGCTCGTGCTGGCGATCGGCGTGCATCCCGGCAAAAAGCCGCTGTTTTCGGCCGCCGAGCGTATCGCCATGCTGGAACAGACCTGCGGGCCGGTGGTGCGCCGCGAAAAATGCAAGCTCGTCTGCATGACGTTCGACAACCTCGTCGTCGAAACGGCGCGCAAGCAAGGCGCGACCTTGCTGATCCGCGGCCTGCGTGACGCCACCGATTTCGATTACGAAATGCAGATGGCCGGCATGAACGCGACCATGGCGCCGAAAGTGCAGACGATTTTCCTGCCCGCTTCGGCATCGGTGCGCCCGATCACCGCCACATTGGTGCGCCAGATCGCCGGCATGGGCGGCGACGTTTCCGCCTTCGTGCCGGCGCCGGTCGTGGCCCGCTTGAAGAAGAAGTTCCCGCGCTAAAGCGCGCCAGCGGTGATCAAGGAGAGCGAATGACGAACCGCAGATCGATCCTCACGCTTGCGCTTGCGTTGGCCGTGCTGGCCGCGCCGGCGCTCGCGCAGTCGCCCAATCTCGCCAACCCGTCTGCGCTCACCGAGCAGGCACCGGCGAGCTACAAGGTGCGCTTCGACACTAGCAAAGGCGCCTTCGTGGTCCAGGTGAACCGGTCGTGGGCGCCGCACGGCGCCGACCGCTTCTACAATCTGGTGACGAACGGCTTCTACAATAATGTGCGCTTCTTCCGCGTGATCTCCGGCTTCATGGTGCAGTTCGGCATTCACGGCGATCCGGCGGTGATGGCGCATTGGCGCGGCGCCCAGATCCCTGACGATCCGGTACGACAGAGCAACAAGCGCGGCATGATCACCTTCGCCACCGCCGGCCCCAATACGCGCACCACGCAGGTGTTCATCAACTTCGCAGACAATGGCGGCCTCGACGGCCAGGGCTTTGCGCCCTTCGGCCAGGTGGTCTCGGGCATGAACGTGGTGGACAGCCTCAACGCCGAATACGGCGAGGGCGCGCCGCGCGGCCGCGGTCCCGATCAGGGCCGCCTGCAAAGGGAAGGCAATGCCTATCTCGCGCAGCACTACAAGCGCATGGACTACGTCAAGAAAGCCACCATCGTGCGCTGAACAGCGCGCCACACATTTTCGAAGGAAAACATCATGGCCAAGCCGGAAGACACGCTCACGCTGGAGACTACCAAGGGCAAGGTGGTGATCGAGATGCGGCCCGACCTGGCGCCTGGCCATGTCGCGCGCATCAAGGAGTTGGTGAAAGAGGGCTTCTATGACGGCATCGTGTTCCACCGGGTGATCGACGGCTTCATGGCGCAGACCGGCTGCCCGCACGGCACCGGCACCGGCGGCTCGGGGCAGAAGTTGAAGGCCGAGTTCAACAAGGAGCCGCATGTGCGCGGCACAGTGTCGATGGCGCGCGCGGCCAGCCCGGATTCCGGCGACAGCCAGTTCTTCATCTGCTTCGAGGAGGCCCCGTTTCTCAACAACCAGTACACGGTCTGGGGCAAGGTGATCGAAGGCATGGACAACGTCGACAAGATCAAGCGCGGCGAGCCGGTCCAGGATCCCGACAAGATCGTCAAGGCGACGATGGCGGCGTAGTTCCTTTGCCCGAGCGCCAATTGTTGCGTCATGGCCGGGCTTGTCCCGGCCAGCTCGCTTAAGGTCGCAGGGCCATGCCAACCTAGTCGGGATGCCCGGCACAAGGCCGGGCGTGACGACGGACAGGCATGAAAACCGACCTCTTCGACTTCGACCTGCCGGCGGAGCGCATCGCGCTCAGGCCCGCCGTCCCGCGCGACGCAGGGCGGCTCTTGGTGGTACGGCCGGGCAGGACGCCCGAATTCGAGGATCGCGGTATGCGCGATCTGCCGGACTTTTTGCAGCCGGGCGACGCGTTGGTGGTCAACGACAGCAAGGTGATTGCCGCCCGGCTCAAGGGCCGACGCATCGGGCGGGGGACGAGCGAGCCTGTGATTGAGGCCACCCTGCACAAACGGCTCGACGGATCGCGCTGGAAAGCCTTCATCCTGGGCGCCAAGAAGGTCCGGGTCGGCGATACGCTGCGATTTGGCAGCGAGGGGCGAGTCTGTTTCCTCGGTGAGCTCGATGCTCAAGTTTCACAGAAAGATGAAGGAGGTGAAGTAACCCTATTATTTTCCTTCCATGGCCCGGTGCTGGACCAGGCTATTGCTGAGCGGGGTGAGATGCCGCTGCCGCCCTATATCGCCTCCCGCCGCGCCCCCGACGAACAGGACAAGACCGACTATCAGACGCTGTTTGCGCACGATGCGGGCTCTGTGGCGGCGCCGACGGCGGGACTGCATTTCTCAGAACGATTGCTGGCGGCGCTGAAGACGCGCGGGATCGCCCTGCACAAAGTCACCCTGCATGTGGGCGCCGGCACTTTCCTGCCGGTGACGACCGATGAGATCGAAGGCCACAAGATGCAGGCCGAGTTCGGCACAGTGCCGGCGGAAGTGGCGGAAGCCTTGAACGAGGCGCGCGCCAAGGGCGGGCGGATCGTGGCGGTGGGCTCGACGGCGCTGCGGCTATTGGAAACCGCGGCTGGAGACAACGGCCAGATCAAGGCCTTAGCCGGCGAGACGGCGATTTTCATCACCCCCGGCTATAGGTTTAGGGCGGTCGACCTGATGCTGACCAATTTCCACCTACCGCGCTCGACGCTGTTCATGCTGGTGGCAGCCTTTTCCGGGCTCGACACGATGAAACGCGCCTATGCCCACGCGATTACGGCCGGCTATCGCTTCTATTCCTATGGCGACGCCTGTCTGCTTTATCCTGCCGGCCGATGAGCGAGCCCTTTTCCTTCACGCTGATGAAGACCGACGGCGGCGGCCGCCGGGGCGAGATTGGCACGCCGCATGGCAAAGTGCAGACGCCGGCCTTCATGCCGGTCGGCACGCAAGCAACCGTGAAGGGCCTTACCCCCGATGTGGTTCGCGCAACCGGCGCCGAGATCGTGCTCGGCAATACCTATCACTTGATGCTGCGGCCCGGCGCCGAACGCATCGCCGCGCTGGGTGGGTTGCACGAATTCATGCAGTGGCCGCTGCCGATCTTAACCGACTCCGGCGGCTTCCAGGTGATGTCTTTGTCGGAGCTGCGTAAGCTCAGCGAGGACGGCGTCACCTTTCGCTCCCATCTCGACGGCGTCATGGTCGAGCTTTCGCCGGAACGCGCCATCGAGATCCAGGCGCTGCTCGGCGCCGACATCGCCATGCAGCTCGACGAATGCCTGCGGCTTCCCGCATCGGCCGACGAGATCAAACGCGCCATGCAATTATCGCTGCGCTGGGCCGAGCGCTCCAAGAAGGTGTTCGAGGGCCGGGCGCGCGAGGGCTACGCCCTGTTCGGCATCGTGCAGGGCGGCGACGATATCCCCCTGCGCCAGCAAAGCGCGCGCGAACTGGTCAGTATGGATTTCCAGGGCCACGCAATCGGCGGGCTGGCGGTCGGCGAGCCGCAGGCCACGATGCTCAAGATCGTCGAGGAAACCGTGCCTATGCTGCCGGAGGTCCGCCCGCGCTATCTTATGGGCGTCGGCACCCCGCACGACATGCTGGAAGCGGTGGCCCGGGGCATCGACATATTCGACTGCGTGTTGCCGACCCGCAACGGCCGCCACGGCATGGCCTTCACGCGGTACGGCACGATCAACCTAGCAAACGCCCGCCACGCTGCTGACCCGCGCCCGCTCGATGCGCAAAGCACGCACCTGGCGGCGCGGAACTATTCGCGCGCCTATCTGCACCACCTGACCAAGGCCAACGAGATGCTGGGCGCAGTCTTGCTGTCGACGATCAATCTTGCCTATTATCAGACGCTGATGGCGGATATGCGTGAAGCCATCGCCGCCGGCCGGTTCGACGAGTTCCGTGCCGCCACGGCGGCGCAATGGGCTGAGGGCGACATAGCGCCGCTCTGAGCCATGCGCTAAAAACCGCCATGGCGCTGGCACTGAAGGTCAACGGCAAGAGCAGGCGCGTCGAGGCCACGCCCGACACGCCGCTGCTTTACGTGCTGCGCAACGATCTCGAATTGAACTCCCCTAAGTTCGGCTGCGGGCTGGCGCAATGCGGCGCCTGCACGGTGCTGATCGACGGCAAGGCGGCGAGGTCTTGCGTGACGTTGGCGGGCGGCGTGGCCAATGCGGAGATCGTCACGCTGGAAGGGCTGGGCACGCTTGAAAATATGCACCCGCTGCAGCAGGCCTTCATCGCCGAGCAGGCCGCGCAATGCGGCTATTGCAGCGCCGGCATGATCATGAGCGCCAAGGCGCTGCTCGACCGCGCGCCGCATCCGAGCGAGCAGGAGGTGCGCCAAGCGCTTGCCGGGAATCTCTGCCGTTGCGGCACGCACGCGCGCATCATCCGCGCGGTCATGCGTGCAGCGGGGATGAAGGAGAAGGCACAATGACGCCAACGCTCAGCCGCCGTCAGTTTGGCGCCGCGGCGGCGGGCGGCATCGTCATTGCGTTTTCCTCAAGTCAACCGGCGCCGGCGCAGCAGCGCGCGCATCTGCCCGGAAGCCTCGCCCGCCACCGCCGGCTTGACGCATGGCTGCGCATCAATGCCGACGGCACCGTCACCGTGTTTACCGGCAAGGTCGAGCTCGGGCAGGGCATCCTCACCGCGCTGGCGCAAATCGCGGCGGAAGAGCTCCGGTTGCCGGTCGCGCGCATCGAGATGGTCGCCGGCGACACCGCGCGCACGCCGGACGAGGGCTTTACCTCGGGCAGCCGCTCGATCGAAACCAGCGGTGCCGCCATCCGCGCGGCCAGCGCAGAAGCCGCGGCGCTGCTGGTCGAGCTTGCCGGCGAGCGGCTCGATTGGTCGTGGGACGAGCTCACCGTGCAGGACGGCGTCATCTATGCGCCGGGCACGCGCAAAGTGAGCTACGGCGAACTGGCCGCGCAATTCGATCTGCGCCGCGCGGCGACCGGCAAGATTTCGCCCAAGCCCGCTGGCGCGCACAGAATCGTCGGCAAGCCGGTGCAGCGCCGCGATATTACCGGCAAGGTCACCGGCGCGCCCGCTTACGTGCAGGACATCCGGCTGCCTGGCATGCTGCACGGACGCGTGCTGCGGCCGCCGCGCTATCACGCCATTCTCGTTCATATCGATGAGCGTGGCGCTAGGGCCTTGCCAGGCGTGGTGGCGGTAGTGCGCGACGGCAGCTTCCTCGGGGTCATCGCCAAGCGCGAGGAACAGGCGGTGCGCGCGCGCGAGCACCTTGTGCGTACCAGCAAATGGATTGGCGGGGATACGCTGCCCGATGCGCGCAAGCTGCACGATCAGCTTGCCACCGGGAAGAACCAGGATTCAATTATCAGTGAGAAGAAAGCGCCGCCGCCTTCCGGTATCACGCGGGCGTTCGAGGCAACTTTCACCAGGCCCTTTATCGCGCATGCCTCGATAGGCCCCTCCTGCGCGCTGGCGCAATTTGCCGACGGAAAGCTGACGGTGTGGTCACACACCCAAGGCGTCTTTCCGTTGCGGCGCGATCTGGCGAGCGCGCTCAAGCTCAATGAGGATGCCATCCATTGCATCCATGCCGAGGGCGCCGGCTGCTACGGCCACAACGGCGCTGACGATGTTGCATTCGACGCCGCTCTGTTGGCGCGCGCGGCGCAAGGCCGGCCGGTGCGTGTGCAATGGATGCGCGACGATGAATTCTGCTGGGAGCCGTTCGGCCCGGCTATGGTGATGAAGGCGAAAGCTTCGCTCGCCGACGGCAAAATCACCGACTGGAACTACGAAGTGTGGAGCGCGACCCACAGCACGCGGCCGGGCACTGGCGGTGGCGTCAATCTGCTGGCGAGCTGGTATCTCGACCAGCCATTCGAGCCGGGGCAGGGCTGGGGCGGCGGTGGCGCCCGCAACGCGGTGCCGCTTTACGCGATTGCCGGCCACCGTATCACCAATCATTTCCCGCGCGCGAGCCCTTTACGGGTTTCGGCGCTGCGCTCGCTCGGCGCCCATGCCAACGTGTTCGCGATTGAATCCTTTATCGACGAGCTGGCAGCCGCCGCCAAGGCCGATCCGGTTGCTTTCCGGCTGGCGCATCTGAAGGACAAGCGCGCGCACGCGGTGATCGAGGCGGCGGCGAAAGCCGCAAGCTGGCAAGCGGGCGCCAAGGGCGACGGCGTGCATGGCCGCGGCGTCGGCTTTGCGCAATACAAGAACGCGGCGTGTTATGTTGCGGTGATTGTGGATCTGTTGGTTAATCGTGCCACCGGCGCTTTGCGTGTTACGCGTGCCGTCGCCGCGGTGGACGCGGGCCAAATTATCAATCCGGACGGGCTAAAGAACCAGATCGAAGGCGGCATCATCCAGTCGGCGAGCTGGACCCTGCACGAGCAAGTAAAATTTTCCGGCGACGGGATTGTCTCGCGCGACTGGCGCGGCTATCCGATCCTCACCATGCCGGAAGCCCCCCATATCGAGACCGTTTTGATCGACCGGCCGGACCAGCCTTCGCTCGGCGCCGGCGAAGCCTCGCTTGGGCCGGCGGCGGCGGCCATCGCCAACGCCTTCGCGCATGCGACGGGGAAACGCTTGCGCGACCTGCCGTTCAACGCCGTTCGCGTGAAGGCAGCACTGGCATGAACGTGCAAGGCGAGTTCCTCAAGCGCCGGCGCAAGCCGCGCTTCAAATTGCCGCCGGGCACATGCGATGCTCATTGCCACGTGTTCGGGCCGGGCGACACGTTCCCGTACGCGCCGGGACGGCGCTACACGCCCGATGATGCGCCGAAGGAAATGCTGCGCGCGCTGCACGACCACCTCGGCGTCGAGCGGGCGGTGATCGTGCAGGCAAGCTGCCACGGCGCCGACAACGCCGCCATGCTCGACTGCATCGCCTCCGATCCGAAACGTTATCGCGGCGTCGCCATCGTCAATGACAGCTTCAGGGACGCCGATTTCGATGCGCTCGATGCCGGTGGCGTGCGCGGCGTGCGTTTCAATTTCGTCAAGCATCTGGGCGGTGCGCCTGACATGGGCGTCTTCAACAGCGTCATCGACCGCATCAAGCACCGCGGCTGGCACGTCGTGCTGCATCTCGACGCGCCCGACATCGCGCCGCTGTCGCCGATGATCCGCAAGCTGCCGCTGCCATTCGTAGTCGATCACATGGGGCGGGTGCCGGGCAAGGGCGGTGTCGATCAGCCGCCGCTCAAGGCGCTGCTCGAGCTGGCCAAACTCGAGAACTGCTGGATCAAGGTCTGCGGCGCCGAGCGCATTTCCATGCCGCCTTACGCCGAGGCAGTGCCGATTGCCCGTGCGATTGTCTCCGCGGCGCCGAACTGCGTGCTGTGGGGGACGGATTTTCCCCATCCCAATGCGACGCATGAAGCCGACGAGGCCGATCTGGTCGACCTGGTGCCGCAATACGCGGCCGACGCGGTCGCGCAAAAGAAGCTGTTAGTGGACAATCCGGTGCGGCTTTACGGTTTCGATTGACGGTCACGGCCCGTCATACAGCCAGGCAATGCCCTCGTAGGATTGCTCGGGCGTGCGGCCGCCGAGCGCCAGGTCGCGCAATTCGGCGGTGACGCCGCGCGCGTGGTAAAAGTCGCCATAGACGCGCGCCATGATCTGCGTGCGGGCGGTGCGCAAGTAACGGTCTTGCTGATAAGCCTTGAACGCCGCCGGCAGGTCGTCGGGCGAGGCCGCGACTTTCTCCGCCAGCACCACCGCGTCCTCGGTCGCCATGCAGGCGCCTTGCGCGAGATATTGCAACATCGGATGCGCGGCATCGCCGAGCAGCGTGACGCGGCCTTTCGTCCAATCTTTTACCGGCTCGCGGTCGCACAGCACCCACATGCGCCAGGTCTCGATGCGCTCGAGCATGCGTAATACTTCAGGGCGCTGGCCCCTGAAGTGCTCCCACAGCAGCTCGGTGCTCCCTTCCGCGTTCCAGCCTTCCTCGTATCGGTCGGAGTGGAACACGGCAACCAGATTGTAGAGCTCGCCGCGGCGCAAGGGATAATGCACGAAATGGGTGCGCGGGCCGGCCCACAGGATCACGTCGGGCCGCCACAGGTCCTCGGGTACGTCTTCGCGCTTGAGCACGGCGCGATAGGCGATGTGGCCGGAGACGCGCGGGCTTCCGTCGCCGACGATACGGTCGCGGATCTTCGACCACATGCCGTCGCAGCCGATGAGCGCACGGCCTTGCGCGCGTTCGCCGTCGTCAAGGACGGCGGTGACGGCGTGGCCATGGTCCTCGTACGAGTCGACACGGCGTCTGTTCTCCAGCGTGATTAGGTTTGAGTCCTGGCAGGCTTTCAGAAAAGTGCCATGGATGTCGGCGCGGTGCGTGACGGCATAGGGCTGGCCGAAGCGCTTGAAGAAGGCCTCGCCCAGCGGGATGCGGGTGATCAGCTTGCCGGTGAGCGCGTCGCGCATTTCCTGCGCCGGCGGGCGGTGGGCGTCGGCGAGGATGGCGTCCTTGAGGCCGATCTTCTCCAGCACGCGGAAAATGTTGGGCCCGAGCTGAATGCCGGCGCCGACCTCGCGGAACTCGGGGCTCTGCTCGAACACGCGCACCGGCAAGCCCTGGCGCGCCAACGCATAGGCCGCGGCCAAGCCGCCAATGCCGCCGCCCGACACCAGAATGGGCGCCGCGCCGTTCGTCTGAGCCATAAGCGTTCCCCGCTGCCGCAAACCTTATTGGTTCCGGTGGCCAAGATAAATCGCCGCGGCGGCGGACGCAAAGCGGGCCTCGCTTGCATGAGAAAGCCCGCCGGTTGGAGATCCGGCGGGCAATGCGGCGTGGGAACGAACGCGCGGAACGGTTACTTCGTCAACTGGCCGCGAATTTCGCCCGCCTTGTGCGCCGCGGTGTGGATGTTGACGTAGATGCTGCCGCCCATCAGGGCGTTGGCCTGGGCGTCGTTCAAGGTCGCCGAGCCTTCGAACGAGGGGCCATGCGGGTTAATCGGGACCATCACACCGGCGTTCTTGCCGGCAGGCGCCGGCCCGTGGAGATGGGCGGCGACGCAGGGACCGGTCAAGCCGGAATAGCTGCCCTTCCAGGTCAGTTTCTTGCTGGCGGTGTCGTAGGTCGCGGTCACCGAGCCGGTGCCCTTGCTGTCATTGGGCGGCGCCTCGTTGGCAGCCTTCAGATCGGCCTTCAGATTGATCATGGCCGCCATCGACGGCGAGGCGAAAGCGAGCGCGCCGGCACAGGCGAGAACGGCCAGGGCCGGGCGCAGAAACGTCCTTGTCATATTTGCTCCTCCTTGATCGGGCTGTGCAAAGCCTTATGGCAAACACCGGACCCTAGCGGCTATTCCGCCCGGGTGGAGTTCAATAGGCCGCGAGCGGGATTGCCGTGATGGACGGCGCGCCGCAGGCCTCGCACTCCCAATGGTGGCGGATCTCGCCGTCCACGACGAATTCGGAGTGGACAGGCGCCACCATCCAGTCGCCGCAATGGGGACAACGCGCGGGCGTGGCAAAAGTTCGGATGGTGGAAAGTTTTGCCGCATTGCAATGAAGCATGGTCTCGGCCTCCGTTCGAGTCGTCGTCCTTACCCGTGCCGCTGCTTAGGAGCCGATCATGGCGCTGCCGAGACCGGCAGGTGAAACTGTCGTGACCATTACGCTAAGAATTTGCGACGGCAGTGCGGCTGTGCTGCGCGCAGCGGCGGCCCGTGTAGGTGACCGCATTTTCGACGAATTTCGTTAAGGGGCGGCGGCGTATTGGTGAGCGCGCTGGAACTGCGCTCAGCCAATATTTCCAATGGCTTAGATTGGCAAACCGCCATTACGGCGCACATTGAAGCTAAAAGGCTATTTCCGCCGCTGGCAAACCTCTTTTTGGCTTCACGTCGAACTCTAATCATTTGTGCCCACCCCCGAAGCGTAGCGCGAGCGTCGAGCTCGACGTGCAGTGCGCAGTGGGAGGGCCCATGAATTCCCGCGATATCATATTTGGGCCGGGCGACAAGTTGCGGTGGCTAGAGGCGGTGGCGTTTAGTGCAGACGCGACGAATTTTCATTCCCGCCTAGCAATCGCGCTCAGCAATCGAATCGACAAGTATGAAGGCACAGCGACCATTAGCCAGGAATGGCTGGCCGCAAAAATAGGCGCGACTGATCGCGGCGTCCGCAAGGCAATCAAACGCATGGAGGTCGCCGGTCTGTTAGTTGCGGCCCGAGTTCCTAACGGTCGCGGCGCGGCGACTGTGTATCGCCCACTGACGCCATTGAAAGAAACTCGGAAAGGCGTTTCCTCTATTACCCGGAACGGAGGTTCCAGTGAGACCCGGAACAACGAAGCAGGAAACCTGGAACCGAGAAACACAAAACCCGGAATGACGGTTCCTCCTGTACCTAAGAGTCTACCTAAGACTCTCCAGACCGCCGCTATTCCAATCGTTCAAAGCTGTGACCCAAACGAAATCACATGGCAATCGGTCAAAGAGAAAATGAAGGCCAGCCTGGGTGCCGATGTAGTCTCAGCATGGTTTGACCCGCTCCGTGTTCATGAAATTACAGAGACCGAAGTTGTCATGACCGCACCAAATGAGTTTTGCAAGCACTTCATTGAACAGCACCTGCTCGAACAAAGACTGATCGCGGGTTGGCAGCGCGTCTTGCCAAACGTTACGAGTGTGCGCCTTGTCGTCGCAACAGGGCGGGCAGCGGATTAAAACGCATCGCGCCCCACCGGGGGAGGGGAAAGGTTTTGAGCTTTGGTTTGCGGACAGGTTTGCGGTAGGGACAGCGGTCTATACTCGGTGGACTCCAACGTCAGTACGTCCGGATCTGATTTGCAGTGGGGACAGGCGTTCGCCAAAAACAACGACGAGGTCCCGGCATTCGCGGCGAAGCGTGCCAATCAATCGTTCGGCTATGCTGGGCTTTGAGGTAGCCCGACCGCAGATGGTTGCGCGCTGCGGGCGTTGCCTCGATCAACGCGGTATTTCGGGCAGTACTTGCGCGTCCACGGTCCCGACCCCATCGATTTCCAGAATAATGAATGAACCTCGAGCAATGCGCACGGCACTCGCCGAGCTGTCCTGGACGATCTCTACTGGTAGGCTGCCCGAATGAGTGGCCTTCACATAAGTCTCCTCTTCGCCGCCTGGAATGAGCAGCGTCCCCGGCTGTAATGTCACCCTTTCGGACAGCGTCCTCATCCACTCAAAAAGCTCGCTCCAACGGCCGGGAATCGTGCCGGTATAGGCGTTTCGGCCATCAACTATTAGACGCACGCCGAGTTTCTGGGGCGGGCCGATCTGGTCCCTAGTGACGACGGCGGCACCCAGTGTCAAGGCTCCATCATAGGAGCGGGCGTGTGGATACTGCACGTGAAATAGGGCGCCCGCCCAACTTATCGTTTCGACTTCGCGCGCCTTAATTTCGAGTGCCAGACAATAACCGAACACAGCCTCACTCGCCTCGGCCTCCGTCGCCCGGTGCAATTTGCTACCGATGACAACCGCGAGCCGCGGCGCCGCATTAAACTCGTCTCCGAGCACCTGCGGAATCGAGATCCTCGCCCCTGTTGCCGCCACGTTTAAGGGATTTCGCATGAAAAATTCGCGATGCGGCTTGTGCTCGTTAACGTCGTCAGCGCAGTGGAATGCCGCGCCCGGCGAGAGCACCAGTGGCGACACCAGAGGCTTCGATAAGCGCACCTGCGCGGGATCAAGGAACAGCGGTTCGCCATTGATGCCGCTGCCGTCCTTTTTTGCCCGCGCATACTCGATCGCGGATTGGACGAGCAGTCGACTCGGCGCGCCGCCCACCAGATAGCGGCCGACGTCGGCAGGAAGCCGCAATTCGACTTCTTGCTTCCAAAACGGATCACGACGCTCTAAGGCGAGCCAGGCCGCCGCCGCCGCCGAGAGATCGAGGATGCGTCCGTCCTCCTCCACCGTGCCAAGCGATTGGCGACGATATTGCTCAAAAACAACGAGGCGCATTCGCGCCCTCCCGCTTGAAGTCGCTAGCCTTGAAACTGTTGGAAGCATCGCGAACCCAGTTTTCCAGTCGGCCGACACCTTCCACGTCGACAATGACGGTCTGGCCAGGCCTGAGGTAACCGGGTCCCGATGCCTTACTCGCGGATTTGCCGCCGCAGTCGGGGTCGGCTCCAACCGCGCAGCCACCCGGCGTACCCGGACAGATCAGGAAGCCAGGCTCAAGCGTCATCATATTGGAATAATATTCAATCACCTCGGCCACGCCCCAGATGTAGTTCCTCGTGTTGCTGTCCTGACGCAATTCGCCATCGACCCAGCAGCGCAAGCGGAGATTGGTGGCATCGGCGACCTCGTCAACCGACAGCACGGCGGGCCCAAGCACCAAGTTGTTGTCGAAGACCTTGCCGTCACCATATTTGACGTGAAAATACGAGCTTTCCGCCCAACGGAACAACTGCCGGTCGCGCACCGCCATGTCGTTGACGGCGGTGTAACCGAAAACATGATCGAGCGCGCGCGCGCGGGGAATGCATCGTCCGCCCTTGCCGATGACGATGCCCAACTCAGCTTCGTAATCGAGCTTCCACGATACCCAGGGTTGGTAGGGAATTGCGTCCTCAGGACCGAGCACACTCTCTGGATTTTTCAGGAAAAACTCTACGTGCTCCGGTTTGTCGCGTCCAAGTTCTTCCAGGTGGTCCCAGAAATTGCCACCGCCGCAGACAATGAGCGCGGGATCAAGCGGCGCCTGGAGCCGTATCCGATCCCGCGGCAGGGTGCAGTCTTCCCAGAGGTCGGCGCCTCCGCTGGTCACGAAATGCAACGCACGGCGCGCCAGCGACGTACTGATCTCTCCGCCGCGCAGGAATTGCGCCGTGCTGCAAGGAATGCGGATGGCCGCCTCCTGGGCGCCTAGCGGATCACCATCGTGTCGCAGCAAGGCCGCCGCGGCCGTCTGCAGATCGACCACACGCCGGTTGCCTTCGATCAACGCGCCGAGCTGCACCCTGTCTTCTATTTGAAAGCGTACCAGACGCATTCGTGGCCTCCGCTGAAGGGGTTGTCGCTCAAGCGACTGCGGCGTCGCGCACCGCGGCGCGGATGGCGTCGGGACCAGCGATCGGCATTGTCATCAGCCGCACGCCTAATGGCTGCAGTGCATCCTCGATGGCTGCGGCCAGCAGCGCAGCGACCGGAATGGTGCCGGCTTCGCCCACACCCTTCACACCGAGCGGATTGTGCGGCGAGGGGCTTTCCAAATGAACCACCTCCATGTGCGGAATCTCAGCCGCTGTGGGAATGAGGTAATCCATGTAGCTACCCGTCAAGAGCTGTGCGGAATCGTCGTAAACCAGTCTTTCATAGAAACTGCCACCAATGCCGAGCGCCACGCCGCCGTGAATCTGCCCTTCTACGATCTGCGGATGCACGACGCAGCCGCAGTCGTGCACCACAATATAGCGAAGGACCTGCAAGGTGCCGGTGTGCGGATCGACCTCGACGATACAGGCATGCACGCCCGCGCCCATCGTCCCCTGCTGCGGGTTGAAGAAGCCGTCGGCCTGCAGCCCTGGGCGGAATTGCTCCGGCGCGTGACCGATGCGCCCACGTGCAGGATTCGCCGCGGCGGCGACATCGCCCAGCGGGATGCCGTGGCCGCCCACGCCTTTGACCCGCACCATGCCTTCGGCGAGCTCGAGGTCCTCAACCGATACTTCGAGCAAATCACTCGCCCAGCGCTTGGCCTGTTCCGCCACGCGGCGCGCGGCACTGCGCGCCGCATTGCCGGCGGTCACCACGCTGCGGCTGGCGAACGTGCCGATACCCCAGTCGAAGTGCGCGGTATCGCCGACGGTCACGTTAACCTGTTCAGGCGCAACGCCGAGCTCGGCGGCCACGACTTGCGCCAGCGTGGTTTGTGTTCCCTGGCCCTGACTGCCAACACCGCTCGCCACGACGACACGTCCGTCTGGACGCACATGCACCCGCGCCCCCTCATATGGCCCGATGCCGGTCATTTCGCAGTACACGGCCACGGCGACCCCACGGTAGCGTCCGTCCCGCCAGCATTTGGGCTGCTCGGCGCGTACGCGGTCATATCCTACCAATGCCAGAGCGTCACGTAACATCCGCGGATAATCGCCGGAATCGAATTCGACGGGCCCGCCATCCCAATAGTTCACGGGATAGCGATAGGGCATCTCCGCGGGTTCAATCAGATTGCGCCGGCGCACCTCCGCCGGATCGAGCCGGAGCGCACTCGCTATGCGGTCGATCATGCGTTCGATGACAAAGGCCGCATAAGGTCTTCCGGCCCCGCGGAACGGACAGCAGAACATCCGATTGGTGAATATGGCTTCGAACCGGACCGCAAAACTCGGTATCCGGTAGAGCCCGAACAAATGCATGCTCGTGACGAATGGCGTATTGAGGCCATAGGGAATGAACGCGCCGGTCTCGTAGAGGAAATGGTCCCGGAATGCCAAGATGTGGCCCTCTGCATCGAAGGCGACCACCGCATCGTGAATCTGCTCGCGTTCGGATGCGGTGGCAACAAAGGATTCAAGCCGGTCCTCGGCCCACTTGACCGGACGTCTCAAGGTCAAGGCGGCGTAAGGAACGAGAATCTCTTCCGAATAAAGCGCCATCTTGGGCCCAAACCCGCCGCCGATATCGGGTGCGATCACACGCAGCATCGATTCATCCAACCGCAACATGCGTGCGAGGTTCGCCCGCAGGGGAATCGGCGCTTGCGTCGTGTCCCATACGTTCAATTGACCGGCGTCTGCGTCGTAGCGGGCGACGACCGCCCGCGGCTCTAGCGATTGCGCGTGCCCCCGGCTGATCTCGAAGCGCTCGCTCAATACATGTGGCGCTGTCCAAATATCGCGCTCGACGTCACCAAACGCCGCTTCGAAGGTGCCAGCAATATTGTCGGCGACGTCTTGGTGAACGGGAATGGCCTGCGGCCCGGCCGCATCGCGAAGGACGCTGATTGCCGACAGTTCCTCATAGTCAATGTCGATCAACTCGGCGGCGTCCTCGGCGACATAGCGACTGGATGCCACGATGAACGCTACTGGCTGGCCGACATAAAGCACCTCGGTGGCGGCGAGGACCGGCTGCGTCTTCGCATGTCGGATGCGCGGGTCCGGAATGATCATCGGCATCGTGCGCTCAATAGCCGCTAGATCGTCGAACGACCACACGGCGACGACACCGGGGTGACCACGGGCCGCGTGCAGGTCAATCGCCCGAATGCGCGCATGCCCATGCGGGCTGCGCAGAACGTGCGCTTCCAGCACGCCTTCAGGTCGAATGTCGTCGGTGAAGCGGCCATACCCGTCCAGCAGGCGCGCGTCTTCGAGACGCAGCGGGGGACGTTGGGCTGCGTCGGCCGTCACGTTTGCACCGTCGGCGTAGCACGGGCGCGCGCGGTCAGCCGGACCGCGCGGATAATGTTCTGATAGCCGGTGCAGCGGCACAGATTGCCGGAGAGCCCGCCGCGGATCTCATCGTCAGTGAGCGAGGCAGGATTCGGATGCTCGCGCAAGAATGCGTAGGCCGAGATTAGGAAACCAGGCGTGCAGTAGCCGCACTGCAGGGCGTGGCATTCCGTAAAGGCCTGACGTAATGACCGGAAAAGATCTGGATCGGTATCGGCGGCGCCCTCGATCGTGACAATCGTCGCGCCATGCGCCTGCACCGCCAGCATGATGCAGGAGCGCACGGCCTCTCCGTTCACCAGCACCGTGCAGGCGCCGCATACACCATGCTCACATCCGACATGGGTGCCAGTGAGCCGCAGCTCCACGCGCAGGAAGTCGGACAGCAGCATGCGCGGCTCAACGCGCACTTCGTGCCGCGTTCCATTCACGGTGATATTAATGTCAGTGCCGATAGCCAATAGCCTCTTCCCATGCTTGGCGCAGCACCCGTTCGGCGAGCACGACGGCGACCTCGCGGCGGTAGACGGCCGAGGCATGCAAATCGTCGGCGGGCTTGATCTCGCGCGCAACAAGTTTGGCTGCTTCCTTCCACAAATCAGGACCACCCGGCTGACCGTGCAATTTTTTTTCGGCCTGCCGGACCCGCACCGGCCCTTCGCCGACGCCAAACAGCACAAGTCGGGCGAGATCGATCGTCGCGTCCGCGCCAGCATGCAGGGCGGCTGCGGCGCCGACCAGCGCGAAGTCGCCGTGCCGTCGGCTGACCTCGGCAAGGCCATAGCCAGTATCGGGAGGCAGGGCCGGCAGGTAAATCGAGCTCACGATTTCATTCGGTTCGGCCGCCGTCGCCATGATGCCACAGAAGAACTCGTTCCACTTGAGATCGCGATCCCCGGCCGCCCCACTGAGCGTCACCGTCGCATCGAGCGCCGCCAATACCGCCGGCAGTTCGGCCGCCGGATCGTTCTGCGCGATGCTTCCGCCCAGCGTACCCCGGTTGCGGATCTGAAAATGCGCAACATGCGGCAAAGCGAGGTGGAACAGCTTCGCGCGCCGGCCGATCGTGGCCGAACGTTCCAGCGTCCGTTGCCGCGTCATGGCTCCGATGCACAGCCCGTCTGGCTCTTCATCGATGAACGAAAGTTGTGCGATACCGTTGAGATCGACCAGCGCGCTTGGCCGCGCCATGCGCATATTCATAGCGGGGATCAACGACTGGCCGCCGGCGATGACGCGTGCCTCTGGTCCGAGGGAATCGAGCCGTGCGACGGCCTCCCGCCGACTGGTCGGCGCGAAATAATCGAAGGTCGCAGGTTTCACCTGTGCACTTCCATCCGGTCGACCGCCGGTCGCGGCTAGGCAGCTTCTGCTGCGCTGCCCCGTTGCAGCCGCGCGATGACCTCGTCGGTGGTCAGAACGTCGCCGAAGAATTCGAAGAAGTTGTTCAAGGCGGCGGCATGCGCCTCCGGCGTCGAGCCGGCATTGCAATCGGACACCATGACCGTGCGGAAATTCAGCATCATGGCATCCTGCGCGGAGGCCTGAGAGCAGACATTCGTGTAGGTGCCCGCGATGAGCACGTGATCAATGCCTTTCTTGCGCAGATCGGCGGCAAGATCACACGAGCCCTGGATGAAGGCGGAGTAGAACTTCTTGACGATGCGCGTATCCTCGCTGTGCACTTCGAGTTGGGGCCAGAGATGGAATCCATCCGCCCCCAATTCCATCGCCTCCATGCGCTTTCTGGCCCGCTCGGGCGCTTGGAGTTCGTGGCGCACGGACCAGCTGTCCCAGGTGCCCGAGGTTGTGTTGAGCGCCCAGATCACCTGCCCACCGTGTTGGCGGACCGCTCGGGCGAGCCGGTTGATCGCAGGCACAATGTCGCGCGCCGAGGCTACTTCTCCCTGAAATGTGGGGGCGACGAAATATTTCTGCATGTCGACAACCACAAGGGCCGTGCGATCGCCCGGAAAGCTGTCCCAAGGGTGCAGCTTATCGCGGATCGTCTTCACGTGCGCGATCAGCTCGTCTAAGATCACGTAATCACTCATTGTCAGCCTCCGTCCGTTGCGTCACTCGAGACAGAATGCCATTGCAAGTCCGGCTACACGTCAATGATTTATCATGATCGTTTTCATATTCGTCAAGACCCTTTTCACGTTTGGCGAGATCGCTCATGGTGAGCGCGGCGCGTTGAAATTTCATTCGATGATAAACAGCTGATCAGTTGGAAACCGATTGGATAGGAGCCGTGGATCTCCGCGCTGAACCAAAACCAAATCCTGAATGTGCCAATGGTGTCGCTGGGGCTCAACGGCAAGTATCATCCCTTCCTCGATAACGATATCGCTATTCCGACGCAAAACTGGTTCCTGCTGGTGAAACCATGGGCCCATGCTGTGACCGACAAGAGTGGCCGTGTAATCAATGTTCTGCTTTCGAAATTCATTCAAGACGAATTCGTACAGTTCGCCGGCCGTCACGCCAAGCCGGCATTTCTCGATCGTTTTGCGGTGAACATCCAACGTAATCTCGTATCCACGCTTTTGTTTATTATTTGGTGGACCCAAGATTGCAATACGGGATTGATGGCCAGCGTATCCCTTTAGATACGCTACATAATCGTTCCGCACGAAATCACCCTTGCGAAATCTAAGATCGCTTTCGCCGCCGTACATCACCATGTTCGAACTGGAATTCAATATGCCGTGGACAAAATCGAATCCGCTACGGATACAGTCCGCGACGATGCGAGGGTGAACTTCCCGCTCACTGTCCCCGTCGCGGATCGTCGGGAAGTATTCTAAATAAACTTCATCGAGCATGTCCGCGACTTTCTTTTGGAGTGAGATTTCGCCTGCGGTCTTAATCCAACGCACCTCGTCCATCAGCCGCGAAATGTCAGCCATTTATAAATTCGGAAGAGCATTTCCAATTTGCTGCCAATGAGTGGCACTCAGAGTATCCATCTCGAAGCCGACGCGTTCCTTTCCCAGGCCATATTCGTCAAGAACCTCTGCAACTCTGCTGTACAGTGATTCCACGTAAGCTCTATAGACTTCAATACGGTTTATCCACGAATCTCGCTGCACAATTTTTTCCGCCATTGAATCCAGTATCACAACTGGCTCGCCATTGCGCGGCCAAACCAACATGAAGCCTCGCACCGTATTGGCGATGTCGAGATGGCGCATCAATGTACCCGGCATTGCCATGCCGGCGAGATAGGTGAAATTAATTTCGGAACGGACCGCTATGGCAGCAAGATCATTCCGGTCCAGATAGCGATTCAAACGACCGACATTTGCAATGATATCATTGCGAGGCCTTGCCATCCGATCTTCCCTCAACAGCCGTCTTAAAATTGAGCTCCTAGCGCAAATAGCGGATCTCAAGGGTGACGCAGCCACTTTCGGTGCGGTAGGGTCCATATTTCATTCCAGGTGGACGACAAGCATACATCCCCTTTTCAAGGTACATGTCACCGTCCCATTGGCTGCCTTCGAGAATGTAAACCTCTTCCCAAAAGTCGTGCACGAATGTCTCTGTACTTGCACAACCGGGGTCCACCTTGAGCATGCGCGTCACGAACATTTTGTCAGGATCTTCCGTGAGTATCCTTTGATAATGACCTGGAGGAGCACCGGGAACGGGCTTCCACGTCAGAGTGTCGACCGGGAAGAACTCCAGCTCTGGCTTTGGCATCGGGTGACCCTTTCCATGTTGTCGTCGTTTTCCGCCACGAGTCCGGTTAGCGTTCTTCACGCGCATAAGGCAGCGCGAGAGCGGCAGGGGCGCCGATCCGTCGCCTCATAGCCCGTCGGCCGATGGCCGCCAGCATGGCAATGGCCATGAGGTAAGGAAACATTTGCATAATGTACGTGGACACATAGTAAAATATCCCGCCGAGCACTTGGGATTCGGCGATCAGAATGTAGGCAAAGCCAAAGAGAAAGGCGCCTCCCAGCAGTTTGACCGGATGCCATCCGGCGAAGATTACGAGCGCGAGTGCCACCCAGCCGCGGCCTGCTGTCATTCCCTCAGCCCAGCTATTTAGATACGCGATTGAAAGAAACGCTCCCGCCAAGCCCGCCATTGAGGCTCCGAAAATGACCGCGAGATGGCGAATCCGAAAGACATTCCAGCCCGCCACATCGACGGCGCTTGGATTTTCTCCTGCTGCGCGAAGAGCGAGACCGGGGCGCGTCCGGTAGAGAAAATACCAGATGGCAGCGACCATGATGTAGGAAAAATAGACGAGCAGATTCTGGTCAAAGAAGATCGGGCCTAAGAAAGGAACGTCTGACAGCACCGGTATGGGCACTGCATGCAGGCTCTGCGGAACTTCTTTCGCAACAAGTCCATGACCGCTGAAACTCGAAATTCCGTCGCCGAGCAATACCAACGTTAATCCGGCGACCACGTGATCAGCTCGGATCGTAACGGTCAACAACGAAAACAACAAGCCAAGGAGCGCACCCGCCGCTATGGCGCTGAAAACTCCGACGATCACGGTACCGGTCGCAAGCGTTGCCGCAACGGCAGTCAATGCGCCGATCAACATGATGCCTTCAATGCCGAGGTTAAGCACGCCGCTCCGTTCGACAACCAGCTCTCCGAGTGCCGCTATGAGCAGCGGCGTTGCCGCGACGACACTGCCGGCCAGGATATTAATCAGAATCGTCGTATTCATGCGCGATCAACCGTGCTCGAACGGGGGCGTGGGCGATAGCGTGACGCCAAAGTCAAGCCTGCGAGAGCAAAAAGAATGATGGCGGCTTGAATAATACGCACAAGCGCAGGATCAATTTGAGCGATTTGTAATGCAGTGCCGCCCTGCAGCAGAATTCCATAGAAGACAGCCATCAGAAGGACGGCGAGGGGATTATGGCCGGCGAGCCATGAGACGAGAATTCCGAGATACCCGTAACCCGGCACCAGCACATAAAGACGACCGGCCGAGCCACAAACCTGCTGAATTCCCGCCATCGCCGCGATGCCGCCACTCAACAACATCACCATGATGGTAATGCGGCTAACGCTGATTGACGCGTAACGCGCCGCCTGGTGCGAATTGCCGACGACACTGATCTCGAAGCCCCAGCACGTGAAGCGGAACAGTGCGCCGAGGCCTAAGGCAATCACGGGCGCTATAACTACCCCGACGTCCAATTCTGACCCTATCGCTGGAAGGCGAGCAGCATCTGGGAAGTAGGCGGAAAATGGCCAACCACCCCCTGGCTGGCGCCAGGGGCCATATAGAAGCGAGTCCAGCCAAAAAATAGCGACGTAGTTCAACATCAGGCTAGACAAGACTTCGTTGACGCCTAACCAAACTTTCAAGGCTGCCGGAATAAATCCCCAAATTGCGCCCCAAATGACGCCGCATACGACAACTGCCGCAAGCATAAATGGATACGGCATCGAAGTATTGAGGGCAATCAGACCGGCGCCAAACGCGCCCATCACCATTTGTCCCTCACCGCCAATATTCCACACACGCGCACGAAAGGCGACGGCGGCCGCTAAGCCAGTGAAAGCGATCGGCTCAGCAAAGACGAGAGAGCTTTGCAATGCATCCCATGAACCGAGCGCGCCGTAGAATATCGCATTATACGTTTGAAGGACCGGTTGATGCACCACGAGGAGAAGAATTGACGAGGTCGCTAGCCCGAGCAGGACCGAGAGCAAAAATGCACAAGGTGCCCACAACCAGCGAGGCAAAATCATGCTCAAGCCGCATCCATAAGGTGGCCGCCCATTGCGGCACCGATCACGCCGCGGTCAGCTTCAGAGCGAGTCCAAGTGCCCCTCACGGATCCTCCGTAAAGCACTGCAACGCGATCGCAGAGTTGCAAAATTTCATCGAGATCTTCGGAAATCAAAATTATTCCAGCCCCTGATCCGCGAAGATCCAGCAACTGGTCATGCACCGCTCGGGTAGCGGCGATATCGAGACCACGAGTGGGTTGTGCAACGACTAGGGCGGTCGGTCTAGGGAGAAGCTCCCGTCCGATAAGAATTTTCTGTTGGTTCCCGCCCGAGAGAAACCGCACAGGCGTATCAACGCTCGGGGTATGTACGTCATATTTCTGGACCAGCGCATCAGCCCGGCTGCGCGCTTGGCGCCTGTTTAACCAGGAACCAATGCTAAGCGAGTCTTCGCGGTAATCACGCAACATCACGTTTTCAATGATGTTGAGCTCTGGAATCAAGCCCATTCCCAGCCGATCTTCAGGCACGAACCGCAGTCCGGCTCGCATTCGCGCAAGCGCGTTGCTTTTAGTGATATCTACGCCATTCAACCGGATTCCTCCCTGCTGTAAGGTGCGAATTCCGGCAATGGCTTCGGCAAGTTCGACCTGCCCGTTACCGGCAACACCTGCTATGCCGAGAATTTCTCCGCGGCGAACTTGTAGCGTGACGCCTTTCAACCCGCTAAACTCAAACTCCGCAAAGGCGTTCGCGTTTTCAACCTCGAGCACAATTTCGTCGGACTCACGAGCAACAATTGGACGCTGGGGCGGGATGGCAGAGCCGACCATCATTGTTCCAAGTTCCGCAATTGTTGTGTCTGATTTTTTCATAGACGCCACGACCCGTCCCCGCCGAAGCACGGTAACCTGATCGGCCGTGGCGACAACTTCGCGCAGTTTGTGGGTGATGAACACTACGTACTTCCCGGTGTCGGCAAGCCGACGCAAAGCCAAGTACAACTCATCGGCTTCAGTCGGCGTCAGAGTGGATGTCGGCTCATCGAGCAACAGGAGATCGGCACCTCGGTACAGCAATTTTAATATCTCGACTTTCTGACGCTGACCGACCGTGAGCTGCCAGATTAGAGCATCGGGATTAATATGAAGTCTATGTTCGTTCGCCACCGCTTCGATGCGGGCCGCGGCCTCGCTGCGATTGAGTCGTAGTGACGTTTCCGTAGTACCAAGTAAAATGTTATCGAGAACCGAAAAGACTTCCACTAACTGGAAATGCTGGTGGACCATACCGATCCCTCTGCATACAGCGTCCCACGGTGAGCGAAACTTGACCTTTTCGCCGTTGATAATAATATCGCCGCTGTCGGGCGAATAGACGCCCGACAATATGTTCATCAGCGTAGATTTCCCTGCGCCGTTTTCGCCGAGAACCGCGTGAATCTCTCCGCGTCTGAGCGTAAGGTCTATGCTGTCATTCGCGATGACCGGACCAAAATGCTTAGTGATTGACGACAGAAGGATTTCATTGTTTTGAAAATCCATGAACCGGCTTCCTGCCGTCAACAGGGTTATTTGACCGAACCCTGCACGCCGGCAACGAGCCAATCCATTTTGGTATACGCATCCTCCGAGCTAACGACCTCTCCTGCGGGTACCCGCAACTTGCCTTGGTTGTCCTTTAGCGGACCTGCGAAGACTTTCAGTTTGCCTGAAACGATTTTCTGTTTCGCCGCTTCCACAGCGGCTTTAGCTTCGTCAGTGACCGCGGGTCCATAAGGCAGTAAGACGACGGTGCCGTCCGCCAGCGAGCCGAGATACCGTTTCGGGTCGAACTTGCTCGCCAAGATTGAATTAACGACGCGAACATAATAAGGCCCCCAATTCCACGCGCTGCCACTGAGAAAGGCCTTTGGAGCCGCAAACGCCCAACTAGCATTTGACGTCATGCCCCATTTACCCTTGCCAGCAGCTGCAAGCAGCGTCGCCGACGAGTCTATGTGATTGGCTACGATGTCGGCACCAGCATTGAGCAGCGCATCGGCAGTTTCTTTTTCCTTCGGTGGATCATACCAGCTGTTGACCCAACCGGTGATTACTTTTGCTTTGGGATTGGCCGACTGGACACCCAGGGCGAAAGCATTGGCACCGGAAACCACCGCCGGATATGGCCATCCACCAGCAAACCCAATAATATTGGTCTTTGTCATCTTGCCGGCGAGCACGCCCTCAAGATATCGCACCTCTTCGAGCTTGCCGTAATAAGATGTGACATTCTTTGGGCCGTGGGGATCCGACATCTGACTGATGAAAACGACATTGGGATGTCGTTTAGCAAGATCGGGAAGGAAAGTCCCATAGCCATAACCGTTCGCAAAAATGACTTTGTTACCTTTCGCAATCAAATTATTGATTAGCGGGACGACCCCTGGACCCTCGGCAACGGATTCGACCCGAGTTACATCCAGATTCGGCACATGCGCTTCGAGATATTTGGTTGCTTCCAGGTTGGCGCGCACCCACGAAGACCCTGATGACTGGGCGAATTCTACAAAGGCGACTTTCAATTTGTCCGCCGCGACAGATGGGTTGGCTAGAAGCGAGGCAGCAAACCCGAAGATGATTGCCGCTGTTATTTGAAAGCGTCGCATCTTGTGTCCTCCTTCTCAGACCGTCGTGGGTCCCTGGATGAGCGAGCCACCTGTTAAGTGATTAGAATGCTAGCGTATCTTGAATCGCTAGGCAAACCCTGCAGCGGGCTAAGACAGGTTGCTCGACCTTCTCAATTCTGACAATCTTGAGAATAGCAATGCGTCGACATCAACTTACTCGAGACAGCGGCGATTTTGGACATTTGATCCACGTTTCCAGTTGGACCCGCGTAAGGATTTGCCGATCGAATTTGTGGACCGTTCAATATCGCAGCGGGATATGCCAGAATGCACCACGTCAATTGACGTATTGACAGAGCGAGCTCAGTCGATCGCCAAATTTGTTGCATTGCAGGCAAAGACATCCGCCAGTAACCACAGAGAGAAAAGCAACCAAGTACGCACTTGAAGGCGATCAAGGAGATTGACATGAGCGACGGACCGGGCGGTTCACGGCCGGCATTTGTCGTTGTTGATATGCAGAACGACTATTGCCACGCCAATGGCATTTATCCGCGTAACGGATTCAAATGCTTTGAGATTGACGCCACAGTAGGAACCACGATTGCCACGATATCCCGATGCAAAGAAAGACGCATTCCCATCGTCTACGTGCAAATGATGTGGAACAGCGACGCTCAAGGTTGTCCGATAGATGCTGGACTAATTGTCGACCAGTCGAGACCTTTTCTCCGGGACGAGGGCCTGCGACGCGGGACATGGGGTGTCGAGATGCTAGCGGAAATGCCTGCGCCAGATTATTCAATAGAAAAGACCCGGTATAGTGGCTTTCATAATACATCTCTCGAAGCGTTACTTCGCGGACTTGTGGTGGATACTGTTATTCTGGCTGGCGTCGTCACGAATGTGTGCGTTGAAGCAACCGCTCGCGATGCGTTTCACAGAGATTTTCGATTTGTAGTGCTGTCCGATTGTGTCTCCGCTTTCAATCGGAAGTTACATGAGGCCAGTTTGGAAAACATGCAAATATTCGGTCGTATCGTTAAATCGAATCATTTATTTAGTTAGGGTCCAAGTAATTTATTAGGTAGGCTCCTAATACAACAGCAACCGCGTCAGTGTCTTCAGCGTGGCGATAAAGGCTGTCATCACTCCTGAGTGCGGTTTAAAATGTAACCCGCAGTCCGCGCATATCGAAGTGGCATACTTTAATAGAGAACTATGAATACGCCGCTTCGACATTCGTTTACTCGTGTTACTGATATTCGGGCGGGGTTGCGGAGCCAACTGGGCTGCATTCCACCCCATTAGAGGGGATCGATTATGTTCGAACCCAAACCTGAGCCGATGATTACACGAGATCTAGTTGGGTATGGCGAACATCCGCCAAATCCCGCATGGCCTCACGGCGCATCAATCGCTGTCAACTTTAATCTGAACATTGAAGGCGGCGGCGAAGCAAGTCTGGTATATGGCGACAACACCTCAGAAGGCATGCTTAATGACATTGGTGTCGATGCGCGCATAGGCGTTCGCGTGCCACTCGTTGAGTCTGCCTTCGAATATGGGAGTCGCCGCGGTGTCTGGCGGTTGCTTGACATATTTCGTAATTTTTCAGTTCGTATCAGTATCTTGGCTGTCGCCCGGGCGCTGGAACAAAATTTGGAGCTGACAAGGGCCTTAATTGAGCGTGGCCATGAAATTGTCAGCCATGGCTACCGCTGGATCGATTATTGCACCGTGCCAGAACATATTGAGCGCGATCACATTCAGCGCGCTACGGAAATTTTAACGCGTTTAACCGGTTCGCAACCGAGGGGTTGGATGACTGGCCGTCCAGGTCCAAATACGCGCAAGCTGCTCGTCGATGCTGGAGGTTATATATATGATAGGGATTCGCTTGCTGATGAACTTCCATATTGGTTGACGGTTGCAGGTAAGCCGCACCTTGTCATTCCATATTCGTACGAAACAAACGATAATCGTTTTAACGAAAACAGTGGATTTTCAACTGGCGAACAATTTTTCACTTATGTTCGCGACGCTTTCGACGTACTTCTCGAAGAAGGTCGAGCGGGCTCCCCGAAACTATTGTCTATTGGCCTACATGATCGATTAATTGGACGACCTGGTCGAAGTGCCGGGTTGGTTAGCTTGCTTAAATATATGAAAGGCTTCGATGACATCTGGTTTTGCACCGGTGCCGACATCGCGCGCCATTGGAATATCAACTTCGCTCCGGAAGAAGGAATCGACCTCTGTCCCTCCTGAAAATTATATCCGAGTGTAGCGATGAAGCCATGGGGTCAGCTTCGCCCGGCGATTCCTTTTTGGTTTTATCGGTGTCTGGCGCGGCCGAGCCATGGGGTCAGCTTCGCCGCCGGCAGGCTTGCAACAACGCGGTGAGGGCCCGCGTCAACCACTTTTGTCACCCTTGCGCGCGCGCGAGGTGCGCGCCGCCGGCAGCCAGAGCCGCCTGCTGGCCGACGTCGCCGATTCCTTTTTGGCAATTCCGCTGGAGCGGTCGGCGGCGATTGCAGCGATCGGGCGGCGATGGTGAGGTTGGCGGCGCCTCTCAAGCGCGAGCCGAGCTACGGGGCCGACTTCGACAACCGCCCGATCGCCACAGCTGTGTGTACCGAGAACCTTATCCGCGTTGATTGGCGGAAAGAATCGCTTAACATCTGTTGATCATGTTCGGGCTGTTCTGCATCGTCTTGGGCATTTTGGCCTGACCATTCAAGTCGAAGAGCCGACTTGAGGCAGAGAATGCAGTTCTCCGACATCAGTTGATCGTTCTGCGGCGTAAGGTGCGGGGGCGGGTGACCTGCCCGGGCTTTTTTAGACCAAGCGATGTGAGAAAATAGCTTGGAAAGGAGCTTGGGTCATGCCGAAGAAGAGGTTCAGCGCGGAGCAGATTGTTACATTGCTTCGTCAGATTGAAGTGTCGATGGCGCAGGGAAACGCGACGCCAGTGGCCTGCCGGGATGCGGGCATATCGCTGCAGAGTTTTTATCGCTGGCGCAAGGAATACGGCGGCCTTGAGATCGACCAGGCCAAGCGCATGAAAGACCTTGAGCGCGAGAATGTCCGCCTGAAGCGTCTTGTTGCCGATCTATCGCTTGAGAAACAGGTGCTCAAGGACGTTGCCTCGGGAAACTTGTAAGCCCCGAACGGCGCCGGCAGGCCGTTGAACGCATTCGGGGGAAGTACGGCCTCTCGGAGCGTCATGCTCGTCTCAGTCCGCGCTGCTGCGGGCGCCGTCTCCTGCGCTTCGCTTGGTGGGCCCGAGGCCCTGCGCTCGCGCAGTCGCGGCGTCCTCGCGCGCGGCAGCCATCGTGCGGAGGAAACCACACACGCGGCACCTAAGCATCGCGAAAAAGGCCCGCCATGAATTGCAAGCCGCGGCAGGTGAGGCTCAAGTGTCGCGAACAGTTCAGAAAGATTGTCTGAAGTGTTCGCCGGAAAGGCAATGGGTGGTATGAGCGAAAACGAACGAGACGAAATTCCGCGCCGGGCTCTTGCAGATATGGCGGTCAGGGACGCGGAGCGCACGGCGCAGAAACGAGCGGCGCTCGAGGCGCGCCGTAGCTGGCAGGTATGACGCGTGGACAAAATCATTGACGCGTGAATCTGGTTTCGATTCAAGGCTGCAGATTCGAGGAGGCAGCTTTGAGCCGCGGCGATCGAACGGAGGTGGAGTGGCGTATTCTGAAGGTTGCCTACGACACCGACGCGATCCGGGATGACTTGAAGAAACGTGGGATCAAATCTGTCATCCCGCCGAAATTAACTCGCAAGGCGACGATCCGCTACAGCAAGCACCTCTACCGTCAGCGCAACTGCATCGAGCGGATGCTCGGTCACCTCAAGATCAACCGTGCCATCGCAACGCGGTACGATCAACTCGCCGAAAGCTTCCTCGGCATGCTATTTATCGCATCAGCCCGTTATTGGACAAATGTATCCACGCCGCCTAGCACAAATCTCAACACGTTAGATCAACACGTCGATTGCACCTCCGCGGGGGGCCGGGGGGGGTGAAAAGTTTAGCAGCTCGCTTTGAGGACCGGCGGTCTAATGACAAAAATTATATGCGCATATTCGCAGAACTTTTTTTAAGACGTTGATAGAAAGTCGTCCTATTCATTTGCACCGGACGGATCGTTCCAAGGGAATAGCTGGGCGGCGGTAGCCTAGATAGGCGAGTTTGGCCTGCACCCGGTTCCGAAGACACCGAGTTAGGTGTTTTATTGGAATCGGAGGTGGGTCATGGAGAGGCGGAAGTTTACACGCGAGTTCAAGCTTGAAGCGGTGCGGCTGATCAAGGAGCGTGGGGTCGGTTATACCCAGGCCTCGCAGGACTTGGGTGTGCATCAATCGCAGCTGCGTAGTTGGGTGAAGGAGTTTGCGGACGATCCGCAGCATGCGTTCCCCGGGCAAGGTCAGATGAAGCCGGAGCAGTTGGAGATCGCGCGTCTCAAGCGCGAGGTGACCAAGCTGAAGGCCGAACGAGACATCCTAAAAAAAGCCGCGGCCTACTTCGCGAAGGAATCGACGTGAAGTTCTCCTTCATTGCGAAGCACCGGGGGATCTGGCCGGCGGGATGGTTGTGCGGGGCGCTCGGTGTCTCGCGGGGCGGCTTCTATGGCTGGCTGACAAGGCCGCGCAGTCAGCGTCGCCAGAGCGACGAAGAGCTGAGCGCGAAGGTTCGCACCAGCTTCCTCGCTAGCGACCGGACCTATGGCGCCAGGCGGGTGTGGCACGACCTTCTGGCTGAAGGGGTATTGTGTGGACTGCATCGGATCGAGCGATTGATGCGACTACAGGCTCTCAGAGCACGTCCGCGACGGCACCGTCTGCTGCCCGATCTGGGTGAGCGGCAGGCCGCCGCCGTCGCTCCCAATGTGCTCGACCGCACCTTCGAAGCGCCTGCGCCCAACCGCAAATGGATTGCCGACTTCACTTATGTGTGGACGGCTGAGGGCTGGCTCTATGTGGCCGCCGTCGTCGATCTGTTCTCCCGGCGCGTGGTCGGCTGGTCGATGAACACAGCAATGACGGCGCAGCTCGTCACAGATGCTCTGGTGATGGCGATCTGGCGACGGGGCAAGCCTGACGCGCTGCTGCATCACTCAGATCGCGGCAGCCAATACAGCAGCGAACAGTTCCAACGGCTGATGGCGGATCATGGCGTCGTCTGCTCGATGAGCCGCTCGGGCAACGTCTGGGACAATGCGGCGATGGAGAGTTTCTTCTCGTCGTTGAAGACCGAACGAACAGCGCGCAAGATGTACCGATCACGGGATGAGGCCAAGGCCGACGTCTTCGACTACATCGAGCGCTTCTACAATCCGAAACGTCGGCACTCGACGATCGGCTATATGAGCCCTATGGAGTTCGCGCGGCAGGCTGGATTAGCTTAGGCGGGTGTCAACCGAACCGGGTGTAGGCCAAATCGGCTTTCGATTTGAAAACAAAGATTACCCGTTGTCCCCCCCCGTCGGCGTTCTATGATTGGCTTTACATGAGCGCGCTTTACCCACACCGCGACTGGTTAAAAAGGTTGCACAAGTGTGCGGGCTTCACCGACATTGAATTTAACCCGCAGCGTTCGTTGAATTGCCAAGCCCGCTCACTTGCCATGTTTATTGCTCTCGATAAGAGGGGAGTTCTTGACCAGGTTATGCAATCGTTCGAAACGTTTCGAACAATGTTATCTAGAGGGAGTATTTAGGGACCTCATAATTTACGGAGACGACAGACGCGGTGCTTCATGAGAAAAAATTGCGTTGTCTGATTTCGTCGAGCCGGAGCACGCCAAGTAGTTGCCATGTCTGTAGGCGCTTCGCTTGGTTGTGCACCTGCGGAGCTTCGGCGAAGACCTCACACAGCGTCGAGTCGATAAAGGAGCGCCAGCGCATGCGCGCTTGAGGCAAGAAGAGTGCGAAAAGCAGCAATCAGGAAGGCAGCGCGTCGCTGACGATTGAAAGCAAAGGAGCCGCGCCCGCGGCTTCAGCTCCCATTCGCGTTAAGGACTTTCCTAATCACCCGCTAAGTACGGTTCGCCAACGCGAAACCCACAGCGAAGTGATGCACTCTGCATCAATCTGTTGCGCCCGGCCGCCGTTTGCTGTAGCGTGAACAATTCAAGAACATAACGGAGATTCGTCTATCGTGCCAATAAGATATAGACGGTTCAGTCCGCAGCGCACCGTCAGCCTCACGGGCGGAGACTATGACCGCCTCCAAGTCCTTGCCGACAAAGACGAAGTGTCCGTGTCCTGGATCGTACGGCGCGCGACCGACGACTACCTGCGCCGACACCCGCGGCCTGGCGTGCGGGATTTTCCGCCCCAGCAAGCGCAAAAGCGCGAGCGGCGGGCGGTCTGACGACCTACACTGACTGGGGGACGGGATAGTGCGCAAATCAGCCAAGGGACGAATCCGCTCGCGCCTCGCGGCGCTAAACAGCACGCTCGGACGGCTCTACGACGAGCCGCTGCCGGCGAGCCGGACCGGAGCGCTTTACACGGCCTTTCCGTACCCGACCAAAATTTCACCCGAGGCGATCGCGCTGTTCATCGCAGCACATACAAAGCCCGGAGACACGGTGTTCGACGGCTTTGCGGGCAGCGGCACGACGGGGCTTGCCGCTCTTCTGTGCGATGTCCGACATCAGCGCCTGTGAGACAGATTTAGCGGCTTGAGGAAGGGAGGATTT
>CAZLWN010000013.1:0-44040 GCA_964563195.1 uncultured Undibacter sp. | reverse complement strand
TTGATGATGCCGCCGTTGATCACGGTCGGGTCGAGCCCGCCGGCGTCGAGCAGCGCCGCCACCATCGAAGTGGTGGTGGTCTTGCCGTGGGTGCCTGCGATGGCGACGCAAGACTTCAGCCGCATCAGCTCGGCCAGCATCTCGGCGCGCCGCACCACCGGCAGGCGCAAGGCGCGCGCGGCGATCAGCTCGGGGTTATCGCGCTTAATGGCGGAGGAGACCACCACCACGTCGGCGCCGTCGATGTTCTCAGTCCTGTGGCCGATGGCCACTTTCAGCCCCATGTCGCGCAGGCGCTTGACGTTGGCGCCTTCGGCCACGTCGGAGCCGGTGACGGTATAGCCGAGGTTGGCCAGCACCTCGGCGATGCCGCTCATGCCGATGCCGCCGATGCCGACGAAATGGATCGGACCGATATTGCGCGGCAGTTTCATGGGGCTGGCCCCGCCTCGTCGTGGCTCTGCGCGGCCCGGCCGGGCGCGCGGTTATGGTTTCGGCCATGTCATGCAGGAGGCGGACGGCCGATACAAGACCGGGCATGAGCCGTGTTTAAGTTCCCGCGACCTTCATAACCAAATCCGCCAGGCGCTCGGCGGCGTCGACAGTGCCGGCCGATTTGGCCGCCTTGGCCATGCGCGTGAGCCGCGCCGGATCGCTAGCAAGCGCAACGATCTCTGAGGCGAGCTGTTCCGGCGTGAAATCGCGCTGCTCGATCCTGACCACGCCACCCGCCTCCGCCAGCACGCCGGCATTGGCGAGCTGGTCCTGGTCGAGCGCATGCGGCAGCGGCACCAAGATGGCGGGCCGGCCGATGGCCGAAAGTTCGGCCACGGTGGAGGCGCCCGAGCGGGAGATAATGAGATGGGCGGCCGCCATGCGAGCCGGCAGGTCGGGAAAGAACGGCGCGCATTCGGCTTCGACGCCGAGCCGGTCGTAAGCAGTGCGCACGGCGCCGAGGTCCTCGAGCCGAGCCTGCTGCACGACGCGCAGCCGTGCGCGGATGTCGGGCGCGATCTGCGCGAGCGCCGCCGGCACGACCTCAGCCATAATGTGGGCGCCCTGGCTGCCGCCGAACACCAGGAGCCGGAATGGCCCGTTCTTTGCCGGCTCGGCGTAAGCGCTGCCGGCGGCGTCGATCACGGTCGGCCGCACCGGATTGCCAGTGAATGTGATCTTGCCCTGCAAGCCTACATCGAGATTGGCGAGCGTGGGAAAACCGGTGGCGATGGTGGTGACGCGCGGCGCCAGCAGGCGATTGGCACGGCCCATGACGCCGTTTTGCTCGTGCAGCACGGTCGGCACGCCGCGCAGGCTCGCGGCAAACAGCGGCGGCACGGTCGGATAGCCGCCAAAGCCGACCACGACCGCCGGGCGGATGCGCCCGATCAGCGCCCAGGCCTTGGCGGTGCCGAGCGCCAGCAGCGTAGCGGTGCGCGCAACGCTAAGCGGGTTGCGGCCGTGCAACGTCGCGCTCGGAATGAGATGCACGGCGCGCGCGGGAAATTTGAAATGGGCGGCGCGCGTATCGGTGGCGAGATCGACGGTCGCCCCGCGTTTCTCCAGCACGACCGCGAGCGCTTCCGCCGGAAACAGATGGCCGCCGGTGCCGCCAGCGGCCAGCAACACCAACCGCGCCCCGCTTTTGCGATTATCCGCCATCTGCGAAACGACCCCCGCGCGGCCCTTTGAGGGCCAATATCAAGGCAAAATCAAGCCGCGCGCTCGGCCGCCGACAGGTCGGGCGCCAGCATGGCAGCGCGCGGCTGCTCGCGGGTGAGTGCCAGCAGCATACCCATCGTATAGGCGAGCGAAATCATCGAGGAGCCGCCATAGGAAATAAACGGCAGCGTCATGCCCTTGGCCGGGATGAGATGGATGTTGACCGCGATATTGATCGCCGCCTGGCTGCCGAACAGGATGGCGAGGCCGGCGGCGGCGAAGCGCGTGAACGGGTCGTCGTTGCGCATGGCGCGCACCAGCGCGCGAATGACAACGAAGGCGTAGAGCGCCACCAGCACCAGGCAAAGCACGACGCCGAATTCCTCCGCCGCCACCGCAAACACGAAATCGGTGTGGCTTTCCGGCAGGATGCGCTTGACCGTGCCCTCGCCCGGTCCTCTGCCGAACCAGCCGCCGCGCATGAAGCTCTCGGTGGCGATGTCAATGTTGAAGGTGTCGCCCGAGGCCGGATTGAGATAATGCTGGATGCGGCGCGCCACGTGCGGCACCGTAAAATAAGCCGCCACCAGCCCGGCGCCGGCCATGCCGGCAATGCCGAACACCCAGACCACGCGCATGCCGGCCATGAAGAACAGCACGCTCCACACCAGCACGATCAGCATGGTCTGGCCGAAATCCGGCTGCAGCACCAAGAGCGTCACCACCATGAGCAGCATCACCAGCGCCATCGTATTGGCCGGCATGTCCGTGTGCTTGGCCGATTCCCCGAACAGCCAGGCCACCAGGACGACGAAAGCGGGTTTCAGAAATTCCGACGGCTGAGTGTTGAGGCCGAAGACGATCAGCCAGCGCCGTGCGCCTTTGATCTCGTCGCCGAAAACCGGCGTCAGCGCCACCATGACGAGACTGACGACGAACACAATAATCGCCAGCCGGCGGATCTGGCGCGGATTGAGAAACGATACCGCCAGCATCACCGCGATGGCGGGGACGAGATAAAGGATGTGCCGGTTAACAAAATGGAACGGGTCGAGGCCGAGCCGGGAGGCCACCGGCGGGCTCGCCGCCAGCGACAGCACGACGCCGGCCAGCATCAACGCGCCGGTCGCCGCAAGCGTGAGCTTGTCGACCGTCCACCACCATTCGCCGAAGGGCGTGCGTTGCGCGCGCGAGACCATGCCGTTCCCCGTCCGCAATGCAAGCTGACGCGTCACGGTTTACGAAGCATTAAAAGCGGGTCGTCGCGCTCTCGATCCGTGGGATCGCCAGCACCAGATCGGTGAAGGCCTGGCCACGCACCTCGAAATTCGGGTACTGGTCGAACGAAGCGCAGGCGGGCGAAAGCAGCACCACCGGCTCCCTGGCGGACCAGGCGCCGGCGCGCGGCGACTTCATCGCACCAACCTGTCGCGCCCAGCCGGGCACGTTGTCGCTCTCCACGACAAGTGCGGCGAGCGACGGATTAAGGAAGGCAAAGGCGCGATCAAGTGGACGCGTCAATCGTATCGGGCGTCCGGCCGGCCGAGAAATTGCCTACCAACTGTGTCTGTTTGGGTTCATCCGAGAAACCGCGGTTTCGGATGAGTTAGGCCTTCTACCATCGCCTTGATATTGGTTAAGGCTCGGTCGTGATGTTTGTTATATGAGAAATTGAAATGCTAGCTAGAGTGCTGACATGGCAGCAATTTTTGGCGGCGAAATTCATCGGATCAAAGCCGATGTGGTGGTGATTGGCGGTGGCACCGCTGGCCTCAACACCGCCCTGGCCGCCGCCGAAATGGGCGCTGACGTCCTGGTGGTCGACAAGGCGCACATTCAACGCAGCGGTGCCATCGCCGGAGGCATCGATCACTTCTTCGCCTATCTGGAAACGGGCGAGCCGTGGGATACGCGCGACGCCTATCTTGCTTATGTGAGCAAGATCGCTCGCGGCGCCGCGAATATCAGAATTCATGAAAAGGTGTTCTGCGACGAGCTGGTCCCGGCTATGGAGCGCACCGAACGTATGGGCGTTTCCTTGCACCAGCCGAATGGAAAAATCTTGCGTACCCAGGCGCTCGGTCAGCCCGGACCTTATGCGATCAATTTCGACGGCCAACTCCTGAAGCCGAAGATGGCTTTCGAAGTCAAGAAGAAGCACATCCGGACCATCAACCGCGTGCAGGTAAGCAACCTTTATCTGCACAACGGAGAGCTGGCGGGCCTTGCCGGTTACGACATCCGAAATGGCGATTTCTACGAGATTCAGGCGAAAGCGGTGGTCATCTCTACCGGCAACACCAACCGCATGTTCAAGACCCAGACCGGCAATCCGTTCAATCTCTGGTATTGCCCGGCCAATACCGGCGACCTGCACCGAGCCGCGTTCGATGCCGGCGTTGAGCTCGCCAATGTCGAATACGTGCGCATGACCATCGTACCGAAGGGTTTCAGCGCGCCCGGATTTAATGCCTTCTTCGGTATGGGTGGAAAATTCGTCAACGGCCTCGGTCAAGCGTTCATGAATCATTACCATCCGATGGGCGACAAGGCACCGCGCAACATGATGGTGTGGGGCGCGCTGCAGGAAGTGCGCGCCGGACGCGGGCCGATCTACGTCGACGTGCGGCATCTCTCGGCCAAGGAGCTCGCCCACTTGTTCTCGCAGCTCGGCATCGACAAGGACACCTTGCCCGAGTTCCTCAAGGCCAAGGGCTATGACCGCGAGGGCGCCTTGATCGAGATGGCGGTATCGGAGCCGATGCAGGCGCGGCCGTCCGAGCTCTGTGGCAGCGGGATCAAGATCGACGAAACGTGCGCGTCCAACATTCCGGGAATATTCGCCGCCGGCGATGCGTCCGATCAGATGGGCTGCCTGCACATGTGCATGGCCGGAGGCTATGCTGCCGGCAAGCATGCCGCGCGCTATGCTGCCAAGGTCGCGCGGCGGCGACCGCTCAAGGCGAAGGAATTGGAAAACGAGCGCAGGCGCGTGTTCACGCCACTGATGCGCAATACCGGCGTGGCGCCCGGCGAATTCGAGAACATCGTGCGCATGATCACGACCGATCATTTCGGGCCGTACAAGAGCGAGGTCAGCCTGACGTTGGCGATCGCCAAGCTCGATGCGCTCGATCGCTACCGCGACGAACTGAAGGCCTACAATCCGCACGAATTGATGCGCTGCCACGAAGCCATGAATATCCAGTCGGTGGCGAAGATCGTCGCCCATGCGGCGCTGACGCGAAAAGAGTCCCGCTTCATTCCCTACCACTACCGCTCCGACTATCCGGAAACCAACGAGGATTGGTGCGGGCTGGTAGCCGTGCGCAAAGATGGCGAAAAGGGTGTCGCCACCCGTTTCGAGCTCTTGCCCTATGCCGCCTGAGAGGGAGTGGAGGTCATGACCGCCGTCATCGACAAGGGCAAGTGCAATGGCTGCGAGCTTTGCGCTCTGTATTGCCCGCTCGACGTTATTCACATGGAGGACGGGATCGCGGTGGTCAAATATCCCGATGAATGCTGGCACTGCGGCGCCTGCCGCCAGGACTGCGCGCACGACGCCGTCACATTCCAATTCTCGCCGGCCATGCTGGGGATTTGAGCGTTAAATAGAACCTTGTCTTGCCGGGTCCTAGCACGCCGCATGCTGCTAAGGCATGTGAAAAATGAACGATTAAGTATGCGGTTGTTGGTGTGTTCCTGCAGCGACTTGTCATAGCCGGGCTTGACCCGGCCATCTAGGCTAGGAGCGCAGTGCCTTCAAAAGCGGGGGCGCCGGGTCACGGCGCATCTGATCTGCACTTTAAATGCCCAAGTCGGCTAAATCCGGCGCCGGCCCGGTGATGACATCAAGTGGTGACCTCTGGCAGCGCCAGCACTAGATCGGTGAAGGCTTGGCCGCGCACCTCGAAATTCGGGTACTGGTCGAACGAGGCGCAGGCGGGTGAAAGCAGCACTACCGGCTCCTTCGCGCCGGAGGCTTCGGCGTCGCGCGCGGCGGCGGCGACCGCGGCCGGCAGCGCGTCCGTAATCTCGTAAGCCACCTTGCCGTCGAGCGTTAAGGCGAACTCCTTGGCCGCCCCGCCGATCAGATAGGCCTTGGCAATGCGCGGGAAGAATTCGGCTAGCCCAGCGATGCCGCCGGTCTTGGCCCGGCCGCCGGCGATCCAATAGATGTCGTGGAAACTCGCCAGCGCGCGCGCCGCGCTATCGGCATTGGTCGCCTTCGAATCGTTGACGAACAGCACGCGGCCTTTGCGCCCGATTGGCTGCATGCGATGGGCGAGCCCGGGAAAGCTTGTGAGCCCCTTCTGGATCGCCGACAGGTCGAGCCCGAGCGCGACGCCGGCGGCAATGGCGCAGGCGGCGTTCTGCGCATTGTGCGCGCCGCGCAGGCTGCCGATGCCGGCCAGCTGCGCCACCGCTTGCGCCTTGCCGGCGGTGGCGTGCATGATTTCGCTGCCGTCGGCATAATAGCCGTCGCGCAAGGGCGCCATCACCGACACCCGCACCACGGTCTTGCCGGCGCGCTCGAGCGCATCGGCGGCCGCGCGGGTGTAACGATCATCGACGCCGATCACCGCGGTGCCGCCGGGCTCGACGCCCGCCGCCAACCGCGCCTTGATGGCGGCGTAGCTGTCCATGCTGCCGTGGCGGTCGAGATGGTCCTCCGAAACGTTCAGGACTACGCCGACGGTGGCGTGCAGCGAGGGCGCCAGATCGATTTGATAGGACGAGACTTCGAGCACATAGATGCGGCCCGGCTTAAACGGCGCCAGCGCCAGCGCCGGCACGCCGATATTGCCGCCCATCTGCGCGTCGCGGCCGGCGCTGTCGATGAGATGCGCGGTGAGCGCGGTGGTGGTGGATTTGCCGTTGGTGCCGGTGATGGCGACCAGCGGGCATTCGCTGCCAAATTTAGCGCGCTCGCGGCAGAACAGTTCAATGTCGCCGATGACTTCGACGTTTGCTTTGCGCGCTAGCACGACGCTCCAGTGCGGGGCCGGATGGGTGAGCGGCACGCCCGGCGCCAGCACCAGCGCAGCGACCGCCGACCAGTCGAGCTCGCGCAGGTTTTGCGTCTTGATGCCGGCGGCTTGCGCTTCGGCGACCGACTTGGCGTTGTCGTCGAAGGCGACGACCTCGGCGCCGCCTTGCTTAAGCGCGCGCGCGGCCAGCAGGCCGGAGCGGCCGAGGCCGAACACCGCGACCCGTTTGCCGGCAAACGTGGTGATCGGGATCAAGGATCATCTCAACTTGAGCGAGGCCAGCCCCGCCAGCGCCAGCACCACGGCGACGATCCAGAAGCGGATCACGATCTGCGACTCGGTCCAGCCGAGCTGCTCGTAGTGATGATGAATCGGCGCCATCTTGAACACGCGTTTTCCCGTGAGCTTGAACGAGACCACCTGCACGATCACCGAAATCGCTTCCAGCACAAACAGCCCGCCGATGATGGCGAGCACGATCTCGTGTTTGATGGCGACCGCGATGGTGCCGAGCAGCCCGCCGAGCGAGAGCGAGCCGGTGTCGCCCATGAAGATCGAGGCCGGCGGCGCGTTGAACCAGAGAAAACCGAGGCCGGCACCGATCACTGCGCCGCATATGATCGCAAGCTCGCCGCTGCCGGCGACGTAGTGGATTTGCAGATATTCGGCGAACACCGCGTTGCCGGCGAGATACGAGATCAACCCGAAGCTCGCCGACGCGATCATCACCGGCACGATCGCCAACCCGTCGAGCCCGTCGGTGAGGTTGACGGCGTTGGCGGCGCCGACGGTCACGAAGGCGCCGAACAACACGAAACCCCAGCCGAGATTGATCGCCAGCTCCTTGACGAAAGGAAACACTAGCGAGGTGGCGATCGGTCCGCGCCCGAGATGGGCCAGCAAAGTGCAGGCGATAATGGCGATCACCGCTTCCATAATGAGCCGGGTGCGGCCGGAAATGCCGGCATCGGTCTGCTTGGTGACCTTGAGATAGTCGTCATAAAAGCCGACCAAGCCGAAGCTCAGCGTCACGCCGAGCACGACCCAGACATAGGGGTTGGCCGGATTGGCCCACAGCAGCGTCGCGACCAAAAGCCCGGACAGGATCATCAGCCCGCCCATGGTGGGGGTGCCGAGCTTGGTGACCAGATGCGACTTGGGGCCGTCGGAGCGGATCGGCTGGCCCTTGCCCTGCTTGAGGCGAAGCAAATCGATGATCGGGCCACCGAACAGAAACACAAACACCAGCGCGGTGACGATGGCGCCGCCGGTGCGGAAGGTGATGTAGCGAAACACGTTGAGAAACGAGAGCTTGTCGGAGAAATCGGCCAGCCAATAGAACATCGGGTCAAACCTGCGTTTAGCGCGACGTCTGCGCGAGCGCGCCCTGGCGGGGAAACGTGCGTTCCAGGGCCTTGACGATCGGCCCCATTTTAGAGCCCAGCGAACCCTTCACCATGACCGCGTCGCCGGCGCGGATGGCATCGAGCACGGCCGGCTCCAGCGCCGCCGCGGTTTCGGCATAGCCGCCCCGGCGGCCGGAGGGAAGAGCCTCCCACAGCGAACGCATCAAGGGCCCGGAACAGAACACCAGATCGATACCCGCGGCCTCGAGCGCCCCGGCCAGGCCGCAGTGCAGATCGGCGCCGGGCGGGCCCAGTTCCAGCATGTCGCCGAGCACGGCGATGCGGCGGCCCTGCTTTTCGACCGGCGCCTGGCCAAGCAGCGCGATGGCGGCAGCCATGGAGGCGGGATTGGCGTTGTAGCTTTCGTCGATCAGCAGCGCGCTGCCGCCAGGCACGCGCAAGCGCGCGCGCGCGCCGCGCCCGGCGGCGGCTTTAAGATTGACAAGCGCGAGCGCGGCCAGCGCCAGATCGGCGCCCACCAGCACGACCGCCGCCAGCACGGCGAGCGAATTGAGCACGATATGGCGACCGGGCGCGCCCAGCTTGTAGGTGACGCTCTGCCCGAGGATGCGGGCCTCGACGGTCGAGGAATCGGCTTGCAGTGAAACCCGCAACAGCCGTGCGTCTGCGTCAGCGTGCTCGCCGAACGCGACGATGCGGGCAACGCCGGCCGCCTTGGCGGCAGCTGCAAGCCGCGCATATTGATCGTTGTCGCGGTTGAGCACGGCGGTACCCTCCGGCTCGACCCCGGAAAAAATCTCCGCCTTGGCGTCGGCAATCTTTTCGAGCGAGCCGAAATATTCCAGATGCACCGGCTCGACGGCCGTAACGATCGCCACATGCGGGCGCACCAGTTTGGTAAGCGGCGTGATCTCGCCGGCGTGGTTCATGCCGATCTCGAACACGGCGTATTTGGCGCCTTGCGGACAGCGGGCGAGCGACAGCGGCACACCCCAGTGATTGTTGTAGGAGGCGACCGAGACGTGGGTTTCGCCGTCGGGCGAGAGCGCGAGCTGCAAGGCCTCCTTGGTGCCGGTCTTGCCGACCGAACCGGTGACGGCGATCACCTGGGCTTGCGTGCGCGCGCGGGCGGCCCCGGCGAGCGCGCGCAGCGCCTCCAGCACGTCGTCGACCACCAGCAGCGGCGCGTCGGCAAAGCGCGCGGCCTGCGCGCGCGCCACCACCGCCAGCCCGGCGCCGCTTTTAAGCGCCGCCTCGACGAAGTCGTGGCCGTCGCGATTGTCGCCCTTGATGGCGAAGAAGGCCTCACCCTTGCCGATGCTGCGGCTGTCGATCGAAAGGCCCGGCACCTCGGCCGGCAGCGTTCCGGCGCGTTCGGCGTCCATCACCGTGGTCATGGCGTCGAGGGTCCACAATGCGATCATAGGTATCCTTGCCGCGAGGCAATCTCGCTTCCCCTCTCCCCTTGTGGGAGACGGTGGCTCGCGCCGAGGGAATCCGAGCGCGAGCCGGGTGAAGGGTCGGCGCTCGACTGAGAGTACGGACCCCTCACCCGTCCTCGCTCGGCTATCGCCTCCGCTCGGGCACCCTCTCCCACAAGGGGAGAGGGAAAGCGAGTACGCCGCGCGTTCGACGCTTCTCTCATGCCACCTGCCCCCGCAAGGCGGCGGCGACCGCTTCGTGATCGGAAAAATGCACGGTGCGGGCGCCGATAATCTGGCCGGTCTCATGGCCCTTGCCAGCGATCAGCAGCACGTCGCCAGTTTTGAGTTCGGCAATGCCGGCACGAATGGCTTGCGCGCGGTCGCCGATCTCAGCCGCGCCCGGCGCGGCGGCCAGAATGGCGGCGCGGATCGAAACTGCACTCTCGCTGCGCGGATTGTCGTCGGTGACGATGACGCGGTCGGCGTTCTCGGCCGCGATGCGCCCCATGAGCGGACGCTTGCCCGGATCGCGGTCGCCGCCGGCGCCGAACACCACCGTCAGCTTGCCGCGCACATAGGGGCGCAAGGCCTCAAGCGCTTTCTTCAGCGCGTCCGGCTTGTGCGCATAATCGATGAAGATCGGCGCGCCGTTTTTGGTCCCGACCATTTCCAGCCGGCCCTTGGCGCCCTGCAATTTCTCCAAGGCGGCGAAGGTGCGTGCCGGAACGCCGCCGGTGGCGATGACAAGCCCCGCCGCGAGCGCCGCGTTCTGCACCTGGAAGGCGCCGACCAGCGGCAGCTTTATGTTATACGTTTGTCCACCATGCGCGAGGCTGACCACCTGCGCGAAGCCTTCGATTTCGCCGCCGAGCAATTTGATGCCGTCGCCGTGCACGCCGACCGTCATGATCTTCAACCCACGCTTCTCGGCCGCCGCCACCACCTGCCCGGCATAGCAATCATCAACCCCGATTACCGCGGTGCCGCCCTGAACGATCAAGTCGGTGAACAGCCGCAGCTTGGCGGCGAGATAGGCCTCCAAACTCGGATGATAATCGAGATGGTCGCGCGACAGATTGGTGAAGGCACCGGCGGCAATGTGCACGCCGTCGAGCCGATGCTGGTCGAGGCCATGTGAGGAGGCTTCCAGCGCCAGGTGGGTGACGCCTTCGCCGGCTAGCTGATCGAGCATGCGGTGCAGCTCCACCGGATCGGGCGTAGTGAGTGCGCCGTAGCTTTCGCCCGTGGGCGACACCAGACCGATGGTGCCGATGCTCGCGGCCTTCTTCCCGAGCGCCGCCCAGATCTGGCGCGTGAAAGCGGCGACCGAGGTCTTGCCGCTGGTGCCGGTGACGGCGGCGATGGTTTTCGGCTGGCGCGGAAAGAAGGCGGCGGCGGCCAGCGCCAGCGCGTGCCGCGCATTGGCGACCTGGATGACGGCGACGCCGGCTGGCACAGCCGGCGCCTGCTCGGCCAAGACAGCGGCTGCACCGGCGGCGAGCGCCTGCGGCACGAATGACAGGCCGTCGCTCTTGGTGCCGGGCACCGCCACGAACAGCTCGCCGGGCTTCACTTTGCGGCTGTCGGCGGCAATGCCGCCGAGCGCCGCGCCGGCGAAACGCGGATCGAATCGGGCACCCTTTAGCGGCAGATCGGCGAGCTTCATGGCACTTTATTTGTACCTGCAATTGCGGCAGGCAAAAGCCGTTAGCGGCTTTCGATCGCCTTGGCCAGGATCAGTTGATCGGCCTTGGGCAGATCGAAGCGCGGCTCGATATCGAGCAGCGGCGCGATCCGCGCGATGACCTTGGCCGCCGTCGGCCCGGCGTTCCATCCGGCGGTAGCGTAGCCATGGGTTTCCGGCATCGGCTGCGGCTCGTCGAGCATGATCAGCAGCAGATAGCGCGGCTTATCGGCCGGCAGCACCGCCATGAAGTCGGTCAATAATTTATGCTTGGAATAATGGCCGTTGACGACCTTTTCGGCGGTGCCGGTCTTGCCGCCGATATAGTAACCCTCAACGTTGGCTTTGGCGGCGGTGCCTTTCTCGGCATTCAGCCGCATCAGATAGCGCATGTCGCGGCTTGTTTCCGGCTTGAGCACGCGCTCGGCGAGGCGCTTGGCCTGCGCGTCGCTGCGCTTCAGGAATGTCGGCGGGATGAGCCAGCCGCCGTTGACGGTGGCGGCGACGCCCATCGCCGCCTGCAACGGCGCGACCGACAGGCCGTGGCCAAATGCGATGGTCACGGTGTTGAGCTCGCCCCAGGCCTTCGGGACCAGCGGCTCGGCGCTTTCGGGCAGTTCGGTGCGCAGGCGGTCGAGCTGGCCCAGCTTCTTGAGGAACGCCTTGTGGTGGTTGACACCGACCGCCAGCGCCATGCGCGCGGCGCCGATGTTCGATGAAAAAGTGAAAATCTCGGGCACCGAGAGGAAGCGGCGCTTGGGCTCGTGGTCGTGGATGGTGAAGCGGCCGTAGTGCAGCGGATGGCTGGCGTCGAAACTCGAGCGCAGTGTCGCCTTGCCGGAGTCTAAGGCCATGGCAACCGTGAGCACCTTGAAGGTCGAGCCCATTTCATAGACGCCGGTGGTGAGCCGGTTGATGCGGGTCGGATCGTTGGCCTCGCGCGGATTGTTGGGGTCGTAGTCGGGCTCCGAGGTAAGCGCGACCACCTCGCCGGTATTAACGTCGAGCACCACGCCGGCGGCGGCCTTGGCCATGAACTTCTTGCGCGCCTTCATGAGCTCGTCGCGCAAGGCGAATTGCACGCGCAGATCGAGCGCCAACTCGACCGGCCGCTGCAAACGGTCGGTGGCGAGCCCTGCCATGTGCAGCGCGGCCAGTCCCTGCCGGTCGAGCCACTTCTCCATGCCGGCGATACCCTGATTGTCGATATTCACTAACCCGATCACGTGCGACACCACCGGGCCGTTGGGATAGACGCGCTTGTTCTCGGTAAGGAAGTCGATGCCGGGAATGCCGAGCCGGTGGATATCCCCCTGCTGCTGCGGCGTGATCTCGCGCTTGAGCCAGATGAAGCCGCGTTTCGAAGACAGCCGCTCGCGCAATTCCTTGACGTCGAAGTCGGGCATTTCCGCGGTCAGCTGTTCCTCCGCGTCGTCCACGTCGATCAGTTTGCGCGGCTCGGCGAACAGCGAAGGCGACTTGACGTCGGTGGCGAGGATCACGCCATTGCGATCGAGGATGTCGGGCCGCGCAGTGGCGACCGCGTCCTGGCTGACCGTGCGGTGGCCGCCATGGCCGGCGCTCGCCATGGCGAACATGACGAGCCGCAACGCGATGACGCCATAAATGCCGGCGAAGGCGACGATGGCGAGGCCGAGCCGCGCCTTGGCCTTCGCCTCGCGGTCGACGTTGCGGCCATAGAGCAGCGAGCGCAGGGCGCGCTGCCATCGGCTTGCGGGCGATTTCGGCGCGGCTACCATGCGCGTCACCGATTGTCCGACGGCGGCGGCACGTTGCCGGTGGTGGCGGGCCCGCCGGGCGCCAGCATGGCGCCGATCGGGTCGTTGCTGTGCGGCGGCGCCGGCGGGCGCGCCGGCAGATTATCGAAAGTGTCGACTTGCGTAGGCTTGATCGGCTGCAGCGCCAGATGGCGGTCGGCCAGGCCCTGGATGCGGCCGGGGGTGTCGAGCCGGGCCCATTCCGCGCGCAGCACCGCGATGGCGTTGCGCTCGTGGCGCAACTCATTGCGCAGCTTGGCCACGCGCGCGGCCTGCAGCGTGGAATCGAACTTGATCTTGTAGACCAGCGAAGCCGCCAGCACGAGCGCGCAGATGACCAGGATATTGAGAAGGCGCATGGCTTAGCGCCCCCTCAAGACATCGGCGAGTGCGGGCAGGCCCGGTAGCAGGTCGGATGGATTGCCGGTGTGGGCGGGCGCATCGGTGCGCTCGGCGGCGCGCAGCTTGGCCGAGCGGGCGCGCGGGTTGCGCGCGACTTCCTCGGCGTCGGCGGTGACCGGCCGCTTAGTGAGCACGCGCAGGCTCGGCGCCAGGCGTTTCACTTCCGGCGCATGGCGCGAGCCGCCGCGCGTTTCGGCGCGTTCGGAGAGAAACGACTTGACGATGCGGTCCTCAAGCGAATGGAACGACACCGCCACCAGCCGCCCACCAGGTTTGAGGATGCGCTCACCGGCGACGAGTGCGTCGACAAGTTCGCCGAGCTCGGTATTGACGAAGATACGCAGGGCCTGAAACGTGCGCGTGGCCGGATGGATGTCGCCCAGCTTAGCGCGCACCACCGAGGCGACAATGTCGGCGAGCGCGGCGGTGGTCGTGATCGGCGTTTGCTCACGCGCCTTGACGATGGCGCGGGCGACGGCGCGCGAGCGGCGTTCTTCACCGAGGGTGAAAATAATATCAGCGAGATCGCGCTCGCTGGCCGCGGCCACGACGTCGGCGGCGCTCGGGCCGGACGCACCCATGCGCATGTCAAGCGGGCCTGCGTTGTGGAACGAGAAGCCGCGCGCGGGTTCGTCGAGCTGCATGGAGGAGACGCCGAGATCGAGCACCACGCCGTCGGCCGCCTCGAAACCGGCCGTGTGCGCGATGCGCTCCAGATTGGAAAAGCGTTCCTCGACCAGCGTAAGGCGGCCGTTGGCGGCTGCGACGAGATCGGCCCCCAGCGCGATGGCTTGGCGGTCGCGGTCGATGGCGACAACCTTGCAGTCGGCCGCGCCAAGAATTGCGCGCGTGTAGCCGCCGGCGCCGAAGGTGGCGTCGATATAAACGCCGCCGTCCTTGACCTTGAGGAAATCGATCGCCTGGCGGCTAAGCACGGGGATGTGGGGGGCTGGTCCGCCAGCGACAGCGGCAAAGCCGTCGCCACCCACCGTCATTCCCGTGCTCCAAGCGCGTTGCGCGCCGCCGCCTGGGAACTCAGCTCGGCCTTGAGCGCGCGCACCTTTTGGGTGGCCTCCGCGAGCTCGGTCTGAAACCGGCCGGGTTCCCAGATCTGAAACTTGTGACCCAACCCGACGAACGTGACCGCCTCTGCAATTCCCGCATGGCTCTTGAGCGACACGCTCAGCGTCACGCGGCCCTCGCCATCGATCTTCAGCGTCTCGCTGGTACCGTAAAACGCGAGTGCGAACTGCTCGCGCTCTTCCGAGAACGGGGCATAGCGCGTGATTACTGCCTCGATCTCCGCCATCAGCGCATTCCCGCCGGCGTCGATCGCCGGGCGATCCAGCGCCGGATAGCAATAGAGCCCGTCGAAACCGTCGCGGGCGAGCACCGAGCGGAAGGAAGCGGGGATGGAAACGCGTCCCTTGGAGTCGAGCCGCAACGTGACGTTCGACACGAAGCGGTCCATTTCCCGCACTCCACACCGATCGGACGCAACGCCGCAGACTTACACAGACTTGACTTTGGAGGATTTCGGCGCCGCTCTTGCGCTTGGGGCGGCCCGCCATCCTCGATGAGAAACTGTGGGATATCATGGGATAATATGGGCGTCAATGGATTGACCTAGCCCCGACGCCCCCGGCCCGGGCTCCGGCGCGGCGCAATGTCGAACACTCATTAACGGCCCTTAAACTTAAGGATTTGTTGCCGCCAGCCGGGTTCCCCGGTCCTTTCGGCGCCGGCCGGCCAGGCTGCCGGCGTTGACGAATTCGCCGGGCCACCGGCCGAGATTTTCGCGCAACGCCGCTTGCCACGCGCCGGCACGCCGGCGGCGCGGCCGCTGGCGCGATCCCGTCGCGGCGTCCGGACAGTTTGCTTTTTTGGTCACGCACGGTGAATGATGCAGGGTCTTCCCGCTCGAACATCCCGTGTGGCACCGGCCCATGTCAGCATTATTCCCGCCGGATTCCTTCATTGTTGCCGAGGTGGCGCCCTCGCCCAATCACAACGAGCGCAAGAGCGGTCGCACGCCCGACATGATCCTGCTGCACTACACCGGCATGCCGACCGGCGAGGAGGCGCTGCAACGGCTGTGCACACCCGACAGCAAGGTATCGTCGCATTACGTTGTCTTCGAGAACGGCCGCATTGTGCAATGCGTGCCGGAAGAGCGGCGCGCCTGGCATGCCGGCGTGTCATCATGGGCCGGCGAGACCGACATCAATTCGTGCTCGATCGGCATCGAGATCGTCAATCCCGGACATGAGTTCGGCTATCGCGACTTTCCGCTGCGGCAGGTGGCGGCGACGATCTCGCTCTGCAAATCGATCGTCACCCGGCGTGGGCCGATTCCGCCTGACCGCGTTCTGGGCCATTCCGACGTGGCGCCGTCGCGCAAGCAGGATCCGGGCGAGAAATTTCCCTGGGCGTTGCTCAGCGAATCCGGCATCGGCCACTGGGTGCGGCCGGCACCGATCGACCTCGCGGGCGAGGCGCTCAGGCCCGGCGACCACGGCGAACCGGTGGCGCTAATGCAGCGCGCGCTGCATTCCTACGGCTATGCCGTCGAGATGACCGGCGGCTACGACGGCGCCACCCGCGACGTCGTCAGCGCCTTCCAGCGCCATTTCCGTCCGGCGCGAGTGGACGGCGTTGCCGATGCCTCAACCCTGCTAACGTTACGCGCGCTGATCGAGACGCGGCCGTCGCCGCTTGCGTAGGCATCAGCGGATCGGCTTCTCCTCTGCCGGGACTGGCACTCCCGGCAGCCGCCAGGGCGCGAGGCTGAAGCGCTCGACCAGGAATTCGATGAACACCGCGACACGCGGAAGCCGCTGGCGCCCGGCCGGATAGATTGCAGCCAGCGGGAACGGCTCAACATGATGGGTTTCGGTGAGCAGCGCGACTAATTGGCCGTCGCGCAAAGGTCCACCAACAATAACATCCGACAGGCGGATGATGCCGGCGCCCTCGATCGCGAGCCGTAGCGCAGCCTCGGCGTCGTCGGTGGAAACGCGGGGACGCACGTCGACCACATCGATGCCGCTACGGGCCTTAAACGGCCAGCGATTCAAACCAGGCCCAGCCACAACAATGCAGTCATGCTGCTTCAGGTCTGCGGCCGTTTTCGGGGTGCCATGACGGGCCAAATAGGAAGGCGCCGCGCAGATCACGCGCTGCAGGTCGGCAATCTTGCGCTGGATGAACGGAGCGTCGGGAAGATGGCCGGAGCGCACTGCGATATCCGCGTGCTCCTCGATCAAATCCACGTAGCGGTCGGCAATCGACAGATCGACGTCGATCTCCGGATACCGGGCCAAAAAGTCCGCCAAAGCGGGGGCGAGCTGGTGCAGGCCGAAGGCAGTGCCGGAATTGATCCGCAGCCGGCCGCACGGGGCCCCGCGCGTTTGCATGACTTCGGCCTCGGCCTCCTCGATGTCGGCGACGATGCGCCGGGCGTGGGCCAAAAATGTTTCACCTTCGGGGGTTAGCGCCAGGCGGCGGGTGCTGCGCTCGAGCAGGCGCACGCCCAAGCGGTCTTCCAACCGCGACACCAGCTTGGAGACGGCCGAGGGCGTGAGCCCCAAGTCTTTGGCAGCATTGGAAAAACTACCACGGTCCATGACGCGGGCAAAGACGCGCAGGTCGGAGGCGGTATCCATATTTGTGCCTTTTTTTCACGAATGTATGCATACATTACAACATTATATTCTGTATGAGAGATAATATTATGCAGCCAACGCATAGAGGCAAACGAACGCGCCTCCCTCGGAGAACTTGCCATGAAGACCCACAACCGCTCTCAGATCCACTCGGTCGACGTCCATGCCGCGCTCGCCCGCGCGCAGGCCGACCGCGCGGAATATGTCCGAACCGCAATCACCGCAGTGCCGGCACTGGTGAAGCGCCTGGCGGCGCAAATTCATACCAGCCACCGGCGCCTGCCGCAGACCCGGCGCCTGCGCCTGAAAAAGGCCTGATCTAGGCCTGCGAGACTGGCATTCCAGCCTCGCGCGGGCGCCTTGAGCTTGAGGCCCGCAGCCGGACCGCGGTTTATCCCTGCGGCCAAGCTTATCGCGTGGCCCCCAGCCCGGGCCTGTCCCCCTCCCGACAGGTCCGGGCTTTTTTAACCGCGGCGGCGGCGCCTGCTTGACGTGCGCCCCCTCGGACCCCATTCCTATCCCTGTCAGTCGGCCGGACGGCCGCTCCGCGCCACAAGCCGAAAGGCGGCCGGGGAGGAAAGTCCGGGCTCCATGGACGAACGGTGCCGGATAACGTCCGGCGGGGCAGCCCTTCGGGGCAGCTTCAGGGACAGTGCCACAGAGAACAGACCGCCGCCGGCAGCGTTGCGTATCAGCCAGCGGTAAGGGTGAAACGGTGCGGTAAGAGCGCACCGCGTTTCCGGCGACGGAAACGGCACGGCAAACCCCACCGGGAGCAAGACCGAATAGGAACGGCGCGAAGCGCAAGCTTCAGGTCTGTCCGACCCAGCCGTTCGGGTAGGTTGCTAGACGCGCCGGGCAACCGGCGCGCTAGAGGAATGGCCGTCACGTCTGCCGTTTCAAGCGGCAGGCCGTACAGAACCCGGCTTACAGGCCGGCTGATACGTCACACGGGGGCTCGGCGGCAAAACCGCCGGGCCCCGCCAATTTTGCAAAGCTCGCCGGCGCGGCGCATGCATTACGCGCATCATGCGCCATGCTCGTAGAAGCGCCGTTGCTCGGCACCGAGCAGCGCGTTGCTCGGATGATCGGGGCGTCCGAGGATGGCGGCGTGATGTTGGATGGGAGGGCATGCCGCAGTTTGGCGCGCGACGGAAGCGGCACGGCATCCGAAATTTCCACAGGCGCTCGCAAAACTTTTTTGACTCGCCGAGCTTAGCAAGCGCTAAGTCCGCTTAGTGCCAAAAGCAAAATTGGCATCGGTCGATTGTAGACTCATTTGAATCGAACGTATTCGCGCCTCTTAGTGATCTCGACCTCTGGCCTCTGGCAGATCTCTTTCATTTTACAACGATTACGCCGTACATCCCGGCTTCTCGATGACCGGGAATGAGGCAGCCGTACTCGAACGTGCCGACTTTGGTGAATTTCCTAAGCAGCTCACCGCTGACGTAAGGCACCAGCGTGATGGCGGTGGAATCGTGGTGCGCCATGTGCGGATTCTTTTTCATGGTCTCGGCGTGCTTGAGATTTTCCTTGACCATCGCCAGCACGAATTCGTGCTTCTCGGAGCCGTCGTTGAAGAGGACGAAGCGGATCTGCTCGCCCTTTCGCACGACGATGCGCGACGGTTCATAAAACATTTCCTTACCCTGTTCTTGCATAGAGACCTTTATAACTCGCGCCGGTTTGTCCGGATTCTCAGGCTCGCCCGCAGAGAAGTGATGGCCTTCGTGCGCTAATTCGGAAATCGACAGCATAGCCGCGGGGATGAGTACGGCGCGCAGCATCGAAGTGACAACGGTCGCGCACCATCACGTCCTTGCCGACGAAGCGACCAATCTGCGCGCGCATCTTGTCGTCGCTGGAATAGCCGCGGCCGGCACGGCTGGCAGGACGAACGCGAGCAGCGCCAAGGCAAGGTATTTCATCGCATGGCTCCTCGATCATCTGCACCGGCGCCTGGCGCTATCTTGGCCAACGCCGGCAGGGCGCCGCAAGATCGCAGCGGCCCGCACTGGGACGCGTCAATATGAGCGTGGCAATCCCAGCGCCTTTTCGGCCACGAAGTTGAGAACCATATGCCGCGTGACCGGCACGATGCGCGGGATGAAGGATTCGCGCAGGTAACGCTCGACGTGATACTCGGCCGAATAATCCATGCCGCCGAGCGTGAACACGGCGACCTCGCAGGCTTCGATCGCCGCCTCGGCGGCGAGATATTTGCCGGAGTTGGCCTCAAGGCCGCACTCTTCGCCGGCGTCGTAGAGCGCAGCCGCCTTCAGCGCCATCAGATGCGCCGCCTCGAGCTGCATCCAGCAATTGGCCAGCGGATGCTGGATGGCTTGGTTCTGCGCTATTCTGCGGCCGAACACGCTGCGCTCGTTGGCGTAGGACGCCGCTTTACGCAGCGCGGCGCGGCCGATGCCGACGGCTTCGGCACCGATCAGGATGCGCTCTGGGTTGAAGCCGTGCAGGATCATGCGGAAGCCGTCGCCTTCCGCGCCGATACGGTCCTGCTCCGGATCGGCCAGCCCGTCGATGAACAGCATGTTGGAATCGACGGCATGGCGGCCCATCTTTTCGATCGCGCGCACCTCGACGCGGGCACGGTCGAGCTCGGTGTAGAACAGGCTCATGCCGTCGGTCTTGCGTTTGACCTAATCGAACGGCGTAGTGCGCGCCAGGATGAGTGCCTTATGCGCGATCTGGGCGGTCGAGATCCAGATTTTCTGGCCGGAGATAATATAGCGGTCACCTTTGCGTTCCGCCTTGGTGCGAATCTCAGGCGTATTGAGGCCGGCGTCCGGCTCGGTGGCGGCAAAGCAGGCCTTCTGTTCGCCGCGGATCAGCGGCGGCAGCATGCGCTGCATTTGCTCGTCGGTCCCGAACACGACCACGGGATTGGGCCCGAATATGTTCATGTGGATGGCGGAAGCGCCACTCATGCAGGCGCCAGATTCGGCGATCGTTCCCATCAGCACCACGGTTTCGGCGATGCCGAGGCCGGAGCCGCCATATTGCTCCGTCATGGCGATGCCGAGCAGCCCGGCGTCGGCCACCGCGCGGTAGAACTCTTCCGGAATTTCGGCGCGGCGGTCGTGATCGAGCTAATAGGCGTCGTCGAAACGGCTGCATAGCCGCTCGGCAAGCTCGCGTACCTCGCGCTGTTGCGGCGTCAATAAAAATTCATGGCGAACTCCCCAGCCCGCTGAGAGCAAAACGCTAGCACGCGGCCTTAAGCGCGGCGACCAGCATGGCTAGCGAAGGCTGAATCAGCGCGGCCCAATTTGCGCAGGCATAACAACGAAAACTCGCGAAAAATGTGAAACATTGTTCCATCGCCAAAAAAGTGCCGGGAGGCGCTTTCGTGATGGAAATTCGCCGCAAGCCGGCGTTGCTGCTGGCGGTTGCCTTGTGGACCGTCGCACTGATGATTCCGGCGCTGATGCTGGCGCCGGATAGCGACGACCCGCTGGCGCCGATCGGGCCGCTGGCGAGCCTGGACCTGCCGCCGCCCGTCGACGAAGCCTGGATGCTGCCGCTGCACCGGCAGGCCAGCGCCGCGCTGAGCGAATTGCAGGGGCCGCCGCCGCAAGAAATCCGTAGCGCCAGCCACGCCGCTTGCTAGCCTTCGCGCGCCGCAACCGCTAGCGTGCGCGCGCTATCCGCATGCCCAATTCACGCGCAAGATTCGGTCTCGCCCTCGGCCTCGCCGGCATGGGGTTGTTTGCCGGCACGTTGCCGGCCACGCGGCTGGCAGTTGCCGCCATCGATCCGCTGTTTCTGACGGCGGCGCGCGCCAGTATCGCCGGCGCCGCCGGGCTCGCGCTGCTGATCGCCACGCGCCGGCCGTGGCCCACGCGCGCGCAATGGGGGGAGCTGGCGCTGGCCGGGCTCTGCACCATCGTCGGCTTTCCGGTGCTGATGGCGCTGGCCATGGTGAGCGTGCCGGCCGCCCATGGCGGGGTCGTGCTCGGCATTGTGCCGCTGGCGACCGCGGCGGCGGCGGCCCTGATCGCGCGCGAGCGGCCGAGCGCGGGCTTCTGGCTGGCGAGTGCGGCGGGCGCCGGCGTGGTCGTGCTGTTCGTCTTGAGCCGCAGCGAGGCGCGCAGCCTCGTGCTCGGCGATCTGTTCCTCATTGGCACCGTGATCGCCGGCGCCTTCGGCTTCGCGCTGTCGGGACGGCTGAGCTTGCACATGCCGGGCTGGGAGGTGATCTCCTGGCAGGTGGTGCTGTTCCTGCCGCTGTCGGTCTTGGCGACGCTGGCGCTGTGGCCGCTCGGTTTGGCAAACGTGCCGTGGCCGGCCTGGGCCGGGCTCGCCTATGTCGGGCTCGTCAGCCAGTTCCTGGCGTTCTTCGTGTTCAACGCGGCGATGGCGTTGGGCGGCGTCGCCCGCGTCGGGCAATTGATGCTGCTGCAGCCGTTCGTGATCGTGGCGCTGGCCTGGCCGGTGAACGGCGAGCCGATCCGGGCCGACACATTGCTCTATGCCGCGGCGGTGGTGGCGACGGTGGTGATCGGGCAGCGCATGCGGGTGAAACGCCACTGACCGCTACCATCGCCGCGTTTGGCTCCGTATAACGGAGCGGGCGAAAAGCGGCGGGGTTGGGATGGCGCCAAATACTTGGGATTTCTGGATCGACCGCGGCGGCACCTTCACCGACGTGGTCGGGCGGCGGCCGGACGGCACGCTGCAAGCCCACAAGCTGTTGTCGGAGAATCCGGAGGCCTATGCCGACGCCGCGGTACAGGGCATCCGCGACCTGCTGCGCGTTAAAAGGGGCGAGCCGATCCCGGCTGGGCGTATCGGCGCCGTCAAGATGGGCACGACCGTCGCCACGAATGCGCTGCTCGAGCGCAAGGGCGACCGGGTGCTTCTGCTGACCACCAAGGGTTTCCGTGACGCGCTCAAGATCGGCTACCAGGCGCGGCCGAAGATTTTCGCCCGCGAGATCATCAAGCCCGACATACTCTATGAGCGCGTCGCCGAGGTGGACGAGCGCGTGCGCGCAGACGGCACGGTGGAGCGCGCGCCTGACCTGACCGCGGTGCGGCGCGATCTTGAAGCGGCACAGGCCGACGGCATCGCCGCGGTGGCAATCGTATTTATGCATGCTTATCGCTTTCCCGAACACGAGCACGCCGTGGCTACGCTGGCGCGCGAGATGGGTTTCGCGCAGGTCTCGGTCAGCCACGAGGTCTCGCCGCTGATCAAGCTGGTCGGGCGCGGCGACACCACGGTGGTGGACGCCTATCTCTCGCCAATCCTGCGGCGCTACGTGGCGCATGTTGATCGCGATCTCGATGCGAAAAGCTCGCAAGCGCGGCTGATGTTCATGATGTCGTCGGGCGGGCTTACGGCGGCGGAGCTGTTTCAAGGAAAAGACGCGATCCTGTCGGGGCCGGCCGGCGGCGTGGTCGGCATGGCGGAAACGGGCCGGCAGGCGGGCTTTGCCCGGCTGATCGGCTTCGACATGGGCGGCACCTCGACCGACGTGTCGCACTACGACGGCGAATACGAGCGCGCCTTCGAGACGGAAGTTGCCGGCGTGCGCATGCGGGCGCCGATGATGCTGATCCATACGGTGGCAGCGGGCGGCGGCTCGATCCTGCATTTCGACGGCGCGCGATTCCGCGTCGGCCCTGATTCAGCCGGCGCCAATCCAGGACCGACCTGCTACCGGCGCGGCGGGCCGCTGGCGGTGACCGATGCCAATGTCATGCTCGGCAAGCTGATCCCGGACTTCTTCCCCAAGATCTTCGGGCCCGGCCAGAACCTGCCGCTCGACGCCCACGCCGTGCAACTCGCCTTCACCGATCTGGCGCAGCAAGTCAGCGGCGGGCGCGCGCCGGAGGATGTCGCCGACGGCTTCATCAAGATCGCGGTCGAGAACATGGCCAACGCGATCAAGAAGATTTCAGTGCAGCGCGGCTACGACGTCACGCGCTATGCGCTCAACTGCTTCGGCGGCGCCGGCGGCCAGCATGCCTGTCTTGTCGCCGACGCCCTCGGCATGACAAGGGTGCTGATGCATCCTTTCTCCTCGCTGCTGTCGGCCTACGGCATGGGCTTGGCCTCGATCCGCGCCACCCGCGAGCAGGCGATCGAATTGCCGTTCGGGACTAAGGCGCTGACCGCGGTCAAACGCACCGGCAGCGAGCTTGGCAAGGTGGCGAAAGCTGAAGTCGCCGGCCAGGGGGTGCCGACGGCAAATATCAAAGTCATCGTGCGCGCGCATATCCGCTACGCCGGCACCGACATGGCCCTGCAGGTACCGGGCTTCGTCATGCCGGGGCAGATCCCGATGACGCTCAAGCGCATGCAGCGCGCCTTCGAGCGGGCACACAAGGCGCGCTTTGGCTTCATTGACCGCAAAAAGCAGCTGATGGTGGAGGCGGTATCGGTGGAAGCGGTTGGCGGCGGCGCCAAGTTCAGCGAGCGCAGCGGCAAGCGTACACGCGCCAAGCTGCCGGCGCCGGCGCGGCGCACGCGGTTCTTCTCGGCCGGGAAATGGCACCGCGCCAATGTCTATACGCGCGAGCAGCTGCGGCCCGGCAACAAGGTCAAGGGCGCCGCCATCATCGTCGAGCCGCACCAGACCATCGTGGTTGAGCCTGGCTGGCAGGCGCAGCTGACCGCAAAGAATCATCTGGTGCTGTCGCGCGCCAAGCCGCGCAAGCGCGTGTTCGCCATCGGCACCCATGCCGATCCGGTGATGCTGGAAGTATTCAATAATCTCTTCATGTCGATCGCCGAGCAGATGGGCGTCTCGCTGCAGAACACCGCCTATTCGGTTAACATCAAGGAGCGACTCGACTTCTCCTGCGCGGTGTTCGCGCATGACGGCACGCTGGTCGCCAACGCCCCGCACATGCCGGTGCATTTAGGCTCCATGGACCGCGCGGTGGAGACCGTCATCCGCGAGAACAAGGGCCGGATCGCGCCCGGCGACGTCTACGCCATCAACGCGCCCTATAACGGCGGCACCCATTTGCCCGACATCACCGTGTGCACGCCGGTGTTCGACGACAAGAAGCGAAATATTTTATTCTGGGTGGCCGCGCGCGGCCACCATGCCGATGTCGGCGGCATCTCGCCCGGCTCGATGTCGCCCAACGCCACCACCATCGTGCAGGAAGGCGTCTATATGGACAACTTCACGCTGGTGGATCGTGGCCGCTTCCGCGAGCAGGAATTGATGGACACCCTCACGCGCGCCCGCTTTCCCGCACGCAACCCGGTGCAGAACGTCAACGACATCAAGGCGCAGATCGCCGCCAACGAAAAAGGCGTGGCGGAGCTGCGCAAGATGGTGGCGCAGTTCACGTTGCCAGTGGTGAAGGCTTACATGCAGCACGTGCAGGACAACGCCGCCGAAAGCGTACGGCGCGTGCTCGACCGGCTGCACGACGCGGAATTCTCCTACGAGATGGACCAGGGCACCGTGATCAAGGTCCGGATCGCGGTCGACAAGAAGAGGCGCGCGGCAACGGTCGATTTCACCAGCACCTCAGCCCAGCAGCCGACCAATTTCAACGCGCCCGAGCCGGTGACGCGGGCCGCCGTGCTTTATGTGTTCCGGGTGATGGTGGACGACGACATCCCGATGAATGCCGGCTGCCTACGGCCGATCCACATCGTCATTCCGAAAAAATCGATGCTGTCGCCGGAATATCCGGCGGCGGTGGTGGCGGGCAATGTGGAAACCTCGCAAGCCGTCACCGACACGCTGTTCGGCGCGCTCGGCGCGCTCGCCGCCGCGCAAGGGACGATGAACAACCTCAATTTCGGCAATGCGCGCTACCAGTATTACGAGACCATCTGCTCCGGCTCGCCGGCCGGGCCCGGCTTCAACGGTACAGACGCCGTGCACACGCATATGACGAACACGCGGCTGACCGACCCGGAAGTGCTGGAATTCCGCTATCCGGTGGTGCTGGAGGATTTCCACATCCGCAAAGGTTCCGGCGGCAAGGGCCAATGGCACGCCGGCGACGGCATCAAGCGCACCATCCGTTTCCTTGAAAAGATGGAATGCACGATTTTGTCCGGCCACCGCCGGGTGCCGCCGTTCGGGCTGGCCGGCGGCGAACCGGGTGAGGTCGGCGAGAACTGGGCGCGGCGCCAGGACGGCCGCATGGAGAAACTGCAAGGCTGCGACGACACCACGCTCGATGCCGATGAGGCCATCATCATCCAGACCCCGACGGCGGGGGGATATGGCCGCCCCAGTTAACACAATGAACCGGCCGCGGACGCGATAAACATCGCTGCGGCCGGGGCTTGCATTTATCACCGGCAGTGCGAGGCTGCGCGCCATGCAAAAAGCCACTCTGACCGCGATGCTGACGGCCGCGCTCGCCGCGCCGGCCCTGGCCGCGACCTATCCGGTCTCCGGCAAATGGGGCCAGAGCGCAAGCAGCACAAAGGGCGCCATCGAGTGTCACGGCCGGCGCGTGATCTCCTTCAACGGCAATCAGCGCACCGACAGCACCGGCGGCGTGCGCGCCTTTCGCAATCGCTCGGTGACGGCGGACGGGCCGTCGCAATATCGCGTGGTCGACGAGTTCAGCAACGGGCAGATCAGCGACGGGCACACCACCTACACCCTGCGCCAAATCGACGACGACCGCATCACGCTGCAGCTTGAGCAGGGCGGCACGCTGACGCTGCAGCGCTGTAAGTAAGGCTTCTGCTAATTCCTGGCGATGATCTCGCGCTCGCCGCGATGGACCGGCGTGGCGGCGTTGAGTTCGCAGCGGGTGCGGCGCAGCGGCATCGTCGCCCGGCGGCGCTTGAGCGGGCTGCGGCGGCGGCGGCGCGGGCGCACCGGGGAAACGCGCAGCGCGCCCAGCCGCGGGAATGGCTCGTGCCAGCCGTCATCGTGTTCCACCAGCAGCGGCAGGCCGAGCACGGCGCCCCAGCTGCGCCAGTGCGCCGTTGCCTCGTCGGCTTCAGCGGAGAGAAACAGCGGCAGCGCCAGGCCTGGATCCTTGTGCGCGAGCACGACGGCGACGTCGCCCGCCACCAGGCGCAATGCCACCCCGGCAAAGGCCGAGACCGGCAAATTGAGCGCCATGCGCATGCCGGCGAGCCGGCGGCGCACCACCACGCGGGTGCGATGCAGCTCGATTTCGCGCACCCGCTCGTCGGCAACCGCGTCGCTCGCCGCAAACCGCACCGGCAGGGCGAACGGGTCGAGCCGCAACGCGCGGCCCGACCCGGCCGGGCATCCGCCACTTCGCATTTGACGCCTCAAACTCTCCCGCGCCGGGCTTATGGGCCCGGTCGTTACGGCGATCATGGCAGAAACGCGTCGGAATCCGCTTAATGCTTGGGGTTAATCGATTGTAGCGCCGCCGCATGATTGACGGGGCGTTGCAAACCATGATTGACGAGGTGTTGCCGCGCTCGCGCAAAATGTTCGGAATCGCCGTTGCGGCCGGCCGGTTTCCGCGCCATTTGATCAAGTGACCAACCATGCTCGCCCCCGCAGACTCACTGTTCGACCAGACCCCGCTCATCGAGCGCGCCGAGCGGCTGGTGCGGGCCGCCCTTAGCGGCGGCGCCGACGCCGCCGACGCGGTGGTGGCGCGCTCGCTGGCGCTCGGGATCGAGGTCCGCGACGGCGCGGTGGAATCGTCGGAAAGCGCGGAAAGCGACGATCTCGGCCTGCGCGTGCTGGTGGGAAAACGGCAGGCGGTGGTTTCCACCAACGATTTCGCCGGCGACATGCGAACGCTGGCCGAACGGGCGGTGGCGATGGCACGCGCCGCGCCGGAGGATAAATATGCCGGTCTCGCCGACGAAGGCCTGCTGGCGCACGATTTTCCCGATCTCGACCTGATCGACCGCGCGCTGCCCGACGTCAAGCAACTTGAAACCATCGCGCGCGCCGCCGAGCAGGCGGGGCTCAGCGTCCAGGGCATCAAGTCGGACGGCGCCTCCGCATCGGTGGGGATCGGCGGCATGGTGCTGGTGACCAGCCACGGGTTCTGCGGCGCCTATCTCGGCTCCAACCACGGCGTGTCGATGACGGCCATCGCCGGCACCGGTACCAGCATGGAGCGCGACTACGATAATGCGAGCGTCCGGCACGCCGCCGATCTGGAGAGCGCCGACAAGATCGGGCGCACAGCGGCGATGCGCGCCGTCGCGCGGCTCAATCCGCGTAAAGTTTCGACACGCAAGGTGTCGGTGGTGTTCGACCGCCGCGTGGCCGGCACGCTGGTCTCGCATCTCGCCAGCGCCGCCAATGGCACAGCGGTTGCGCGCAAGACCAGCTTCCTGCGCGACAAGATGGGCGCCAAGGTGTTTGCAGACGGCATCCGCATCATCGACGACCCCTTGCGCAACCGCGGCCTGCGCTCCCGCCCGTTCGACGGCGAGGGGGTGGCGTGCCGGACGCTGGCGCTGGTCGAGGACGGGACCCTATGCACCTGGCTGCTCGACTGCGCCACCGCGCGCGAGCTCAACCTCACCACCACCGGTCACGCCCAGCGCGGCGTCTCGTCGACGCCGGCGCCGGCGCCGAGCAACCTGCATCTGGAAGCCGGCACGTTAAGCGCCGACGACCTGATCGCCGACATCAAGGACGGCTTCTACGTCACCGACCTGATCGGCATGGGCGTCAACATGGTGACCGGCGACTACAGCCGCGGCGCCTCCGGCTTCTGGATCGAGAACGGCAAGTGCACGTACCCGGTGAGCGAGGTGACCATCGCCGGCAACCTTATCGACATGTTCCGCGCGCTCACGCCCGCGAACGATCTCGAATTCCGCTATGGCGCCAATGCGCCGACACTGCGGCTGGAGGGCCTGACCGTTGCCGGCCAGTAATTTGCGCGAGCCGCTCGCAGCCGTCATGCGCGAAGCCGGCGCGCTTGCGCGCGCGACCGCGCGCAGGTCCTTCAAGCGTTGGACCAAGGGCGATGACAACTCGCCGGTTTGCGAGGCCGACATCGCAGTCAATGATTTCCTGCGCGCGCGGCTCAACGTGCTTGCGCCCGGCGCCGGTTGGGTATCGGAGGAAACCGACGAGCAGCAGGACGCGCGCACGGCAACCAGCGCATGGATCGTCGATCCGATCGATGGTACTCGCGCCTATATTTCCGGCCGCGCCGACTGGACCATTTCAGTGGCGCTCGCCGCGCGAGGGCGCCCGCAGCTCGCCGCGCTTTATGCGCCGATGACCGACGAGCTGTTTCTTGCCGTGCACGGCCAAGGCGTGACGCTGAACGGCGACCCCCTAACGACAAGCGGCGGAGCCCAGCTTGCCGGCGCGCGATTAGCCGGCCCTAAACGCTATCTCGACCGGCTCACCGGCTTGAGCCCGCAGATCATGGCGCAGCCCAAGGTGTTTTCGCTGGCCTTGCGGCTGGCGCGCGTGGCGCATGGCGAACTCGACGCCGCCTTCGCCTCGGGTGGCAGCCACGCCTGGGACCTTGCGGCAGCCGATCTTTTGGTGCACGAAGCCGGCGGCGTCATGACCGACTTCGCCGGCCGGCCATTGAGTTATGATCGGCCGCATGCCGTGCACGACGCGCTGATCGCCGCCGGTCCCGCGCGCCACGGCACGCTGATTGATCTGGTACGCGACCGCATGGCCGAATTCGCTTAATTGCCTGGATATGATCTTGTCGGAATACCGGTTCTCACCCCCGATCTGGTCGGGGGCAGGCTTTTTCGGGATCATGCGCTAAGGGATCAAGCCATGTCCGAACAAGTGCCGGGAAAACAAAAACAACTGCTGCATCTCGTGTTCGGCGGCGAACTCGCCGAGCTCGGCACGACCGAATTCCGCAACCTCGACCATCTCGATATCGTCGGCATCTACCCGAATTACGCCAGCGCCTATACCGCCTGGAAGGCGAACGCGCAAAAGACCGTCGACAACGCCCATATGCGCTATTTCATCGTCCACCTGCACCGTCTGCTCGACCCCGAAAGCGCGGGTCGGGTGGCGCGCTGAATGCCGATGCCGTCGCTCAAGCGTATCGTCGCCTCGCCCGCTTTTCAGGAAACCGTCGGCACGGTAGCGACGTGGTATCTGCGGCTGGTCCGACATACCAATCGCATCATGATCGAGCCGCCCGGCATCTATGACAAGGTACAGAGGCCAGCGATCGTGGCGATGTGGCACGGTCAACATTTCTTAGCGCCGTTCATCAAACGCGACGCCCACGATCTCGCCAAAGTTCTGGTTTCGCGCCACCGCGACGGCGAGATCAACGCGCGCGTCGCCGAGCGGTTCGGCATCGAAATCATCCGCGGTTCGGGAGCGCACAACAGCGAATTTCAACGCAAGGGCGGCGCCGTCGCCTTCACCGAGATGCTCGACGCGCTGAAGGAGGGCTACAACATCGCGCTCACTGCCGACGTGCCGAAGATCGCGCGCGTGGCGGGGGCCGGCGTAGTGAAACTGGCGCAGCATTCCGGGCGGCCGATCTATCCGGTGGCAATCGCGTCGAGCCGGCGCATCGAGCTCGACAATTGGGACCGCAGCGCGATCAATCTGCCGTTCGGCCGCATCGCCATCGTGGCGGGCGAGCCGATCTTCGTCGCCTCTGACGCAAACGACGCGGCGCTGGAATCCGCGCGTCAACAGGTCGAGAACGAGCTCAACCGCGTGACCGCGCGCGCCTACGCCATCGCCGACCGCACGGGGCAGCCATGAGCGAGAAGCTGCCCGCGGCTTTACGCATCTACCGGCTGTTGTCGGCGGCGGCGGCGGCGTTGGCGCCGCTGTTCCTGGCACAGCGGCTCCGGCACGGCAAAGAGCACCGCGCGCGGCTTTCCGAGCGGCGGGGCGAAGCCCTTATCGCACGGCCGGACGGGCCGCTGGTCTGGGTGCACGGGGCGAGCGTCGGAGAACTGGTGGCAGTGCTGCCGCTGATCGAGCGCATCGCCGCGCGCGGCATCGACGTGCTGGTCACCTCAGGCACCGTCACCTCGGGCGGGCTCGCCGAGCAACGGCTGCCGCGCGGCGTCATACATCAGTTCGTGCCGCTCGACGTGCCGCGCTTTGTACGCCGCTTCCTAAGGCATTGGCAGCCAAACCTCGCACTGTTCGTGGAATCCGATCTATGGCCGAACATGATCATCGAGGCGTCGAGCGCCGGCGTACCGATGATCGTGGTCAACGGCAGGCTGTCCGAAAATTCGTTTCGGCGCTGGCGCCGGCTGCCGGGCACGATCGTCGACCTGCTGGGGCGCTTCGATCTTTGTCTCGCGCGCACGCCGGCCGACGCCGAGCGCCTTGGCGCGCTGGGGGCGCCGCGTATCGTCACCACCGGCAATCTCAAGTTTGACGCGCCGGGGCTGCCCGCCGACGACGCCAAGCTGGCGGACTTGCGGGCGGCGATCGGCAGCCGGCCGGTCATCGCGGCGGCTTCCACCCATGCCGGCGAGGAAAGCGCAGTCATTGACGCGCATCGGCGGCTGCGCGGTAATTTTCCGGGGCTGCTGACGCTGATCGCGCCGCGCCATCCCGAGCGCGGTGCCGGCGTGCGCGAGCTCGCGGGCGCGGCCGGACTGAAGGCTGCGTTGCGCTCGCGCGGCGAGCGACCCCATCCCGCGGCCGATGTCTACGTAGCCGACACCATGGGCGAGCTCGGCCTCCTCTACCGGCTGGCGCCGATGGTGTTCATCGGCGGGTCGCTTGTGCGGCATGGCGGCCAGAACCCGATCGAGGCCGCCAAGCTCGGCGCCGCCATCCTGCACGGCCCACATGTCTGGAATTTTGCCGAGGTCTATGCCGCGCTCGACGCCGCGCACGGCGCCGAACCCGTCGACGACGCCGGCCGGCTCACGGCCGCGCTGGCGGCCTGGCTGAACGATCCGGCCGCGTGCGCGCGCGCAGCCGATGCGGCGCGTGCGACGGTCGACGCGCTTGGCGGCGCGCTTGAGCGCACGCTCCAATCACTCGAGCCCTATCTCATGCAGTTGCAACTGAGCAAACGGGCCGATCATGCGTGAGCCGGCTTTCTGGTGGCGCAAGGGCGGCCTGTGCAAGCATTTGTTGGCGCCGCTCGCCGCTTGTTATGGCGCGGTCGCGGCGCGGCGGATGACACGGCGCGGCAAGCGCGCCGGCCTGCCGGTACTATGCGTTGGCAATTTCACGCTGGGCGGGGTCGGCAAGACGCCGGCCGTGCTGACGATCGCAAGGCTGCTGACCGAAGCGGGCGAGCGGGTGTTTTGCCTCAGCCGCGGCTATGGCGGCAGCGTCAACGGGCCGAAGCGCGTGGACGCGCATGCCGACCACGCCGCGGAGGTGAGCGACGAGGCGTTGCTGCTGGCTCGCGTGGCGCCCACCGTCGTTGCGCGCAACCGCGTGGCAGGAGCCGAACTGGCGCGCAGCACCGGCGCCAGCATCGTGATCATGGACGACGGTTTGCAGAATGGAACGATCGTCAAGGATTTTACCCTGGCTGTAGTCGACGGCCGGCGCGGCATCGGCAACGCATGCGTGTTTCCTGCCGGCCCGTTGCGGGCGCCGCTCGAAACGCAATTGGCATGCAGCGATGCGCTGCTGGTGGTGGGCGACGGCGGCGCTGCAGAAGACGTCACTGCCGCAGCGCGCGCGCGTGGCCTGCCGGTGCTGCGTGGACGGCTCAAGCCCGATACCGCCGCGGGCCCGGCGCTAAAAGAACGCAAGGTGCTGGCCTTTGCCGGCATCGGCGATCCGGAGAAGTTTTTTGCCAGCGCGGCCGAAGCCGGCATCGAGGTCGCCGAGCGCCGGACGTTTCCAGACCACCACCGCTTCAGCGCGGAGGAAGCAGCTTCCCTCATCATGGATGCCGAGCACGTCGGCCTTGCCTTGCTCACCACCGAGAAGGACCGCGCCCGCATGGCCGGCGACCCGCTGACCGAGGCGCTGGCCGCGCGCGTGCACGTGCTGGCGGTGACGCTGGAAATCGAGGAAGCGGATGAACTGCGGCGGCTGGCGATGACGAAGTTGCGGCGGTGACACCCATCCGTTCCCTCCTCTGGAAGAGGACATGGCGATATAGCCAAATGCTGTGCCCATTTCGGAGCCTGGAATGCGTCACATTGGTTAGAGAATTTTTATGAAGACCCTTATTTCCGCAGACTTTTCCGTGATTCAGACATTGTTTAGGGGACACAAATAGCATTGCAACCGCCAGTGAGCATGATGCCATGGACCGCGACAATTCGAACAAAGGCAATAACGCGAGCTCTGATCGCAATCCGCGATCCGACCATGATCGTCGATCTGCACATATCGAGCGATCGGAAGAAGATAAGTTCTTGCACGGAAGAGGTCGGTTCAAACCTCATTCCGAATGCGCAATAAGCAATTCAACAGCCAGTAGAGATCTCGTTGCGGTTTCTAATATGCAGGCAAACCCCACCGAGACTCGTTCTGGCCGCGAACGGCGAACCGGCCGCGACCGTCGCTGCGGGTTCGACACCCGGTCGGAAGTCGATCGATTTTTGCAGGGAGAACGTAGGTCCGGCGTAGATCGACGTTCACGCAGTGACCGCCGGCATCGATCCTTCAAGAAGGCGCGCGCCTTCGCGCGCGGCCTCGGATTGAAATCTGAAGCTGAATGGCACGATTACGCAAATTCGGATGAGAGACCCAAAGACATACCGGTCGAACCACAACTTGTGTATGAGAACTATGGCTGGGCTGGGTGGGGCAATTGGCTCGGCGTTAGCGCAGCTGCCACCTACTTTCCTCAATATCGGTCCTTCGAGAGAACCCGAATACTGCTGCGTGGCTTTCGTCTGACAAATACCGACGAAAAGCCAGCCAATAGCAAATAGTAAGAAATCATCTCGGTGGCGCGCAGCCCCGCGACCGATGCGCGTCTGTTGTTATGGCGGCGCGACACACGAGAGATTGCCACTGGGAGCGGCTCCGGTGTGATCGTATGACCGTCAATGTTGGTAATGCGCGCGGTGGCGTTCGATCACCGCCTCGGGCGTGGCGTAGGCCTCTTGTAGGTCGACGCTCCAATATTTGAGTTCCTCGAGCGGGATGGCTTGGCCGGTGACCGCGCAGCGCACAAAGGCGCCGGGCTTGACCACGCGGAAGTCGCCGTCGAGGAATTTGACCTCGGCTTCGCCGTTCATCGGCGCGGAGCGGTCATAGCGATTGAGCAAGAGCGGCCTCCATTCCCGAACCGTTCAAGGATAGTGCTTTGCGGCTTGGCGCGAAACCCCGCCGGCGCGTCCAAAAGCCTAGGCGCCGAACAGGCTGCCCTGGCCGCTGCCGCCCTTGCCGCTGCGGCTGCGCGGCTTTCCCGGCGCGGGCACGGTTTGCGGCTTGCCCTCGCCATCGGCGACCGCGGCCACGCGGCCGTCGGCAAACTCGATGTCCAGCCGCATGCCGCGCGTGACGCTCGCCGCCGCGCGTATGGGACGGCCCTTGCCGTCGTGCACCAGCGCAAAGCCGCGGCCGAGCACGCCGCGATAGGAATAGGCGCTGAGCAATAGCCCGGCGCCGCGCAGGCGCTGGCCGCAGCGACCGAGCGCAACGCGCAAGGCGCGCACGCGGCGCTGGTCGAGCGCGACGACGATTTCGCTATTGCGCGCCAGCCTTAGTTTCAAAAGACGCGGCGTAAGGCGCGCCGACGCCCGGGCGAGATGGGTGCGGTGCAGCTGAGCATTGGCATGCAAGGCGCGCGGCAAACGTTTCGCCAGCGCATCCAGCCGCTGGCGCGGTTCCGCAAGCAATTCATCGGCCGCAGGCAGCGCGCGCGTCGCGGCTAGCAATTCGGTGCGGCGCATATCCATGCCGCGTTGCCAGGACTGAATTTGACGCGCAGCGAGCGCGGCGATCTGCCCCATCAACTCGCTGCGCACCGGCACGGCCAGTTCGGCGGCGGCGGTCGGCGTCGGCGCGCGTTTGTCGGCGGCAAAATCGATCAGCGTCACGTCGGTCTCGTGGCCGACCGCAGAAATCAGCGGGATCATGTTGGCCGCCGCTGCGCGCACCACGATCTCCTCGTTGAACGACCACAGGTCCTCAAGCGAACCGCCGCCGCGCGCAACGATGATCAGGTCCGGCCGCGGCAGCGGACCTTTCTCCGGTAGCGCATTGAAGCCGTCGATGGCGGCTGCGACTTCGGCGGCGGAACTCTCGCCCTGCACCCGCACCGGCCACACCAGCACGCGGCGCGGAAAACGGTCCGCGAGACGATGCAGAATGTCGCGGATGACGGCGCCGGTGGGCGAGGTGACGACGCCGATCACTTCGGGGATGAACGGCAACAGTTGCTTGCGCGCCTCGTCGAACAGGCCTTCGGCGGCAAGCTTCTTCTTGCGCTCCTCCAATTGTTTCAGCAGCGCGCCGACGCCGGCCGGCTCCAGCGTGTCGATGACGATCTGGTATTTGGAGGAGCCGGGATAGGTGGTGAGCTTGCCGGCGACGATGACATCGAGCCCCTCCTCCGGCTTGATCCGCATGCGGCCGTAGACGCCCTTCCAGATCACCGCTTCGAGCACGGCGCGGTCGTCCTTGAGGCGGAAATAGACGTGGCCGGAGGGCGAGGCGCCCTTGAAGCCGGATACCTCGCCGCGCACCCGCACATAGCCATAGGCGTCCTCGACCGTGCGCTTGAGCGCGGCGGACAGCTCGGAGACGGTCCATTCCACAACGTTATTCAGCGCGGGCTCTGCCATCGGGCTCGAATCTCTTGCGGGGGTGAACGCTCATGCTACACCAAACGCGACCGCACACTAAAGGCCGCCGCCTCGCCCATGAACATCCTGATCCTCGGTTCCGGTGGGCGCGAGCACGCGCTGGCCTGGAAGATCGCCGCCAGCCCGCTGACGGACAAGCTCTATTGCGCGCCCGGCAATGCCGGCATCGCGCAAGAGGCGGAATGCATAAGCGTAGACATAAATGACCATGCGGCGGTGACGGCCTTCGCCAAGGAGAAAAAGATCGACCTGGTGGTGGTGGGGCCGGAGGCGCCGCTGTGCGCCGGCATCGTCGACGATCTGGAGGCCGCCGGCGTCAAGGCCTTCGGGCCGACCAAATGGGCGGCGCGGCTGGAAGGCTCCAAGGGCTTCACCAAGGACCTGTGCAAGGCCAACAACATCCCGACCGCGGCTTATCAGCGCTTCAAGGGCGCCGGTACGGCCAAGGAATACGTGCGTAGAAAGGGCGCGCCGATCGTGGTGAAGGCGGATGGCTTAGCGGCCGGCAAGGGCGTGGTCGTCGCCGAGACGGTGCAAGAAGCTGAAGCCGCCATCGACATGCTGTTCGGCGGCGGCTTAGGAACGCCTGCCTGGGAGATCGTGATCGAGGACTGTCTGGTCGGTGAGGAAGCCTCCTTCTTTGCGCTGTGCGACGGCGAGACCGCCATCCCGCTGATCGCCGCACAGGACCATAAGCGTGCGTTCGACGGCGACAAGGGACCCAACACCGGCGGCATGGGCGCCTATTCGCCGGCGCCGGTGATGACGGCGGCGATGAGCACGCGCGTCATGGATGACATTGTTCGCCCGACCGTGCGCGCGCTCGCCAAAGCCGGCGCGCCCTACAAGGGCGTGCTGTTCGCCGGCTTGATGATCACCGAGCAAGGCCCGCAACTGATCGAATACAATGTCCGCTTCGGCGATCCGGAATGCCAGGTGCTGATGCTGCGGCTGATGTCGGACCTGGTGCCGGCATTGGTCGCGGCGCGCGACGGGCAACTCAAAAATTTCGGTCTGCGCTGGTATCCGGACGCGGCGCTCACCGTTGTGATGGCCACGAACGGCTATCCGGGCAGCTACGGCAAAGGCTCACTGATCGAAGGGCTCGACCAAGCGGCGCAGGTCGAAGGCGTGGAGATCTTCCATGCCGGCACCAAGACGGACGGCAAGAAAATCCTAGCCAATGGCGGGCGCGTCTTGAACGTATGCGCGCGCGGCAAGACCGTGCGGGAAGCTCAAGCGCGCGCGTATGCAGCGGTCGACCGCATCCAATGGCCGGACGGCTTCTGCCGCCGCGACATCGGCTGGCAGGCAGTGGAGCGGGAAACGTAAATTGAAACGTCATGGCCGGGCTTGTCCCGGGTATCCACGTCTTGCTTTGATAGAAAGGCGTGGATGCCCGGCACAAGGCCGGGCATGACGAACGAGGGGCTTTGTATGCATCCCGTGCTGCGGCTTTACGAGGACGTGCTGTCGAGTCTCGAAACCATCGCGTTCCGGCTGCCGCCGCTGCCGCGCTTCATTTTCGTGGTGGCGGGCGGCGCTACGATCGGCGGCAAGACGGTGAACGCCGGTGACGCCTGGCTGGGCGAAGGCGGAGCCGTGGTCAAGCCCGGTGCCGAAGGCGTCACCTGCTGGCGCTGGGAGCTTGCGCGCGGCGACGCCGGTTCAACGGTCGCCGCCGCGCCCGGCATGATGACGCACGAGAAGTTGACCGCCTTCCTCGAGACCATGCCGAAGGGCGAGCTGTTGATGCGCGGCGACAGCGTGGCCTTTCCGCCCGGCGGCTGCGCCTACCGCCACGTGCATCAGGGGCCCGGCATCCGCTGCCTGATCGAGGGCGGCATCCGCATCGACACCCACCACCGCTCGACCAGCTACGGGCCGGGCGGCGCCTGGTACGAGACCGGTTCCGACCCGGTGTTCGCGCAAGCGGCGGCTGATAAGCCGAGCCGCTTCATCCGCGTGATGATCTTGCCGCACGTGCTCATCGGCAAGAGCTCGATCAGTTATGTCAACGAAGCCGATAAAGCGAAGCCAAAGACGCAAACTTACAAGGTCTTTGCCGATGCGCCGATCGCGTTCGAGGCAAAGAAGTAGTCGCCGCGCCGGGCCATGACCAGCATTGACCGCCAGCGGGCTTTTTCGGGCACCAAGGAGGCGGCGCCTGCGCTGCGGCTCGACGCCGCGCGGCTGGAGGCTTATCTCGCAGCCCAGGTCGCAGGCTTCGCCGGCCCGCTTACCGTCAGGCAATTCAAGGGCGGACAATCAAACCCGACTTATCTCTTGCGGACGCCGGAGCGGGCTTACGTGCTGCGCCGCAAGCCGCCGGGCAAGCTCCTGCCCTCGGCGCATGCCGTCGACCGCGAATACCGCGTGATCCGCGCCCTGCACGGGCAGGGCTTTCCGGTCGCCGAGCCCCTGCTCTATTGTAACGATGACGCCATCGCCGGCACCGCGTTCTACCTGATGAGCTTCGTGGACGGCCGGGTGTTTTGGGAGCCGCAGATGCCCGGCTCCAACCCGGCCGAGCGCGCCGCCGTCTACAATGCCATGAACGCGACCATCGCGCGGCTGCACAGCTTCGAGCCCAAAAAAATCGGCTTAGACGATTTCGGCAAGGGCGAGAACTATGTCATGCGCCAGGTCGAGCGCTGGTCCAAGCAGTACCGCGCCTCCGAGACCGAAAAAATCGAGGAGATGGAGCGGCTGATCGCATGGCTGCCTTCGCATATTCCGCCGGCCGGACCGGCGCGGCTGGTGCACGGCGACTACCGGCTCGACAATTTGATCGTGGCGCGCGACGAGCCAAAAATCCTCGCCGTGCTCGACTGGGAATTGTCGACGCTCGGCGATCCGCTCGCCGATTTTTCCTATCACCTGATGGCCTGGCACATGCCGCATTCGGAGAGCGCGGCCGGCACGGCCTCGCTGGTCGGGCACGATCTTAGCCGCCTCGGCATTCCGTCGATGGCGAATTACGTCGATGCCTACGTCAAGCGCACCGGGCTCGATCCGCGTTCCGCCCTGCCCGCTTATCTCGCTTATAATTTCTTCCGCATCGCCGCCATCCTGCAAGGCATCATCGGGCGCGTGCGCGACGGCACCGCCACGTCCGAATTTGCGCCAGCCAAAGCCGAGATGATCCGCCCGCTGGCCGAGAAGGCCTGGGCATTCGCGCATGAGGCGGGCGCATGACAAAAAGCGTGGCGCTAACGTTGGGCGGAGGCGGGGCGCGCGGCCTCGCCCATATTGCGGCGCTGGAAGCCTTCGATGAAATGGGAATAACGCCCGTGGCGCTCTCCGGCACCTCAATCGGCGCCATATTCGCCGCCGCCTACGCCGCCGGCATGAGCGGCAGGGCCATCCACCAATACGTCGTCGCGATGGCGAAGAACCGGACCCGGTTCGTGCGGCGGCTGATCGGCGCGCGGGTGCGCATGTTGCCGGGCCTGCGTGCCGGCTTCCGCGCGGCAACGCTGTTGGACGCGGAAAAGCTCTGCGGCAAATTTCTACCCGACAGAATGCCGCAGACCTTCGAGGAACTGGGCATTCCGCTAATCGTCGTCGCCTCCGACCTCTACGGCCGCAACGAGGTGGCGTTTTCATCCGGTCCGCTGGTTCCGGCGCTCGCCGCATCCATTGCCATCCCGGGTTTGATGCGGCCGATGCGGGTGAATGGCCGTATCCTCGTCGACGGCGGTGCCACCAACCCGCTGCCATTCGAACATCTGCGCGGCCGCGCGGATATCGTCGCAGCGGTGGACATTTCCGGCGCGCCACCGGCCGGGCGCGCCGAAATGCCGAATACCTGGGAATGCGTCTACGCCAGCGTGCTGGTCATGAGCCACACGATTACCGCGGAGAAGCTCAAATGGACGCGGCCCGATCTGTTGATCCAGCCCGGTGTCGGCGGCTTTCGTGTACTCGATTTCCATCGCGCAAACGCTATCCTGCGCGCCGCCGAGCCGACCAAGGCTGAGATCAAGCGACGGCTCGGCGCGCTGCTCGACCATTAAACGCGGCCCTTCTGCCGACACGTTACGGTCAACAAATCCTTTCGCCCGGCCCAGGTATTCGACGCGACGGCGTTGCGCAAAGTTGACGCCTGTCCGCTAGCCTGCGGACCCAAGTCATCGGAAACTAAATGAGTACCAGCCGCATAGGCGTCCAGGTCATCATGCCGAAAACTGGAAAATCGCCGAAGCAGACGACGACGCCGGAAGATGAACGCGATACCGACAACGCGGCCGTCGCGGCCGATGCCGTTGCCAAGCAGGCGCCGCCACCGCCCGGCATGGGCAAGCTGGTGGACAAGACCATTTAGTCCGATTTCCCGTTTTTGAATTCAGCGCCGCGTGGCGAAGAAGCCGCGCAGCAACGCTGCGCATTCGCTCTCATTGATGCCGCCATAGACCTCCGGCCGGTGATGGCAGGTGGGCGATGAAAAGAAGCGCACGCCATTCTCGACCGCCCCGCCCTTGGGATCGGCAGCGCCGAAATAAAGCCGCCGGATGCGCGCGAACGACATCGCCGCCGCGCACATGGCACAGGGCTCCAGCGTGACGTAGAGATCGCACGCGGTGAGCCGCTCGGAACCGAGCGCAGCCGCGGCCGCACGAATCGCCAGCAATTCGGCATGCGCTGTCGGGTCCTTGTCCATGATGGTTTGGTTGCCGGCACGCGCGACCACTTCAGCCCCGCGCACGATCACGCAGCCGACCGGCACCTCGCCGCGCGCACCTGCGGCGCGGGCTTCTTCCAACGCGATGGCCATGAAAGACGCCATGCTCGTCTCGCTGCGCGAACTCTGCTATCAGGCCGCAACCTTATTGCGGCTTCCGGCATGGCGAGCAAGAGCACAGACGAAAAGAGCGGCGAGCGCATCGCCAAGGTGATCGCCCGCGCCGGGTTTGCCTCGCGGCGCGCGGCGGAAGCCTTAATCGCCGCCGGCCGGGTGGCCGTCAACGGCGCGGTAATCGCCTCGCCCGCGCTCAACGTCACGTCACGCGACAAGATCACCGTCGACGGCGCTCCCCTGCCCGGGCGCACCCGCACGCGGCTGTTCCGCTACCACAAGCCACGCGGGTTGGTGACCACCCATGCCGATCCGCAAGGGCGGCCAATCATTTTCGCCAAGCTGCCCAAGCAGCTGCCGCGCCTGATCAGCGTCGGCCGGCTCGACCTCAACAGCGAGGGGCTGCTGCTGCTCACCAATGACGGCGGGCTGGCGCGCGCGCTCGAACTGCCTGCGACCGGCTGGCTGCGCCGCTACCGCGTGCGCGCCCTCGGACGCGTCAGCCAGGAGGCGCTCGACCGCTTGCACGGCGGTGTGACCATCGCCGGCGTGCGCTACGGGCCGATCGAGGCCACACTCGACCGCGAGCAAGGCGCCAATGTCTGGCTGACGGTTGGATTGCGCGAGGGCAAGAACCGCGAGGTGCGCAAAGTGCTGGAGTCGTTGGGGCTGCAGGTGAACCGGCTGATCCGGGTGGCCTATGGGCCATTCGAACTGGGCGAGCTCGACGACGGCAAAGTGGAAGAAGTGGAGACGGCGGAATTGCGTGCGGCGCTGGGGCCGGAGATCGCGGCGCAAGCGAATGCGGATTTCGATTTGCCGCTGGAGGATAAAACTAGTCCTCTACGTCATTCCGGGGCGCGCCCGCGAGGGCGCGAGCCCGGAATCCATAACCCCGGTCGTCGTTTCGATCGCAAAACAGGGGCTATAGATTCCGGCCCGCGCGCTTACGCGCGCGACCGGAATGACAAAAAAAAGAAACCGCGTCACCGCCGCGACCGCAGCGGCGGGCCGCGGCCGAAAAATCTCAGGCCCAAATCATGAGAGTCGTCGGCGGACGCTTGCGCTCGCGCCCGCTCGCCGGGCCGAAGTCGGACGCGGTGCGCCCGACCAGCAACCGCTTGCGCGAGGCGCTGTTCAATGTCCTGACCCACGCCTATGGCGACCCGGTCACCGGCGCGCGCGTGCTCGACCTGTTCGCCGGCAGCGGCGCGCTCGGTATCGAGGCCATTTCGCGCGGCGCGGCTTATACGCTGTTCGTGGACGAGGGTGTCGAGGCGCGCGCGCTGCTGCGCGACAATGTGGAATCGCTCGGTCTTGGCGGCGTCACCCGCATCTTCCGCCGCGACGCCACCAAGCTGGGGCCGGCGCATCCGGTCGAGCCGTTCGATCTGGTGTTGCTCGATCCGCCTTACGGCAGGTGCCTGGCGGAGAAAGCTTTAGTGTCGGCGCGCGAGGGTGGCTGGCTGAAGCCGCAGGCGTTGATCGTGGTGGAAGAGGCCGCCGATGCCGGCTTCGTGGCGCCGGATGGATTCGAGGAGCTGGAGCGGCGGACATACGACGATACGGAGTTTGTGTTTTTGCGGGCGCCCTAGCGCCGCCCAAACAGCCGCTCGATATCCGTCAGCTTCAACTCCACATAAGTCGGGCGGCCGTGATTGCACTGTCCGGAATTTGGCACCGCCTCCATCTCGCGCAGCAGCGCATTCATCTCGTCCGGCTTGAGCCTGCGCCCCGCGCGCACCGAGCCGTGACAGGCCATGGTGGCGGAGACGTGCAGCAGGCGGCGCTCGAGCGGTAGCTCGTCGTCCCATTCCGCCATGTGCTCGGCCAGGTCGTGCAGCAGGCCCTGCACGTCGACGTCGCCCAGCATGGACGGCGTCTCGCGCACGGCAATCGCGCCCGGGCCGAACGGCTCGATGGTGAGCCCGAAGCGCGAAAGCTCCTCGGCGCGTTGGACCAGCCGCGCGGCGTCGGCCTCGTCGAGCTCGACGATCTCCGGGATCAGCAGGATCTGGCGCGCGATGCCGGACTTTTCCAGCGCCGTCTTCATGCGCTCATAGACGATGCGTTCATGCGCGGCGTGCTGGTCGACGATGACCAGGCCGTCGCGGGTCTGCGAAACAATATAGGTTTCGTGCAGCTGGGCGCGGGCGGCGCCGAGCGGGCGCTCGATCAAGTCCGCCGCCGGCTCGAAGCTCACCACCGCCGCGTCGGCGGCAGGCTCGCCCACCTCGAAGGCTGCTTGCGCGGGTTCGGCAAAGCCAAGCGCGGCGGCGCCGCGGGACGGCACGAAACCGGCCGGCCGCGCCGGTGAGCGCCGCCAGTCGTAACTGCCGCGCCGCGGCGCGGCGGCAGGCCGGAAGGCGGCGATGGTTGCGCCGCCGCCGGTCGAAGCGGCGCGGCTGCCCTCGCGCGCCAGTGCCTCCTTGAGCGCGCGCACGATCAGCCCGCGCACCAGCGCGCCGTCGCGGAAGCGCACTTCGGTCTTGGCCGGATGCACGTTGACGTCGACCTCGCGGGCCGCGACCATGACGAACAGCGCGAGCACGGGATGGCGGTCGCGCGGCAGGTAATCGGCATAAGCCACGCGCACCGCGCCGAACAGCAGCTTGTCGCGCACCGGCCGGCCGTTGACGAACAGATACTGCCCGAGCGAATTGGCGCGCGACAGCGTCGGCAGGCCCGCGAAGCCTTCCAGGCGTACGTCCTCGCGCTCGGCGTCCACGGCAAAGGCGTTGGCGCGGAAATTCGCACCCAGCACGTCGCCGAGCCGCGCCAGCCGGTCGCCTTGTGGTGCCGCGCTCCAGGTCACCGGCGCGCGCTCCTCGCCGGCGAGCGTGAAGGCAACGTCGGGCCGGCTCATGGCGAGGCGCCGCACCACCTCGCGCACCGCTTCGGCCTCGCTGCGGTCGGTCTTGAGGAATTTCAGCCGGGCCGGCGTCGCGTAAAAAAGGTCGCGCACCTCGACCGTGGTGCCCGCCTTGAGCGCCGCCGGCTTCACCGCGGTTTTCACGCCGGCATCAACGTCAAGCGTCCAGGCGTGCGGCTCGGATGCGTGGCGGGAGGTGATGGCAAGGCGGGCCACCGCGCCGATCGAGGGCAGCGCCTCGCCACGGAAACCCAGCGTGCGGATGGCGAGCAGGTCGTCGCCTGAAAGCTTGGAGGTGGCGTGTCGATCGACGCTGAGTTCGAGGTCGGCACGGGTCATGCCCTCGCCGTCGTCGGTGACGCGGATCAAGCGGCGGCCGCCGCCGTCGGTGATCACGTCGATGCGGGTCGCACCCGCGTCGAGCGCGTTCTCGATCAGCTCCTTGACGACGCTGGCCGGACGCTCGACCACCTCGCCGGCGGCGATGCGGTTGACGATAGCCTCGGACAATTGGCGGACGGGCATGAAGGACGCCTGATTCGATTCAAACGTAACTTTACCGGCGCAACGGGGCTGCCGCGAGGCGGGCCGATTGGCTTTGCCCGCTATTCTCTCGGCCGTCGTCCCGGGCGACCGAGCGAAGCGAGGAAGGCCCGGGACCCATACGCCGTGCCCCATCGAGAGGCCGTGGCGTATGGGTCCCCGCCTTCGCGGGGACGACAGAAGAGGAAGCGGGGACGACAACGGAAAGACTCAGTCAAAACTCGGCCGCCCGCTGCGGTGGCGTTTGATGTCGGAACGGTGCCGTTTCCCCTCCAGCCGCTGACGCTTTTGCGCCTTCGGCACCTTGGTGGCGCGGCGTGGCTTGGGCCGCACCGCCGCCTGGCGGATCAGCGCGAACAGACGCTCGCGCGCGTCGGCGCGATTGCGCGTCTGATCGCGATGGGCCTGCGCGACGATGACGATGACGCCTTCCTTGGTCAGCCGCTTGCCCGCAAGCCGCATCAGCCGCAGCGCCACGTCGTTTAGCAACGACGGGGAATGGCGTGCGTCGAAGCGCAACTGCACGGCGCTCGACACCTTGTTGACGTTCTGCCCGCCCGGCCCGGAGGCGCGCACGAAAGATTCCGACAATTCGGATTCGTCGATTGAGATGGTGTCGGTGATGTGGATCATTTGGCTGTCATTCCGGGGCGCGCGCATCGCGCGCGCGCCCGGAATCTATAATCCCAGAGTCGCCATTGAAACGAAAGCTGTGCAAATTCGATCTGCTGCGGCGTATGGATTCCGGGTTCGCCGCTACGCGGCGCCCCGGAATGACTAGGAAGCAAGATATTTCTTCGCCAGCACCTTGCCCTGTTCCACCGCCGGCTGGTCGAAGGCGTCGATGCCGAACAGGTGCGCGGCGATGATGGTCTCGAGCATAAAATGCATCATGAGCTCGCCGAGCGCGGCCTCGTCGAGCTTCGGCAGATGAATGGTGCGCATCGGGCAGCCGTTCTTGGCTAAGGTCTCGGCGGTGGCGCGGCCTTCCGCCGCCACCAGGTCGCCGATGGTCTTGCCGGCAAAGCCGGGCTCGCCGGCGAGCCTGGCGAGCTCGCCGTCGATGCGCGGCCCTAAGCCCGCGGCGGCGACGGTGACGACGGTGAACAGCTTGTCGCGCGGGCCGGCGATGAACAGCTGCACCTGGCTGTGCTGATCGACCGGCCCGAGCGCCGCGA
>CAZLWN010000012.1:0-44703 GCA_964563195.1 uncultured Undibacter sp. | reverse complement strand
GTGCTTTGGCAACCGTCTCAATTCCTGCGGCCGTTTCAATTTTTTGACCATACGGCATCCGGGACAAACCTATAGCGCCGGCTGCGCCCTCGCAGAATGGCTTCGCTGAACGGTTGATCGGCTCAATCCGGCGGGAGTGTCTCGATCACTTCGTCGTTTTGAGCGAGGCTCACTTGCGTCGGATCATGCAAACCTATGCCGGCTATTACAACGAAATCAGGACGCACCGCTCGCTGGACAAAGATGCTCCGGCGTTTCGCGCCGTTCAGCGGATCGGGAATGTCGCGTCACACACCATCCTCGGCGGCCTTCATCACCATTATGTGCGGGATTAGGTTATTGGTACACACAAGGGTCTGGAAAGGCTTCTAGTCACGTCGCCGATGGTTGGCAGGGATAAGACGTCTCGATTGTCATCGGCTACTGTGGGCAAACGGATTTGCGGGGCCTGAGGCCAACGTTCGTGTGCAGGCAATCTGTCATATCAAGCAATATTCCCTGGAAAACTGGCTCACTCGCAACGTACATAGTCAAGCGGTAGCCGCGACAGCCGTTCGTAGCCATTGGCTGTCACGATCACGGTTTCCCCGGCGACGGCCATCAACCCTGTTTTATGATCGCGAACCCCGCCGGTGAAGAAGACAACCATTCCAGGCTCAAGCACGATCGGATTATCCCGATAGAACATCGGCCAATCCATCCAGGTAGGATGGAACGTAGCGCCCAGTCCGTAACCGCATGCATTGTGCCGACTCTGCCTATAGCCGCTCCGCTCCATGACTCGAGCATAAGCGGCGAAGACATCACCGAATGTGCCGCCCGGTCTTATGGCATCTTTGCAAGCAGCGAGGCTTTCCAGGCTCACCGCGTACATGGCTTCGTGCTGCAGATTACGAGCACCGACCTTGATCGTGCGAAACTGACAGCAGTGATAATGTCGGTAGACGCCGGCATGTTCGACCTGAACGACGTCGTTGTCGGTCAGTGCGTGGCGCGTGCTCTGATAACGGCCAAGCTTTGCAGTATCACCCGAGCCGATGATGAATTCGTTGCCAGGATAGTCGCCACCCTTCTTGAACACAGCCGATTGCATTGCCGCAAGCACGTCGTTGAGATGGGCCCCCGGCCGCGACAGCCGATAGGCCTCTTCCAGTGCGTCGTCGGCCATTCCGGAAGCCTGACGGACAAATGCGAGCTCGGCAGTACTCTTGACTACGCGCAACCGCGTGACGAGATCGGAAGCATCTTCGAGTTCACAAAAGCCATCTAGAGCGGCAGAGAGCTTACGGCCGTTGTGCGCGGTGAGGCCGTAGGCATTCCATTCTACGCCTAGCCGTTTACCGTGACAGCTGAAGCTCTCGAGCATCGGCTTGAGATCGGTGAATGCCGGGTCGGCATCGGGCCCGTCGATCCAGACGCGAATGTCTTCGACGATTGATGTATAGCGAGCAACGTGTTCGTCGGGCGCGCGCGTGACCAGAGCAAGCTGCCCATCGGCGCCAAGATAAAGGCATTGGAAGAAGCAAAAGCCAAACGTGTCGTAGCCCGTCAGGTAGTACATGCTTTCCTGGCGGAACATGAGCAGGCCGTCGAGCTTGCGCGCGTTGATCGCCGCAGTCGCCTTCTTGCGCCGTTCGGCTAATTCATCCGCCCTGAAGTGTATGGCCATTGTCGGGGGTCTCTTTGCATTACTGAAAAAGTGTCAGCAAGGATGTGGAGCTTATGTCTTTCGCGAAAAATGGGAAGGATTTCACCGAGAGATTTCCCGCTGGCTAAAAGGATAACGCCGCTCGTCGAGTAGCGACATCAAATGCGGTGCTGAGCACTAGAGCCTTGAATTTATGCTGGGGCACGGTCGGTCAGCAGCATAGATCACGGCGCGACCGCTACCGAGTCAGCCATGTGCCCATGCAAAAGCGTCCAGCGGTTCTACTCAGACCATGTTTTTGGTGTGCCACTTGCCTGCGACGTGGAGTAGCTGATCGACATCGTCTTCATTGTTGTAGAAATGGCATGAGACGCGCAGCAATCCACGCCGGATCGTCAATCGGATACCGTTCTTGCTGAGTTCGTCGTAGAGCGACTGCATCGCCACATTGTCGGTCGTATCATGCTGGCCGCCTATAGCGTCGCCAATCGCGACGATATGGCCGTGATGGACGCCCGGCTCGGGCGAAAACACTGGTAACCCAATTCGCTGCAATCCCTCTATCATCCGCTCGACGAGGCCGAGGGCGCGGTTTTCGATTGCCGGTGTCGATGCCCTGTTGATCAGGTTAAGGCCGGGTTCGACCGCCGTGGCGGCGAGGAAGTTGTAGTTGCCGATCTCGAAGCGGCGAGCACCAGGCATCAGAGCGTAATTATCGCTGCCGCCGGTCGCTTCATGAGCGCTGCCGAGATCGACGCCAAAGCGCGACAAAAATGGCGGCTCGATGCGCTCTGCCCATTTCTCCCGCACGTAAAGGAAGCCCATGCCGTAAAGGCCGAGCAGGCCTTTTTGGGTCGAGACCGAAATTGCGGAAATCGGGGTTTTGCGGACATCGATATCGAGGATGCCGACTCCTTGGGCTGCGTCGACAAGCAGCAAGATATCACGTTTGTAACAATATTCCGCCAGTGTCTGGATATCGGTCCGGAGCCCAGGAGCAAACGTCACGAAGGAGCAGGTGACGGCTCGCGTCTTCCTGTCGACCGCCCTGATCATCTCCTCGACCGGCATGTGTCCGTCGGTTGATTTGACGGTCTTTACTTCAATACCGGCGCGGCTCTTGAGATTAAGCCAGGGATAGATGTTGCTGGGGTGTTCGAGCTGCGGACACAGTACTACGTTATCGCCTGCCTTCCAGGGCAGGCCGGCAGCGACGATGTTGAGGCCTTCTGAAACATTTTTCGTGAAGGCAATTTCATGCGGTGCGGCGCCTATCAAGTTCGCATAAAGGTTGCGAACGCGGTCGATGATTTCGAACATTTTCGGCTTCTGGACATCACCGCGGATTCGATGATCGACCTGTTCGTTGATCGCGGCCTTGGCTTCGACCGGCACGAGGCCGCGCGACGCGGTATCGAAATAAACGGAGCCGACCGTACCCGGAAAGTGCGACCGGACGTTGGCAAGATCACCGACAATTTCCTGTGTCATGATCGTTTCCTTCGTGAGCATGGGGAACAAACGGTCATGCCGTTATGCCCAACGCGTTTCCCATTTATCGGTTACTTTTCTCAGGAAGCTGTAGTTAATAAACTTTGGCAGGTCGTCGTTGACTTAGCGGTTCTGGAAGCCAAGTTCAAACAATGCCTTTGAAACCCGGTGCATAGTGCCCATCGGGATGTCGACCGACGGCGCACAATTGCCGACCGCCAGGTTGGTCATGGGCTCGCTTTTCTCAGGCACTTTCATCGCGCGCTCGACCAATCTCTTGTTGTTTTGTACGACAGAGTCGGCCGCCTTGACGACAGCGTTGACGACGTCTTGTGTCAATTCCGAAAATCTCTTGATGAAGCCGATATGGACGAACAGGCCGCCGTTCAGTCGGTCGAAGGCAATCTGCACGAGATGGGTCCAATTTGTGGTGATTCCGTCAACACCGCCGCGCGCCAGAGATGAAACCCCTGCTTGGCCGGAGGAGTTCAATTTTTTGCCTTCCCAATCGATTGGCTGGATTAGGAATTGCCGAATAAAAGTTCGGGCCCGAAAGTGAATAGAATTCTGCTTATCCAACTTGAACGTTGGTTCCGTTTCCGCGAGCGCGGCGTCAAGCATCAGAATCATGTCGAAACCGCAAGGCCCAATAGGCGGTTCACGTCGCGTCGCTGAATTTCTTTCACATCCATCACGCGTTCCTTACTTGTTTAGAGGAACTTGACAATCATATTTCCGGCGTCGTCGCATTTTAGCTGCTGGTCAGGGAAGACGACGGTGGTTGCATCCATTTGCTCGACAATAGCGGGCCCGGGTATTAGCTGGCCGGTCGCGAGCGTGTCGCGATCATAGATCGCGCAATCGACAAAGTCATAACCGGGAAAATGAACGGGCCGGTTGTCTTTGGCGGCTGCTGCGTCGAATTTCTGACCACTACGGTAGTTCACATCGGGACGCCTAATCGTGGCGCGCGCGGTCGCACGCAATGTCACAAGCTCAGCTCCGGCCGTGGGAGCATAGCCATAAACACGGTTGTGCTCGCGGGCGAAAGCCTCAATGAGGTCCGCAAATATTTTTTTGTCGAAAAGCCCCAATGGCAGCGGCACGGTCAACTCATGACTTTGGCCGAGATAGCGGACGTCTGCCGCCCATTCCAGGACCTGTCGGGAACCCAATTGACCTTCACTGGCGAACCATTCGTTGGCCTGAGATTGCAAGGACTGGGCCGTAGCAGTTAGTGCGTCGAAGCTATCGGTCCGGAGCGGGAAGATCGAGGTCTTGCTGAAGTCACGCCGCGCATCAGCCATCAGGAGGCCGAGCGCGCAGAGCAGGCCCGGGCCCGTGGGCACGATCGTGGTTTCGATGCCGAGCTCACGGGCGAGAGGCGTGGCGAGCAGTGGACCAGCGCCACCAAATGCCAGCAATGCAAAATGGCGCGGGTCGTACCCTTGTTCCACAGTCATCACCCGGATGGCCCGCACCATCGTTTCATTCAGAATGGTCAGAATACTCTCGGCGGCATCTTCGACCGACAGACCGAGCTGCTTGGTGATGGTCTGCTCGATCGTGGTGCGCGCTAAATCTGACCGGATCGGCATGCGACCATTCAACAAGGCAATCGGATTTAGTCTACCGAGTACGACATTGGCGTCGGTCACCGTAGGCTGCTTGCCGCCACGGTCGTAGCAGGCTGGGCCGGGATCGGCGCCCGCGCTTTTCGGTCCTACCTGCAGAAATCCACCGCTGTCGATCCACGCGATGCTGCCGCCGCCAGCGCCAACCGAATGCACATCGATCATCGGAAACCGCACCGGATAGCCCGCGACTTCGCGCTCGCGGGCAATCGCCGGTGTCGAATTCTGGATCACGCAAACATCGGTGGATGTTCCACCGACATCGAAGGTGATGACGTCAGCAAAACCCGCTTGCTTGGTCACCTCGACAGACCCGGTGACGCCTGCTGCGGGTCCCGATACTAGGGTCGAGATCGGTCGGTGGCCAGCTTCGTGTGGCGATGCAAAGCCGCCATTTGATTGCTGAATGTTCGGCTGGACGCCGACGCCCAGTGCGGCCACTCGGTGCTCGAGCTTGTCGAGATAATGGCTCATCACCGGCCCGAGGCCAGCATTCGTGACGGTCGTGCTGGTCCGCTCATATTCGCGAAATTCCGCGAGCACCTCATGGGAGGCGCAAACGAAGGTATCGGGAAGCGCTTCGCGAAGCCATTCGACCACCTGCTGTTCGTGCCTGGGATTCTGATAACTATGCAAAAAGACGACCGCGATGGCAGCAACCTTGGCAGTTTTAAAGTCGGCGATATGGGCATCGAGGTCGGCGCGGGATGGGCTAACATTTTGCCTCCCGGTCATGAAGACGCGTTCCGGCACCTCGCGACGAAGATGGCGCGGCACGACCGGCATCGGCTTCGGGACGCGGATATTGTAGTTATGCGGCTGTCGCTGGCGGCGGATCTCGAGGATGTCCCGAAAGCCCGCGGTGGTGATCAGCGCGGTCGCGGCCATCTTGCCTTCGATCACGGCATTGGTCGCGACCGTCGTGCCATGACCGAAATACTCAACCTCGCCCGCCGTCGCGCTGGCCTTCGCCAGGATTTCTCTGATCCCGCGTTCCATCGCCAATGACGGGTCAGTTGGCGTGGACGGCGTCTTGTGAAGGAACATTTGGCCGTCTTTAGAACGAATTAGGACGAGGTCCGTGAATGTACCTCCGACGTCAATGCCGAGGAGGTAGCCTAGCGGTTTTGATTGGTTAGCTTGAAGCATGAATGTTCCGTAGGGCCTTTGTTTCTTCTCGGTCAATTTCGATGGCGATACCTTCACCACGAATGCTGACGCCATAGTGCTTGCGTGCACTCGCCGCCGAGACTTTGCCAGACAGAACGTCGGCAAGCACATGTTCGGGATTCCGCTCGAAGGGATCACCGAAGCCCGCGCCCGCCGCTGTTTCGAGCCGGATCACCTGGCCCTCGCCGATAGGAAGGTCGGAGAAATTCGCCGGCAAGACTTCATCGCCGCGGTCGCCGCGCATGATGAAGCGGCCGGGCCTTCCGTTACTGCCGCCGAACAGGCCCGGCGCAGCGACGACCTGCCGAAGCCCGCGGCCGACCAGCCGGCCGTCGGGCGCCCAATTCGCTACTTCGCGCAGGGTCCCGAGGCCGCCACGGAAGCGGCCAGGCCCTCCGCTGTCGGTGATAAGCTCATAACGCAGAACGTTGATCGGGAATTCGTGCTCCGCCGCTTCCACCGGCAGGTTGGCCGCGCCCGAAACATGCACGCGCACGGCATCCTTGCCATCCTGATCGTGCTGGGCGCCGGAGGCACCGGCAAATGTTTCGTAGTCTACGAAATACTCTCCGCGTCGCGGGTCGGTGCCGCTGAAAGTCACAGCTGCGAGCGGGCCGCACCCGGCCATCACGCGTTTCGGTACCGCGCTGGCGAAAGCTCCAAAAATCAAGTCACCGAGCACATTGCCCGACGAGCCGCGATCTCCGACCGCGGCTGGGCTTTGCGCATTGAATATAGTTCTGGGCGGGGCAATGAGCTCGACAGTTCGGAAATAGCCCGCATTGGGCGGCAGGTCGGGATCGATCATCGCCTTCACGGCGTAGTAGACGCCAGCCAGCGTCGCGTTCCACACCATGTTGCGTGAGCCCGGCATCTGTGCGTCCGAGCCGGTGAAATCAAAGACCAACCGATCATCCTTGACCGTAATGCGAACGCAAGCGCGCACCATGCGGGGAGAAATGCCGTCGTGATCGATGAAGTCTTCATTCTCGTAGACGCCGTTTGGCAGGTTCTTGATGCCGGCGCGGGCACGGGTCTCGCTGTAGTCGAGCCACGCCTCGATGCCAGCGAGCGTCGTCGTAATACCGAAGCGATCGAAGATTTCCTTCACGCGACGACGCCCGACCACATTGGTGGCGATCTGCGCTTTCAGATCGCCTTCACGCTCGCGAGGTGTGCGTGAATTAAGCAGAATGATGTCCAGCACGCCCTGATTGAGCTGCCCTTGTTTGAAAAGCTGTACAGGGGGCAGGCGGATGCCTTCCTGGAAGATTGTGGTGCAATCCGAGCTCTCGCTACCCGGCACTTTACCCCCGACATCCGAATGATGGGCGATGTTTGCGGCAAAGGCGACGACGCGCTCGTTACTGAAGACCGGCGCTACCATGGTTATATCCGGCAGATGCGAGCCGCCGCCGCTATAGGGGTCATTGACGACGAATGCATCTTCCTCGCTCATCTTGGTGAGCGGGAAACGCTTCATCACGCTGTGGATCGTTCCGATCAATGAGCTCAGGTGCAAAGGCGCGATCGCGGTGAGCGCGAGCAGGCGTCCTTGGGCATCAAAAATCCCGGTCGAACAGTCACGACGCTCTTTGATATTGGGAGAATAAGCCGTTTTTACCAGTGTCGCCATCATCTCGTCGCTCGACGAGCGCAGCCGATGCGCGATCACCTCCGCGGTAATGGAGTCGACCTGGCTCAAGGGGCTTTTGTGTGGCGTCATCACTGGCATGGACAATTCGGGCGAGCGGCCGGAACACTAGACCTAAAAAGCCTCTCGCCAAAGATTTTCGACTACCGTCATTGCGGCGTTTCCAAGCAGTCGCACTGTCAAGAACTGGCTAGATATTGGAGGCAAGCAATCATCTGCTCCAGGCTGATGCAAACCGTCGAATTTATTATCCAGAGCGGGGGCCGGAAAAATGCCGTCCACTCTAACTCGTATAGTCTGGCTGCAAAACTGTACAGCTGCGGTCGAGCTTTTTCGAGTGAAAATGCTGTCGAAACGCAAACATTTTCCGAAACTAAAACCGCCGATTGATCGTGGGAGCAAACACTTCCTAGCGTGACGAGATATGCCGCATCGTGAGCTCATTGCAAAATATTCTTCCAAAAAGGAACAGTATCCCAGTAGTTAATTTTGTTCGGTGATTTTTTCCTGAACTGGCCTTCATCAATATGTCGTCGCGGAAGTTTGGAGATTGCTTGACAATGCCGACGCGGCGGGAGGAAGCTAACACTCGGAGAGGGGCCTATGACCATGACAAAATTACCCTTCGGCGTGACTATTCTTGGCTTCGCATTGTGCGTGATCCTTTTGACGCCGGCTTCGGCGGAGACAACGCTCGAACGCATCAAGCGAGAAGGCGTCGTTAAAATGGCGTTCACGAATGAGAGCCCGTTCAGCTTCAAACAGCCCGATGGATCGCTCGCGGGAATCGACTACGAAGTGGCTCTACTGTTGTTCAAGAAATTGGGCGTCAACAAGATCGACGGCATCGCGACGAAATTCGGTTCCCTTATTCCAGGGCTCAAGGCGGGGCAATATGATGTCGTCGGCGCCGGCCTCTATATTCGTCCGGCGCGCTGCAAGGAAATCGCGTTCGGTGAGCCGGATGTCCAAGTGCTTGACGCTATTCTTGTAAAGAAGGGCAATCCCGACAACATTCACAGCTTCGATGACATTGCGAAAAATCCGGCTGTCAAGGTCGGCGGCAATCAGGGCGGATCGTCGGTGAAGATCGCGCGGCGCGCGGGCGTCCCTGCCGATCGCGTCATCGAATTTCCCGACGCTGGCGAGACCGCATTCGCATTGAAATCGGGCCGTATCTCGGGCCTGGTGACGACCTCGATCTCGGTCAATGAGCTTGTTGCGGCCGATGGCGGCAAGACCGTCGAGCGGGCGGCGCCATTCAAGGCTCCCGTGTTCGACGGCAAGATGTCAGTCAATTACGCGAGTTGGGCATTCCGCCAGGAAGACAAGGATCTGCTGGATGCATTCAACAAAGAGTGGAAGAAGTTCCGGGGATCGCCTGAGCATAAGGCAATTCTGGCGAAGTATAACGTGACCGAAAACGAGATCCCCCCTCCGAATGTCACCACCGCGGAATTGTGCAAAGAATAATCGATCTGTTCTGACACACGTGGGGCCGGCGCAATCCGAGTCACCGATCGCGTCAAGGAAGGCTAGGCGCGATGACGGTAATCATTGAGTGGAGTCCGCTTCTACTCAACGGCCTGATCCAAACCTTGAAGCTTTTCTTCATGGCGGTGGTTCTGGATCTTGCCATAGCTGTTCTCATTGGGCTTAGCCGGCTCTCAAGGTATCGCCTCGTTCGAGTCGCCGCGAATGTCTACATGGAATTCTTCCGCGGCATCTCTCTTTATGTAACACTGTTTTGGCTCTATTTTGCGCTGCCATTCCTCGGCGTCCGGCTCACCGTTTGGCAGGCGGCCGTCGGCGGACTCGCGCTCGTGCACGGCGCTTATGCCTCGGAATATGTCCGCGGCGCGATCCTATCGGTCCCCAAAGAGCAGCAAGAGGCGGGGATTGCGCTCAACATGTCGCCGTATCAGCGGATGCGGTATATTATATTCCCGCAGGCGCTGGTGGCAATGATGCCGCTTCTCGCCAATGAGTGCGTGCTGTTACTCAAGGCGACCTCGGTCGCGTCGCTGATCACACTTGCCGAGCTCACCGAGCAGGGTCATTCGATCATCGTGCGCACCTATGCGTCGGTGCCAGTTCTCGTCACCGTTCTTCTCATCTATTTTGGGCTGGCGCAGATCATCGTGATTGTCTTGCGCTATGTGGAAATCCGGATCAGCTACTGGAAATTCCGCGATCGACTGGTGCAAGGCTAGGGACCGGCCGTGATTCTCGACCTCACCCAGCTCAGTCCGAAGTGGTTTCATCTCGACGTTGCGGTCAGCGTCTTGCCCAAGCTGATCGAGGCGACCGGCATCACGATCTATGTCACCGTCGCCGCATTTCTGATCGCGCTAGTTCTTGGATTACCGCTGCTTTTACTGCGCCGCTCGCGCTATCGGCTGGTTGCGCGCCCGGTCGCTACGGTCATCGAATTCATCCGCTCGACGCCGCTCTTGGTACAGATCTATTTCTTTTTCTTCGTGCTGCCGGATTATGGGATAGTTCTCTCTCCGGTGGTCACGGGGATCGTCGCGATGAGCCTGCACTACGGCTGCTACATGTCGGAGGTCTATCGGTCCGGCTTGGATTCGATCCCACACGGACAATGGGATGCAGCCACCTCGCTGAATTTCTCCCGCGTCGCGGCATATCGTCACGTCATCCTGCCGCAGGTCGTTCCGCGTGTCATTCCGGCGGCTGGGAGTTTCTTGGTCTTTATGTTCAAGGATAGCCCGCTGCTTGCGGCGATCACAGTGCACGAGCTGATGTATGTTGCCGTCCAGCATGGCATGGACAATTTTCAGTATCTTGAGCCGATCACAATGTGCGGTCTGATCTTCCTCGCTTTGAGCCTCGGCTCGACCGCGGTGATCCGGTTGATTGAAGCGCGGGTCGGGACGGTTTGGCTGGGAAGGCGGCGGTATAGTGCCACATAGCGAGGGGCCGACGATCATCAGGTTTCGCGGTGTCACCAAGAAATTCGGTGACCTAATTGTGCTTCAGGACTTCGATCTAACGATCAAGGCCGGCGAGCATTTGTCACTGATCGGGCCCAGCGGCTCGGGCAAGTCGACGATCCTGCGTATCTTGATGACCCTCGAGGAAATCCAGGCCGGCGAGGTAGAGATCGACGGCGGGCTCTTGTGGCGTAGCAATGGCAGCACGGCCGCTATGAGTTCGCCCGCCGAGGTGCGCAAGATCCGCCAAAAGGTCGGCATGGTATTTCAGAGCTTCAACCTGTTTCCGCACATGTCGGCATTGCGCAATGTCGCCGAGGCCCCCTACCGGGTGCTGGGGCTTCCAAAAGAGGAAGCCTACGCGCGTGGGCGTGAGCTCCTGAAGCTCGTTGGCTTGGCGGACAAGGAAAACAACTTTCCAATTCACCTCTCAGGCGGTCAACAGCAGCGTATCGCGATCGCTCGGGCGCTAGCGATGCGGCCAAAGATATTGCTGTTCGATGAGGTCACCTCTGCCCTGGACCCGGAAACCGTCGGTGAGGTGCTCAACGTCATCCGTCTGCTGGCCAAGGAGCATGATTTCACGATCCTGATCGTTACCCACCAGATGGGGTTAGCCAAGGAAATCTCGGATCACGTTTGCTTCCTCGAACGTGGTCGGATACTGGAAGAGGGACCTCCGGCCGAGATCTTTGATTTTCCGAAGAACGAACGCACGCTGGCGTTTCTGCGCGCGGTGCTGGACGCCTAATGGCGTCTTCCGCTCAGCGAATAACGCAGCCACCGTCCACCAGGATGTCGGTGCCGGTGATGAATGACGACTCGCTGCTGGCGAGAAACAGTATGGCGTCGGCGATTTCGCTCGGTTGGCCGAGACGGTTCAACACGGTCTGCCCACCGGTTTGCTGCCGCGCTTGTTGCGGCCCACCATAGCGGTTCACTACGCGTTCGGTCGCAGTTGGTCCGGGCGAAATGCTATTGACGCGAATGCCCTGCGCTGCATGATCGATCGCCATCATCCGTGCGAGATGGATAAGGCCAGCTTTGGCGGCGCCATACCAAGCGCGACCTGGCCGGCCGATGTGGCCGAGCTCGGACGCGATGTGGATGATACTACCGCCGCCGCTCGCCGCGATGGCAGGCACTGAGTATTTGCTCATCAGGAAAGCGCCAGTGAGGTTGACCATGAGGCTGCGGTTCCAGTCCTCTTCTGTGATATCGACGACGCTACCGTCGCCGATCCAGATCGCCGCATTGTTGACCAGCACCTGCAGGTCGCCATAGGTTTTGACCGCCAGTTCTGCAGCTCGTTTGGCGTGGCTACTTCGCGAGACGTCGCATTCGCATCCGATCGCCGTGCCTCCTGCTTTGGTGATCTGCGTCGCCACCCGATGTGCGCCATCCACGTTGATGTCCGCACAAATTACATTGGCACCTTCTTGCGCGAAGAGCAGGCAAGTTGCGCGGCCGATGCCATTTGCCGCGCCGGTCACGATCGTCGTCTTAGCCTGCAGCCTGCGGTGAGGAGTTGTCATTTCGTGTCCCGGAAAGGTGATCCTAATAATCAAAAGGCTGGGGCGAGACGAGGTGGAATCAACTAAGCGTATACCACATTTCAGTGATTAATGTCGTGCTTTGAATGCGCGCAGCATATTCGTTGGTCCCGTCGGTAGTAGTGAGATTCAACCCAGTGTAATGGGTTCCGAAAAAAATGTAGGGTTGCTAGCGTCGCTGATAACTGGATGTTGGTATGGTCAAAGGCTCGGTCGATATCCACGTGAATTCCGGGCCTTGCTTTATGCCGCGCGTTGGCAATGCGTTCGACATGGCTGCCGTCGCAGCCGCGGCCGGCGTTTACGGCTGGGTCTTCTTCTCGCATCACGAGAGCACAGTGGGGCGCGCGGCGGTCGTCGAGGTGGCGTCGCATGGCTTTCGGTGTGCGGGCGGCGTGGTGCTCAACGACTATGTCGGTGGGATCAATCCCGTGGCAGTGCGCGGTGCGTTCCTGAGCGGCGGACGTTTCTTGTCGTTTCCGACGTTGCACGCGTGGAATCACGCCAATATCGTAGGTAAAGGACGGGCCGGTGTCGGGTCCGGCGATCCCGCGTCCGGCGAGGGCATCAAGGTGATAGATGCGCGCGGCGAGCTCAGTGTGGAGGCTCGAGAGTGCATCGATATTGCCGCCCGCCATCGCGGCTACGTTCAGACCGGCCACGTTTCGAACGCGGAAATCGAAGCGATCGTGGACTATTGCATCGCCCGTGATGTGCCGGTGGTGGTGACCCATCCGTATTTCATAGTTCTTGGCCCGGAATCGTTCTTCGCGGAACTTGCGCGTAAGGGCGCCTGGATCGAGGTCTGCGGCGCCGTCGTTATGCCGGCGCATCCGGTCGCCACGCTCGAGCAAATGGTTTCCCTGGTACAGGCATGCACGCCGGAACGCTGCGTTCTTGCGAGCGATGGCGGCAGTGTTCAACTGCCCATTCCGCACGAAATTGTGCGCAGTTTCGGCTGGAATCTCGTCAAGCATGGCGTGTCCGAAGAGGCGGTTCAGTTAATGGCGGCAGACAATCCTCGCCGCTTGCTGGGTTGGAATTGAGATAGTCTTCATCGCGGAGTGACATTATGAACAGCACACCAAAGCTTGGAGTTTCGCCCGCCGAGATCTTACAATGGGCGCAGGCCTTCGTCCGCCATCCTAGCCCGCAGACCGAGCGCTTCGAGTACGAGCCGCAGGTCCAGAGCTTCATTGGCGAGCAGGTCGTGCCGCTGGTGGAGAAGTTCGGTCTGCCGTTGCGTCGTGACCGTATGGGGAATCTGATAGTCGAGATTGGCCCGGAACGCACCGACCGCAGCTTAATGTTGATGGCTTATGCTATGACGCATCCTGCCAATCGCATGGTGAATGCGTTTGCTGGCGAATTCATCGACGGCCCCGACGGTGGATTTGTACGCGGCCGCGGTGTGTCCGAGCAGAAGGGATCTCTCGCCGCCGCGTTAGCCGCCGTAAAGACCGCCGCTGACAGGTTGGCATTAAAGGGCCGCCTGATCTTTACGGTAAGTACCGCCGGTGAAACCGGCCGACATGACGCCGCCATCAGCATTTGCGAGGCGGCGGAACTCAATCCGAAGCTGACGATCATCGTCATCGGCACGACGAGCCGCGTCGCGCTCGGCAACAAGGGTCGGGTAGATGTGCTAGTCACCGTCAATGGCAAGGCGTCGCACAGCAGCACGCCCTGGGTCGGTGTCAATGCGATCGAGGGCGCGCGGATGGTACTGGAGAGAGTCGCGGCCGTCGACGTCAGCGGCCTGGGCCATCCCGGTCTGGGCCAAGCCACGATCACGCCCACCGCGATGAGGTCGTGGCCGGAAGCCACGCACACGGTGCAGGACGAAGTCCGCCTTGTATTTGATCGCCGGCTGCTGCCGGGCGATGATCCTCAGGCGGCATTTGCCGCGATCGCCGCGGCGGCCGATATCGGCGCGCCGTGGGACGTCAAATCTGAACTCGGTCCGTTTATGTATCCCGCGGAGATCCCGACCGACGGTACATTGATGCGCGCGATCAATCACGGTTGCCAGCGCATGGGACTACCGAGGCCGGCGACGTTCTACAGCCACGGCGCGCTTGATTCCGGCTATTTCTGCTTCAAAGGTGGCGAAGCCGCGATGTGGGGGCCGGGCGCGATCGAGCAGTGGCACTCCGAAGATGAGCGCATCTCGGGGCGTGATCTCATCGAAGGCGCGGTATCCTATTTCGGGCTCATTGAGGAGTATCTCTGTTGATGTTCGCAAAACCGTTATCGACTGATGCGGGGGATGCGGCCGGCCTAACAGCTAGGCGGATGCCATCAAGGCTAAACGGATCGCGTCGGAAAAAACCGAAAATTGGAGATTGCGGTCCGCTTTTGTGCTCGCGCTGGGGCTAAGCTCTTGCCAATCGCCTGCCAAGCCAACACACGTACGAGGTAAATGATCATATCAATCACGATCCGCTTGCGTTCAACAGGCTTCGCCTGGCTGTTTCTCGCTTTGGCTTTTGTGGTGACGACATCGGTGGTGCGCGCCGGCACACTGCAGGACGTCAAGTCGAAGGGCGTGCTGGCGGCCGGTGTTCGCACCGATCTCGCGCCGTTCGGCATCATCGATCAATCCGGGCATACGGTCGGTCTCGACGTCGCGATCGCTGAGGAAATCGCAAAACGCCTATGCGTTAGGCTCGAACTCGTGCCGGTGACCGGTGCGGCGCGCATCCCGACCTTGCAGGCCGGCAGGATCGACGTCGTGCTCGCTGGCATCGGCATCACGGTCGAGCGCGCCCGCGCGATCGACTTCACGATGACCTATTTGCTGGAACGTGACACTCTGCTATTTCGGCGCGATAGCAAGATCACCCGTGTCGAGGAAGTCGCCGGCAAGAACGTCTCAGCTTCCCCCGTATACGACACAGGCGAGAAGAAGCTTAGTGAGCTCGTTCCCGACGTCAAAATGCTCAATTACCAGGATCTGACACTAGCGTTCCAAGCACTTAAGACCGGACTGGCAGAAGGGTTTGTCTCCGGCGGCCTAACGCTGGCCAAATATGCGGCCGCAAATCCGCAATGCTTCCGGGTTGCCGATTTTTCGCTGCAGGAATATCCGATCGCGATGGGCGTGCGCAAGGGCGATACGGAATGGCTGGAGACGCTTAACGGTATCCTCAAGAAGTTGGACGAGGACGGGACGTATGCGAAGATTTTCGCCAAATGAATGGGGGCCGATAGCGACTACAAGCTACCCTACTATAAAATCAGAAGGGTGACCCAGACGCAGTGATCTCCGTCTGATCCACATGGATCTTGATTGGAGCGTTCTCTTCACCGCGCGCGCTGTCGACGACCTAACCTATGATTTTGAGGTCACGCTGCTCGCCTCGGCGCTGTCGTGGGTTGGCGCCTTTTGCGTCGGCAGCCTCGCGGCGCTTCTGAGGGTGAGTGGCATGCCAGCGTTGATGGCGATCGGCAGCGCGTGGGTGAATTTCTTTCGCAATGTGCCGTTGCTTGTGCAGCTCCTATTTTGGTATTTCGGCTTGCCAAATATTGTCGCTCCACCCGATCTGCCCGCACTGTTCGCTCATAATTACGAGCTGAAAATCACGGTTTTGTCGGCTCGTCAAACAGCATAATTCTTGGCTGCATGGCGAGCGCCCGCGTAATGGCGACGCGCTGCTGCTGGCCGCCTGACAGATAAGCCGGGTATGCGTTGGCCTTATCCACAAGCCCAACCTGCTGCAGCAGGTCCATGCCGAGCTCGGAGGCGGCCTGTATCGACAACCCTCTCACTTTGTTCAGAGCGAGTGTGATATTCTCGAGCGCCGTTTTATACGGATACAGGTTGAAGCTCTGGAACACCATGCCGATCTGCCTACGCAATGCGCGCAGTGGCGCGGGCGCGTATGTCAACTGCTCGCCAAAAACGAAGATCTCGCCCGATTGAATCGGCTCCAATCCATTGATGCAGCGGATCAACGTGCTTTTGCCGGAGCCGGATGGACCGCAAATGACGACGACTTCGGCAGATTTTGCTGACAGTGATACGTTTCACAGCACATGATGGCTCGAAATCCACTTGTTGACTGCCTTGAACTGCACGGAGATCGGCATTACACAAGCCTAGCAAAGAAATTTTGCGCTCGCTCGCCTCTTGTTCGCTCGCGAGAACCATTACGCGATTTGACAAGCGATCGACGCATTGTTTAGTCTTTTTGTGAACTCAATGCCATCAGCCCCCCAAATTTTATCTTCACGTCTGAGCGACCGAGTCGCGGTCGTAACCGGCGCAGCGCAAGGAATCGGCCTCGCCACTGCGCAGCGGCTGGCGGCAGAAGGTGCGCATGTCATGTTGGCCGACATCAACGTCGCGCTTGCGGAGCGCGGCGCGCGCAAGGTGGCGGGTGCGGGATATTCGGCGGCCGCTGCCTTCGTCGACGTTCGTCGATTCGCGTCGATTCGCCAGCTTATCCGAAAGACCAATGCCGGGTTCGGGCCGATCGATATTTTGGTGAACAATGCAGCCCTCCAACCGATCCAGGATTTTTTCAAGGTCACCGAGCGGGACTGGAATGACCTGATGGCGGTCAATCTGCGAGGCCCGTTTTTGTGCGGACAGGTTGTGGCAGCGCAGATGAAGAAGCGACACTCGGGCGTGATCATCAATATTGTCACGACCAATTCGTTCACAGCGCGGCCCGACATGGTACCCTATGCCGCGAGTAAAGGCGGCGTGAGTATGCTCACGCGCGGCATGGCGGCCGCATTGTCGCCGCTCGGCATCAGGGTGATGGAGGTGGCGCCGGGAACGACTGCAACGCCGATCCAGGCCGCGGCGATGCGGCAGAAAGCGAAAGTCCAAGAACTCCTCTCGCGGACGCCAATCGGCCGCATCGGTACGCCGGAAGACGTTGCCGCGGCGGTGGCTTTCCTCGCCTCCGACGATGCCGGCTACATGACCGGCTCCACTGTCTTCGTCGAGGGTGGCCGGATGGCCTTGTCGCCGACTTCGAACCCGCTCAAGCACGTAAAATAGTATCGGATTTGCGGGCCTTTTCGATCGTGGGACAGGACGCTAGCCTCGATTCATGACCCAAACGAAGCGCAATAACGATCCCCGGCAAGTTGTGGCTCATGGCACTTGAAACGGCCGACCTGACACAGCGTGCCAGAATCCGCGTCGCTTTCATCGGCTGGGGCGCGATCAATTCCCGTGTTGGCGCGTTGCTCGACAAACGTAGCGCGCCAGTAAAAATCGTAGGCATCGCGACGGCCAGCGCGAGGACTGCGGTGGAAAAGATCCCGGCAGACATCACATCGTTGTCGTCGCCCGCCATGTTGGTGAGCCTGAAGCCCGATCTTGTCGTCGAAGCGTTAGCCGCGCCGCGGTCGAGTGATGGGCGCCGGATGCATTGCACTCCGCGAGAGCGATGATCATCGCGCTCGACGAGCGCCTTCTGCGACGAAGCGCTGCTCGAGCGTCTCCGATCGTTTGCGGAAGCATCAGGCAGCCGCATCATTATTCCTTCCGGCGCGATCGGCGACGTTGACGCGATCACCGCGACCTCCGTGCTCGGACTAGACCGTGTCATCCACGAGATCGTCAAGTCAACCGCGGCCTGGAAGGGTACGGCGGCGGAGCAAAGCATCGACCTGTCGACGTTGAGCGTGCCGCGTGTGCTCTTCGAAGGCTCAGCGCGCGAAGCTGCGAGCGCCTATCCGAAAAACGCTAACGCGACGGTCGCAACTTCGCTCGCGGGAATCGGCCTCGGCAAGACCGCCGGTAAGCTAATCGCCGACCCTCGTGCATCGGTAAACGGACACCGCATCGTCGCTGTCGGCGGATTCGGGAAACTCGAAATCATACTCGAGAACAATCCGCTCGCGACAAACCCAAAGTCGTCCGAGCTCACGGCGCTGAGCCTGGTCAGGTTGATCGAACAGCAGTATAGCGCGCTGTCGCATTGACGTTCATGCGATCGACACGCCCTCGCGGCTTAGCTCGTCAAGCACTTGTTTCGTGGCGGCCGTCGCGATCGCGACCATCTCGTCTATTTCCGCGGTCGTAATCACCAGCGGCGGAGCAAAACCTAAAATGTCGCCGTGCGGCATGGCACGTGCTATCAGACCGCGGTCGCGCGCCGCTTTCGATATGCGGGCGCCGACCTTGAGCCCCGGTTCGAAACGCGCCCGGAGTTCCCGATTTGCGACGAATTCGACAGCCGCCAGCATGCCGACGCCGCGCACCTCGCCGACGATCGGCATCTGAGCGAATGCCTTCTTCATCTGTTGTTGCAAATAGAGCCCGTTGGACGCGGCCTTTGCGACCAGGCCGTCGCGCTCGACGATATCGAGCACCGCATTGGCGGCGGCAGCGCCGATCGGATGGCCCGAATAAGTATAGCCGTGCGAGAAGGCGCCGACCTTTTCGGCTCCGCGTACCATAACCTCGAAGACTCGCTCGCTGACGATGGTCGCGGAGAGCGGGAAATAGGCTGATGTTAATCCCTTCGCGACCGTTATCAAATCGGGCTCGATCCCGTACATTAGCGATCCGAATAGCGTCCCCAGCCGGCCGAAGCCGCAGATCACCTCGTCGGCGATTATCAGCACATCGTGTTTCTTCAGCACCGCCTGGATGGCCGGCCAATACCCTTGCGGGGGCGGAATAATGCCGCCGGTCCCCAGCACCGGCTCGGCAATGAAGCCGCCGATCGTGTCGGGACCTTCTCTGGTAATGAGCTCTTCGAGCTCACGAGCACGCCGGCGTGAAAACTGCTCTTCGGATTCTCCCGGTTCGGCGGCTGAATAATGATGTGGGACACCAGTGAAGAGGACTCCGGCGATCGGGAGATCCATGTGGTCGTGGTAAAAGCTCATGCCGGTGAGCGATCCGGCAAAAACGGTGCAGCCGTGATAGCCGCGGTGACGCGAAATAATCTTCTTTTTCGTCGTCTTTCCACGCAGGTTGTTGTAGTACCAGACAAGCTTAGCGCTAGTCTCGTTCGCGTCTGAGCCCGACATTCCATAGAACACCTTACTCATCTTGCCCGGCGCCATCCGGACGAGGCGATCGGACAGGATAGCGAGTTCCTCGTTCGTGTGGGCGGCGTATGAGTGATAGTAGGCGAGTTTATAGGCCTGTCGGGAAATCGCCTCCGCGACTTCGGTGCGTCCATAGCCGACATTGACGCAATAAAGCCCGGCAAAGCCGTCGAGATAGTTGCGGCCGTTCGCGTCTTCAATGCGGCATCCCTTGCCGCCGGCCATAAAGGTCGGGTTACCGAGCTTGCCTGAAGCAAAGTCAGCCACATTGGTGAATGGATGCAATACGCTCGCGCGATCGAGATCGCTTAACCGGTCGATATTCATGGCGCTCCTCTACAACTTGTGCGGTTGGACCCGCTCGATAATTGCGACTCGCAAATTGGTGATATTCCTCGCGTACGCATAGGCCGTTGATACCGCCTGCTCATTTTGACAACCTAAGGGGATGCGGCCTCTGCATTAATGCGATTCGAGGGCGAAATGAGCAGAAAACCTGCACTAAGACGTAGCATTCGACCAAATTCTTCGACAATCGCGATAGACGCGATCGATGCCGCCATCCTGAACCAGCTCCAGCGCAACAACCGAATCACCACGGATTCGCTCGCCATGATCGTTGGCCTGTCACCGACCACGTGCCAGCGCCGCATGAAGAAGCTGCGCAATACCGGCGTGATTGAAGGCGACGTGTCGATCGTGTCACCCAAGGCCATCGGTCGCCGCCTCGCTATGATGGTGCTCGTCTCGCTCGAGCGCGAGCGCACCGACATCATCGACCGGTTTAAGCAAGCCATACGTTCAACACCGGAGGTAATGAGCGGATATTACGTCACCGGCGAAGCCGATTTCGTCCTGATCACCACATCTTCCGACATGGAGGAATTCGAGGAGTTCACCCGGCGGTTCTTCTATAAGAATCAGGACATCAAGCGCTTCAAGACGCTGGTCATCATGGACCGGGTGAAGACCGGGTTCTTCGTGCCCGTGGAAGCTGGCTGAGATCATGACACCGGGACCAATGCGCGCATCAGCGTCCTGATGTCGGCAAGCTTGTCGAGCTGACCGATCATGGCGAGGGCTTCGCCAGCGCGCGCGCTGGTGAGCAGCGGCTTGGCACATTCGTTGAATTTCTGCGCGAATTCATCGGGGCTCATCGGGTTCTTCGGATGACCGCGCATATAGGTCACGGTCTTGCTGACCGAGCGGCCGTCCTTCAGGCTGATATCGACGCGCGTGGTGGCGCAGAAGCTCCTCGGATCCAGGCTGGCCAAACTCTCGTCAAAGCCGAGCGCCGTGACGGCGAGGAGGGCGCGGATGCTCGGATCGTCGATCGTGGCTTGGGTGAAATCAGTGAGCGAGACCCTACCGCGCGCCAGTGCCAGCGCTGCGCAGAATTCCATGCTGAACTTGCCCTGCAGCGGTGTCGTCGGACTCGGATAGACGAGGTCGCTGCCCATGCCCGGAGCGAGCACGCAGCGGATCGACTTCACATCCGTCGGTTTAATTGCGTGCGCGCGCCGCAGCTCGAGAGCCGCTTCGATGCCGGAATGGGTATCCCAGCAAGAGGGATATTTCTTGAAGACGATGCCCGGCTCGGTGAGATCGAACGGGCTCCCCAACAGTTTGATAGCCATTTGCACGTCGCCATGGTCGGGCGTGAAAGTCTTCAGAAATCCATTCGGCCCATCGAGCGCACGGGGATTGGCCGTCGCGCCGGCTGCTGTGAGTAGCGCCGCTTCAACCCCGTCGCGAGCGGCAAAGCCGCAATGCAGCGCCTTTACCGTTGTCCCGAAATTCGCGCGCACGCCGGAAGCCCGCGAAGCCGCGATGCCGAGAGTAGTCGCGATCTGCTCAGGAGTGAGACCGAGGATCTTCGCCGCGCCGGCCGCGGCGCCGAACACGCCCAAAGTGGCGGTGGCATGCCAGCCGGAGCGAAACAGCTCGTAGCCGGCGATCCGACCGAGCTTGGTCATGACCTCGAGCGCGGTGGCGAGCGCGACCAATACGTCGCTGCCGGACGAGCCGCGCATATCGGCCAGTGCGAGGATCGCCGGCAGAGCCGGCGCAGTCGGATGGCCGCACATCGGCTCGCTTACATCGTCGAAATCGCTGGCGTGGGCCATGGTGCCGTTGACCAAGGCCGCACCAAGCACGCTGCTTCGCTCGTGGTGACCGAGAATTGCTGCCCGCTCGTCGCGACCGATGGATTCTGTGAGCATCGCGAGCGCCGCCGCGGTCGCCGGCTCGCTGGCGCCGGCAAGTGCTGAGGCCAGGCAGTCGGCGACCGTAAAGCGGAGCGCGATCACCTCGCGCGGCGAAAGCGCGGTAAACTTGAGGTTGTTGACGAAGCGGCCGAGCGCTAAGGTCAGAGGCTCTGCTGCGGCGGTCGGTTCGTAAAGCGTCTTTGCTGTCATCCGCCGTTTGCGCGGGCGGCGCTACCTTTGACAATGAGCAGATCGAATAGCGACTTCAGCGTCGGCTGCTTGTCGAGATCGGCGATGAAGTCGCCGATCGCCTCGAGCTGCTGGTCGGGGAAAGGTCTGGCCGACATCTCGGCGCAGGCCCGCAGCTTCTTCATGCCGTCAGCGAGCGACGCCGGATTCTCCGGGTGCCCGAACGGCTTGTCGATGCGGACGTTGTATTCGCCACCGTTCTTTAACCTCACCTTCACTGTGGTCGGCGAGTTTTGGTGCAGTCCGTTGGTGCGGTCGATTTCAGGATCGATCTCGATCTTAGTCGTTGCCATGATGCGGCGGACGAGCGGGTTGGACAACGCTTCGGTCTTGAGATCGCTAATACCGACGTTCCCCTTCGCGGCCGCGACGGCAATCACATAAGGAAGGCTGAAGCGCGCCATCACTGGATCGCGGGGGCCCCATTTTTGCTCGCGCGGCTGCACGACCAGGAGCTCGGCCGGGCGATTGAGCCCGATCTCGATGCCAGCGACGTCCTCGCCGGAGAATTTGTGCTTCTCGCGCAATTGCAGCATTCCGTAGATGCCCGGATGGGTAGCCTTGCAGGCCGGCCACGGCTTGAAGCTGATCGAGGCGTTGACGTATTCCTCGCCGAGGCCGACAAGCAGCATGTTGAGATCGTAGTCAGGTTCGAATGCCTTGTAGAATCCGAACTTGCCGAAGAACGGCCCATGCGGCCCATTGAAGCCGACTTGCGCGAACATCGCTGAGTCGAGGCCCGAGCGCGCCCGCAAGCCCTGTTGTAGCGACACAGTGTGGGAGCCTTCCTCGTACATCTGGAACTCCCCAGCGGCCTGCGCATAAGCGATGCCGAAAGCGTTGCGGGTCTTTTCCTCATCGAGATGAAGCAGCCGCGTCGAGACTGCGGTCGCGCCCCACACAGCCACCATGTTGTCACGACCGGTGTCGACCGCATTGGTAGTGACGCTGCGCGCGAGCCGAAGATGCAGATCGATCGCCGTGGAAACCGCGGCGAGGAGCTCAGAGCCGCTGATGTTCGGATCGCGCTCGGCCAGAGCGAGAGCGGGTGGCACGTCATAGGCGCTAGCGTGGCAGCCGTTGATACACAATTCATAGGTCTCGTCGAAGTCGAGCGCGCGCGAGATGGTAGCATTGACCAAAGTAGCAAGCCCGGCCGGCAGCTTTTCACCGTAGATCCAGACGGTGGTTTCCGGCTTGCCGCCGGACAGTTCGCCAAAGCGACGGGCCGCGTGCGAGATCGGGTCGTTAGAGCCGCCAATGGCGCTCGCGAGTGTGTCGAGGATCGACAGCTTCGCGCGTTCAATGGCTTTCTTCGGGATATCACTGAACTTGCTGTTCAGTACGTGTTTGATGATCTTTGCAGTGGGATCCATTTCAACGCCCCAAGTTGCTCTTGGTGGTCGCGTGTTGTGGGTGCTCGCCCACGGTCCGCAAGTTCGTATCTATGCTACTTAGCGTCAATGGAGCGGTCGTATGCGGCAGATCGTGCGAGATCGTGCCCGATACGCAAGGCTATTGTTGCGGGAAGCTTCTGTACAACCGCAGAATATGCGGCATGCGCGCCGGTCGCTATCCTTCGACGTCGCGTACACTAGTTTGTTAAATGATTGTTCGCAGCCGCGAGGGATGGCTAGGTATTTTCCGACTGCGCGCCCGCTACGCAAGGAGATAACGATGTTTGTGAGCGATAATGTCAGTTCTGTCTCTCCGCAAGTCATGGAGGCTGTCGTCGCTACTAATGTCGGAGATGCCACTGGCTATGGCGGCGACGAGGTGACAGACGAGCTAACCAACACGTTTTCGAAATATTTTGAGCGCTCGGTCACCGCCTTTCCAGTCGGCACCGGCACGGCTGCGAATGCCATGGCGCTGGCGCTCGCAACTCCCCGCTTCGCCTCGATCTATTGCCATCAATACGCACATATCGAGACGACCGAATGTGGCGCTTCGGAAGCCTGGGCGGGCGGTAGCAAACTGGTCCTACTGCCCGGACAGCATAATCGGATCAGCCCGGAGATCTTCCGGGCGGCGCTTTCGCGCATCCCGCGCGGCGCGCGTCCGCAGGCCGCGGCGCCGGCGGTCGTGAGTCTCACGCAAGGCACCGAAGCGGGTACAGTTTACCCGCTTGAGGATATCACCGCGATTGCGAAGCTCGCGCACGAACACGGTCTGCTGGTGCATATGGACGGCGCGCGCTTTAGTAATGCCGTGGTCAAGCTCGGCTGTAGCCCGGCCGAAATGACTTGGCGCTCCGGCGTCGATGTTCTCTCTTATGGTGCCACCAAGAACGGCGGCATTTGCGCAGAGGGCGTCGTAATCTTCAACCCGGAAATCGCAAAGCAGCAGGGCTTCCTACGACGACGCAACGGTCAGCTTTATTCAAAGATGCGCTATTTGTCGGTACAGCTCATTGCCCTTATGCAAGGAGAGCTTGCCGAGAAAAACGCGCGGCATGCCAATGAGATGGCGCGACGACTCTCCAAGGGGCTTGCGGCAATCCCGGGCGCGCGGTTGCTGTTTCCGGTCGATATCAACGAGATTTTCGTGTTCCTCCCTGACGAGGTGGGGCGCCGGCTCACTGAAGCCGGCTATCAAAACCGGCTGCGGATCGATCATAATGGGCCACACTATCGCTTTGTTCCCGCCTGGAACACGACGGCCAATTCGGTCGACACTTTCGTAGCGGTTGCAAGCGGCGTGCAACCAAAACGCTAACGATCAGCGCGCGCCGTTTCCCGCATCCGGATGATCGGCTCGCCCGCTTTGAGGCCGCTGCCAGTGAGCAGGACGGCGACACTCTCTCCCGGGACGATCCTCTGCTCAACCAACAATTTGTCCAGCAAGGCGACAGCGCTCGCCGTCGTCGGCTCGACGTAGAAGCCACGCCGCGCCACCTTGTCGTGTGCGGCCACGATCTCGTCTTCGGACACGGTGTAGACGCCGCCGCCGCTTTCGCGTGCGGCGTGGAGCAGGGCCTCAGAGCGGACCGGGCGACTCACCGCGATGCCTTCGGCGATGGTCGGACGGATCTCGATCTCGACGTAACGCGGCGCGTTGGCAGCGAACGCCTTCGCCATCGGCGCGCAGCTTTCCGATTGCGCGCCGTAGAGCCGAGGTAGCCGCTGCACCTCGCCGTTGTTGCGCAGATCGCTGAAGGCGTGAAAGCAGCCCATCAAATTACTGCCGCCACCGGTCGGCGCGATAATTACGTCCGGCGCCTCGAAACAGAGCTGCTCCCAAATTTCGTAGCCGACCGTCTTGATGCCGTCGAGGAAAGCCGGGTCCCAATTGTGACTGGCATAGGCGTAGCCGAATTTGTCGGCCACAGCGGCGTCAGCGACGTCCTGGCGCGAACCGGACACCCGGATCACCTCGGCTCCGGTCGCGGCGATCTGTGTGATCTTGCCGGGCGAGGTATGGGCCGGAACGTAGATGCGGCATGGTAGCCCGGCCGCCGCGGCGTAAGTCGAGACCGCGGCGCCGCCATTGCCCGATGAATCTTCGGCAACCTTTTTGACGCCATGTGCGAGCAGGTGATTGATCATCACCGACACGCCGCGATCCTTGAATGACCCGGAAATGCTGACAAACTCGCACTTCCAGAAGATATTGTAGTTCCCCCAGCGTCCGCGAACCAGCGGTGTCCAGCCTTCTCCGAGTGAAAGCGTGATCGGGCCAGTGTGGACGAGCGCCGACTGGTAGCGCCACAGCGAGGCGTGGTTTGTTTCGATGTCGGCGCGGCGAAGTGGCTTTGTGCCTTCGACGAACAGCGGGCCGCCACACTTGGGGCAGCACCACGCCGATTGCACGGGCATCGCGCTTTGACAGTGCGAACAACGGAAAACGATCATGCGATCACGCCTGCCCTTTGCCGGCTCATTGGATGAAGGTGATGTTGCGCGGCGCCGTGGTTAGAACCTCGACGCCGGTTTTGGTCACGGCTAGCAGTTCCTCGCAGTTGAAGACGCCGTACTCGTTGGTGATGCGTGGCTCGATGGTGAAGACTAACCCTTCCTCGCATATAGTCTCTTCGTAAAGCGCAACATGCGGCGGCTCGGTGCTCATCAAGCCCATACCGTGGCCGATCCGCCCCGAGCCCAATGTGATCTCGATGCTGTGTGCCTGGAATTCATCGACCGCGGCCTGCGCCACCTTACGCACCGGCTCGCCCGGCTTGGTGGCGTTGATCATCGCCTGATTGACCTCGAGAATCAGTTTTTGCCCATCCTCGATCTCCTTGATCGGTCGGCCGAGATAGGCGGCGCGACAGAAATCCGACCAATAACCCTCGACCACGGAACCCATGTCGATCCAGAGCATCTCGTCGCGCTCAAGCTTGCGCGCGGTCGGCTTGCCGCTGAGGACGCCGTAATGGCCGCGCCCGGACGTCGCGAGAATAAATCCGGGCCGTTCGGCGCCGAGTTCGACCATGGTTTCGGCGCACACCCGGCACACATCGGCTTCGGTAACGCCGGGCTTGGCGGTCCAAAATCCAGCGGCGAACGCGGCAGCTGTCACGGCCGCCGACTTGCGCATCAGCTCGATTTCTGACGGAGATTTTATCGTTCGCAGCTTCCACAGTAACATCGAGGCATCTACGATTTGCAGGCTCTTGAGTTCGCGCTCGAGGTTGCGGAAATCGTTTAGGCTGATGCCAAGCCGCTGCTCGTAGCCAAGCTCCATGCCGAGGCGGCCGCGCGACATGCTAAGCTCACGCATGATGTCGTGGAGCAGGCCGACCGGCGCGTCGCCCGATTGCGTAAAGGTGCGGATGTCAGTGACGGCCGCGGTGCGCCGCATCTCGGGCTCGAGAAAGGTGTGGGTTACCAGCGCGCTACGCCCGTCGGCCGAGATGATCTGGAAGAACGGGCGGGCAAACAGGGTCCATGGTGCGTGATGCCGGAAGCCGGAGAAATAATCGATGTTGCTTTCGGCGGTGAGCAGGATTCCGGCGAGATCCGACTGGCGCATGGCCGCAGCCAGCCTGTCGATGCGGCTGAGATACTCAAGCTTAGCGATCATCATTTCACCTTGTCATAGGGCAAGCGCTTTTTCGGGAGGCGTATATGCTAAGCGATGCACCGCGGCCACTGGCTCGCAGGTGATTTTTCCCGCATGAATGTTGAGGCCGGCGCAAAGGAAAGAGTCCTCCGACAAGGCGCGCCTCCAGCCTTCGGCGAGTTTCAACAGAAACGGCAGCGTGACATTGTTGAGGGCGTAGGTCGAGGTACGCGAGACAGCGGCCGGCATGTTGGTGACGCAATAGTGCACCACGCCGTCGACGACATAGGTCGGGTCCGAGTGTGTCGTCTTTCGCGACGTCTCGCAACACCCACCCTGATCTATCGCTATGTCGACTATCACTGCACCGGGCTTCATGGCCGCGACTGATTGGCGCGTTACCAGTTTCGGCGCGGCGGCTCCTGGAACCAGCACACAGCCGATCACTAGATCCGCCTCGGCGACAAAGTCAGCGATTGTGGTGGGCGTGGCGAATGACGTTTGCACGGCATTGCCAAACTCTCCCGCAAGACGCCGCAGAACATCCGGCGAGCGGTCGATGATGGTGACATTCGCCTGCATGCCGACGGCAATAGTCGCCGCATGTGTTCCGGACGTCCCGCCGCCCAGGATCACGACATTGGCGCCGGCGACGCCAGGGACGCCGCCGAGCAATATGCCGCGCCCGCCGGATTGCTTTTCCAGGCAATGCGCACCGGCTTGCGGCGCCAATCGGCCAGCCACTTCCGACATAGGAATAAGGATTGGCAGCGATCCGTTCGGTGCACGGACAGTCTCATACGCGATGCAGGTTGCGCCGGAGGCGAGGAGGTCCTTGGTTTGCTCTTCGTCGGCGGCGAGGTGCAGATAGGTGAACAGCACCTGGCCGCGGCCGAGCTTCTTGCGCTCGCTCGGCAATGTTTCTTTCACTTTGACGATCATGTCGCTTTCCGACCAGATTGCATCGGCGTCAGCAGCGATCGTAGCGCCCGCCGACTCGTATTCCGCATCGTTGAGGCCAGCGCCCCTGCCGGCATTGCGCTCGATCGTCACTGCATGACCGTGACTGATCAGCTCGGACACCGAGGACGGGATCAATCCGACGCGGTATTCATGGTCCTTAATCTCTTTGGGGACACCAATGCGCATGGGCGCGGTCCTTCTTGCTAGTGCGCGAATTTCCGAACGCGATCGGTCTCGGGATAACACCGCTAGGTTGCACCTCGCTCGATCGTTTCGCCAGTGCAATCTTACCCCAGCATGTTTGCCGCGTACGCACATAATCGCGCGAAAGAATCAACTGAGCACGCCTACCGCCTTGAAATTCTCTGCGCTCTAATTCTCAATCGGCGCTGTACCGACCTTATTGCTGCGCATGAGCGCTAGGACGCCGCCGGCGCCGACCAGCAGCATTCCAAAAAGTTGAATTGCGTTCGGAATTTCATGCCATATCGGAAAGGCGACGAGCGGAGCCCATACCATCCCCGAATATTTGAACGGTGCGACGAAACTTGCCTCGGAATGCCTGAAGGCTTCGATCGAGCAGAAAACCGAAAGGCCCATGCCGCAAGCCATCAGCGCGAGCAGGGAGAGCTCATAATACGTGAGCGCGACGCCCTCGATCACCGTGCTCGGAATTCCCGTCAAAGTCAGAAAAATCTGCGAATAGGCGAGGATTGCGAAGGAACTATCGCTTCGGATTAGTTTGCGCATCCATACATCTCGGAGAGCGCCGAAGAACGCCGAGCCGATCGGCAACAGGATGGCCAATGAATAGGCGCCGGCATCGACACGCGCGATGAGCGCGATGCCGATAAATCCGATAGCGACCGCAGCCGCCCTGATCGGCCCGACATGTTCGAATAACAACCAAGGCGACAGCAGAACGAGGAATAGTGGGTTCGTATAGGCGGCAGTAATTGCGACTGAAAACGGCAAATAGGGCAGACCGCTTAAAAAGCACCATGCGCCGATGACTTGGAACAGTCCGCAGATGATCAGCGCTGGCAGGCTGTTCCAGCGGAAAGTCCTTGATCTACGGCAGAATATCGCCACTAGGAACAGGATCAAGAACAGGAAAAGACCGCGAATGAGAATCGCCTGGCCGACCGGAATCCGGGCGAGAACGATCTTCGCCGCGGCGTCGGTAATTGTGATGATCGCGCAAGACAGCAAAATTAATGCTGCCCCTTTGACGTTTTGCGTCATACTTGTGGAGCCGCTGACGCTTGGTCGTGAGGGCTCGTCGGACATGGTGCTCGTTGCTGAAAGCGAAAGGACGAATTGCCACTCAAAGACATAGTCGACAACGTGCCCAATCAGAAATTACCAGTAAAATCACAATGAAATGCTGAAGCGCGATTATGGACTGGCATTTTCGAAAGGTTTTTTGCTGGTGAACAGCATCTTCAACCGGAAGCAGGCGTCTATGTAGCGAGCATGCGTCGGCACTAGGTGCAACCACACCACTTTGAGTCGAAACGCCGACGCGATTTCATCATGGAAAGATCCGAAGCTGGAATGAAACACGAGTCCGGTCTTCTACATCAGTCGGTATTGCACGACGAATACCCTGCGCTCCGGCGTTGCATTTACATGGACGTTGCGAACCAGGGTTTGATCTCGCGGACCACCAGGCAATCCTGCGACGTCCATCTTGACAACCAGATGCACGGACGCAATGACGAACCGCAGATGTTGCAACTCGTCGAGCGCACGCGCGAGCGCTTTGCGCAGTTCATTGGCGCCGGGCCCGAGGATATCGCGATCACCAAGAACGCGTCGGAGGCGATCAACATCATTGCCAATGCGATCGAATGGCGCCCAGGGGACAACGTCGTCTTTTGTCCGAAGCTCGAGCACGCCAATAATGTCGTTCCCTGGCTCGGCGTGGCGCAACGCAAATCGGTCGAGCTGCGCGCTGCCGAACCTGAGCGGGGCCAAGTTTCCACGCACGCCATCGCGGGCATGATCGACTCGCGAACCCGCGTCGTCACGCTCGCAAGCGCCACAATGGTCCCGGGTTTCCTCACCAATTTTGGCCCGATAGTTAAAGCTTGCCGCCAGCACGGGGCCTTCCTGATGGCCGACGCGACTCAGTCGGTCGGAATCATGCACACCGACGTGGCCGCGCTCGGCATTGACGGCCTTGCAGTGTCCACCGTGAAGGGGTTGATGGGATTTTATGGGCTCGGATTCCTGTATTGCCGGCGAGAATGGGCTGAACGGTTCATGCCGGCGGCAATTGCGCGGTTCAGCGTTGATCTCGGCGCTGCGCCGGAGTCGGCCCCAGTCCTAGGTAGCTTCAAGCTGAGGCCGGGCGCGATGCGATTCGATGTCGGGCACTACAACTTTCCAGCTGTGGCAGCTGCCTATGCGTCGCTCGGCCAGCTCGCCGCCATCGGGACCATGGCTATCGAAACTAAGGTGCGTCGGTTGGCGGCGCGGTTGGCATCAGAGCTGCTTGCGCTTGGCCTGCCGGTGTGTGGAGGCACTCCCGGCGCTCACATCGGCAGCATCGTGGCGGTTGGTGATGCGACGAAGCTCGACGACCCACCCACGAAGGATGGCGCTATCGAATCTCTGTGCAATCATTTCCTGAATCATGACGTGATGGTATCAGTTCGGCGCGGGCTCCTGCGTTTCTCGCTTCACCACTACAACAGCGACGCAGACGTCAATCGTGTCGTTGCGCTGACTAAGACCTGGCTTGAACGATCCGCGCCACGGTTTTTCCCCACCATTTAGTAGTTCAGCATAATTTCGCGGTAAAGCTCGACCGCTTTTTCGAGCTGGTCGACCGGCACGTATTCGTCATTGGTGTGGGCCTGGTCAATGCTACCTGGCCCGACAATGATGCACGGAATTCCACCTAGCGAGAGTTGGCTGGCATCGGTACCGTAAGGTACTCCAGTGAACTTGCCGGTGCCAGCTACCTTCGCGCATGCCCTGGCGGCAACTTCGGCGATGCGGGTCTTCTCCGCGCTGTCGGGCGGTGGATCCTCGAACGGCACCGGTAACGCGCGAACGTCGAGGCTTGCGTCGCATTGCCTGAGCTCCTTGAGAATCCGCCCGACCTCCTCGACCGCTACCTTCGGCTTCTCGCCGGGAATGAGTCGCCGGTCGATCCAGATCCGGCAAATCGGTGGCACCGTCGTCACTTCTGAGCCGCCTTCGATCAGGCTCACGGTGAGGGTGGGCGACCCCACCAGCGGATGCGGGCGTTTTGCCAGCTGCTCGTTAAAGTCCTGCAACGCAAGGACCACCTTGGCCATTCCGGTGATAGCATTGATGCCGAGATGCGGCTTGGAGGTGTGCGCCGGCCGACCGTGCACTTCGATCTGCCAGCGTACCGAGCCTTTATGGGCGACAACGAGTTCGAGATCCGTTGGTTCGCCCACCACCGCTGCCTCGTAACTGATCCCCGATTTTGCAATCGTGCGGGCGCCGGCTTTGCGATATTCCTCGTCGACGCTGCCGGCGACAACGACGGTCGATCGGGCCTCACCCTGGCGGATCGAGCTCAGTGCGATCATCATTGCAGCCAGCGAGCCTTTGGTGTCACAACTGCCTCGGCCATAGAGACGGCCTTGATTTAGTGTGCCGGAGAACGGGTCGTTTTCCCACTGATCGACTGGTACGGTGTCCATGTGCGCGACAAAGATGATGCGGCAATTGATTTCGCGGCCCGGCACCGAGGCCAGAAAATTCGACCGGCCGTCGCTCACCGGCTGCATTTCGTGAGTAATGTTCCGGCTCGCACAGAATGCTGCCAGCAAGTCGGCGATATTCGCTTCGCCCGAACCCTTTGACATAAGCGAAGGGTTGATGCTTTCGACCTGCACCAACTTCTGAAGCAGTTTAATCACGCCCGGATGTTTGACCATTGTTTGTGCCTCGATTTGCGTTGCAAGCCTAGCGCGTTCGGCAAGATAGGATTCTGCAAAACAATCGCGTATGCGCAGGAATACTGCTCGACACTGGTGCATAATACGACGCTCAGCGAAGCTCCCCCCTTGGAACAACCGACCTCGTGAACCGCTCAAGTCCGAACTTTTTGCCACTCATCGCCGCGATCTTCGGCAGTTGCCTTTGGGGCACCGTGCCGTACTTGTCCATATCCCTTTACAAATCTGGGCTAAATGCCGAGTCGATCCTCCTCATGCGATTTTGGCTGAGCCTTGTTGTGATCGGCCCGATCGCGCTTGCTACCTCTGGGCGCCTCAGCGCCATCCCTTTACGGCCTGCGATCACGGTCTATCTTGCGGCAGCAGTGATTGGCACAGCCTATGTGCTGCTTTATTTTCAGTCGCTTCGACGCGTGCCATCCAGCATAGCGATTCTTTTGTTCTTCACCTATCCGGCGATCACGTTGGTCACTGAGCGCGTCCTGTTCAAGATTGCGATTCCTCGGATAAAGGCACTGGCGGCGGTTTTGATCGTCGCTGGTTCGGGATTGGCGGCCGGTAAGTTCGGTGATTTCAAAGGCCCGGCGGGCATGGGCTTGCTGTTCGCTGCGCTGGCGCCGCTCGGCTATTGCGTCTACCTACAGATCACCTCGCGCGCTCTGAAATCGCTTCCCGCCTGGAGCGGCGCTTTCATGATCTATTCTGGTCTCGGCACCGGTTTTCTCGGTGTCACGCTGTTCACCGATTTCCGGCCACCGGTCGATACGGCGAGCTGGCTGCAGCTAGGCGGCATCGTCGTTTTTGGTAGCGCCATCCCGACCGCGGCCTTCGCCTTTAGTATGCCGCGGCTTGGGCCGAGCGCTTACGGCATCGTCGCGTCGAGCGAACTCCTGACGGTCATCGCCATGGGCGTCATCCTGCTCGGCGAACACCTCAGCGTGTTGCAGATTTGTGGCGCGACTCTCGTTATTTTTGGAATCGTACTGTCGCAGCTTACCGTGAAAACGTTGGAGTCGCTGCGCTTCCAATCGCGGGTGCAAGGTGCCGGCGATGCGGGATCGTAACCCGGCTGATCGAGCTAGTGATCGGTCCGGATTAACGGATCGAGCGGTATTTCGGTGCGGGTTATCGGCGATTTCAAGACGATATAGCTGAAATACTTTTCGATGCCGATTTGCTGGTCGAGCAGCCATTCCACTAGCGTCTGATAGTGGTTAATGTCACGGGTGAGGAAGCGCAACAGATAATCATAGCCGCCACTGACCAGGTGGCATTCGATTAGTTCATTTACCTTGCGCATGCATGTTTCGAATTTTGCAAAGTCGTCGCGCCGATGGTCCGACAACGTGACCTCGGTGAACACCGTGATGGTGCCGGCAAGCTTGGGCAGATTTATATGGGCGCCGTAGCCGCTTATGTAGCCCTTGCTTTCCAGCCGCTTCACGCGCTGCAGGCACGGGCTCGGCGACAAACCGATATGGGTCGCCAGATCCACGTTGGTAATTCGACCGTTCTTTTGCAGCTCGGCTAGGATTTTTAGGTCGATTCTGTCCAGTTTTGGATTTGTTGCCATGCGGTCAAATTTTTCAACGGCGCCAAGCCCACTCATCGGCCAGCATTTTATGCTGCGACTTTTTTGGCCGCGACGCAAGAGGAATACCGGGCAAGTCTCGTCGCCGCAGGTCGAAGTTATTGCGCAATTGTTGCTGAAAAATGGAGCATTTAACCGCTCACGCGGTTGCCAAGGCTTTATGATGTGGTCGCGCGATAGGCAAACGGCTCGCAAGCCTAGTGATACATTTACGCGTTCGGTCACCGACAAGATAGTGGAATGTGCTGCGGCCCGATTGTTATTCGGCGTATGTTTATTGTTGTTCGGCGTATGTTTTCTGAAGATCAAGCTACGCTCGTCAAGTTTTTCGTCGAGCATAAATTGGTTATGGAGTTTGTATGAAGGTTCCTGGCGTAGAAACCGCAAAAATCACCAAGGATTTGGCGTTTCCGATTACGGAATTTCAGCGGCGTCTGAAGAAAGTCTGCGAAGAGATGGCGAGCCGCGGGCTCGATCTTCTGGTTGTGAGCACGCCGGAAAATATTTATTATCTCAGTGGTTATCACACCGCCGGATATTATTGCAGCCAGTTTCTGTTGGTGCCGATAAAGGGAAATCCCGTTCACATCACGCGCGGCACGGAAGAGACTAACGCGAAAGCGCTGTCGTGGATCGATCAGACCACGAGCTATATGGATCACGAGCTTCCGGTCGAGCTGCTGGCGGCACAAATCACCAAGGTCGGCTGCGCCGAGTCTGTGATCGGAATAGAGAAGATCAGCTGGTTCTTCACAATCGCCGACTTCGAAAACCTTCAGAAACTCATCCCAAAGGCGCGCTACGCCGACGCCTCGATGGCAGTTGAATCGGCGCGCGTCGTGAAATCCGATCTCGAGCTCAACTACATCCGCCAGGCGGCGAAGATCGCTGCGGCTGGCATGGTGGCCGGCATCGAAGCCATCCGCGAGGGCACCAACGAAAACGAAGTGGCGGCCGAGATCAACCGCATCGTGACCAGCATGGGAAGCGAATATCCCGGCCTGCCCAACTTCGTCGCTTCTGGCGTACGCAGCAGTCAGGCGCACGCGACTTGGGCGGGACGCAAAATCGAGCGGGGCGACCCCGTGCTGCTTGAAATTTCCGGCTGCCTTCGTCGCTATAGCGCGGCGATCATGCGCGCCGCCGTCGTCAAGCCGGCGCACCCGAACCTGGTGAAGATGGAAGATGTCTCGCGCCGTGCGCTCGAGAATATGATGAACGCAATCCGTCCTGGACGGCCTCTGGAGGAGGTGTGGAACGTCTGGTCACAAACCGTGATCGACGGCGGCTTCGAGGGCCGCTTCAAGCGGACTGGCTATTCGATTGGCATCAATTTCCCTCCCGATTGGGGCGAGGGCTATATTCTCTCCTTCAAGCGCGGCGAAAAGCGCTTGCTACAGCCGAACATGACCTTCCACATTCCGTCAATGGTCAAGGTATTCGGCTTCGCCGATGCCGGAACGAGCGAAACTGTTCGGGTGACGGAGAGCGGTTGTGAAATCCTCACCGACCACAAGCGCCAGCTTTACATCTGTTGAGTAAATCCACGAGGACACCGAGAGGAGCCACATTGCCCAAGCCAGCTCACTATGTGGGTCATGATGTGATGGAGCAGGAACTTTCCGCAACCAAAACCACGAAACGGAGATTCAGATGATTACGCGATTTGGGAGTCATGCTTCGAGCGATCTTCTTAGTCGGCGAAATGTACTGGTCGGCGCGGCTGCACTGACGGCTTTCGGCACGCCCTTGCGCCATGCTCTGGCTGCAACCGAGCTTAATGGCGTGTGGTGGGGAGGTCCTTGGATCGAAGGCATCAAGGCGATCACCGCCAAGCAGAGCGACGTCACGGTCAACTGGCAGCTGCACGCCGGCGGTTCGGCGGCGGTGCTGCCGAAGATCAAGAGCGCCTGGCCGAATTACCAATATGACATCGTCAGCTCGTTTACGCCGGTCTATCCCGCCTTGATCAAGGAAGGATGGGTCGAGCCCCTCACGTTTGAGGAAGTGCCGAACTTGCGGGACGTTCCCGACTTGCTGCTGTTCCGCGACAGTAACAAGCAGATCATGAATGCGCCGATGACTCTGACAGGTAAATTTTGGGGTTATCGCAACGACACGTCGCCGATCAAGCTGGAAAATCTCGATCAACTGCTCAGCCCGAAGCTCAAGGGCCAAATCTGCTGGTGGACGCCGACCTACGGCGGCAACCTGCACCTCGTCTCTCTTGCACTGCATCGCGGCGGCAGCGAGCAGAACCTCGAGCCCGGCTGGCAATTCCTAAAGGAGATTGCCAAAACCGGCAATATCGGCCGAGTCGCCAACACGGAATCGGATTTCATCAATTCGATGACCACGGGCGAGACTTCAGTTTCGATCTCAAATCTCAGCAACTGGATCAAGATCGCGAAATCGCATCCCTGCACGTTCCTCAGCCGGGAAGAAAAGCCGGGGATGAAGACCTTCATCTATTCGGAAGGCGCGGTGATCCTAAAAAATTCGCCTCACAAGACAGAGGCGAAGAAATTCCTCAACTTCCTGCTCAGCCCGGAGAATGATGAGGCATACTGCAAGGAGGTCGGTCAGGCCCCGGTCAACAGCAAGTCAAAGGCGGGTGACGCCGTCAAGCCGGTGGCCTATACGCCTGAGGAAGCCAAAAAGTTCACCTATACGGCGGACTTCGAACTGTTATCGAAGGAACTCGACGCAATGCAGAAGCGCTTCGAGACGGAGATTGCCCCGCTGCTCTAGCGGGCAGGCCTTGCGAGTTGACGCCGATCGGTTCGAAATGGGTCCCCTCGGCCAGGCACAACAACGGTTCGTTGCGCCTGGCCGCCCTTTGGCGCAGCCTTGAGCAAAGGCGCATTGAGACGGAACCGCTGAATATCATATGACGCGACTCTCGAGGGCTTCCGCTCGCAACCTCTTTCTGCTCGTGCCGCCTCTGGTGGTTTTTACGTTTCTACTAATCATTCCGCTTGGCAATGTTCTCGATCAGAGCTTCCGGCACTTCGAAGCAGGCGGCATCGGCGCCTCCGACTACGCGCCCTATACGCTGCACAATTACGCCGAACTTCTGGATCGCGCTTATTTTTTCTATTTCGCCCAGACGTTCCGGCTGGCTCTGATCAGCTCGGTCATTTCCGTGATTCTTGCGTTCCCTATCGCCTATCTGATCGCGCGCATGCGCTCGCATTTCTGGCGCGGTCTCGCATCTGGCGCGCTGATTGCTATCCTTTCGGTCAGCACCTTGGTTCGGGTCTATTCACTGCTCTTGACCCTCGGGCCGGTCGGCTTTGGCCGACCTTTGTCACTGTTCCTCGGGCTCTCGCCCAATAGCGCCACCTACACCGAGCTCATGGTGCTCGCCGGCCTCGTTTACTTTCACACGCCGGTTGCCGCGCTCATCCTAATCGGTACGATCCAGGCCATCAATTCGCGGCTGGTCGAGGCGGCGCAGTCGCTCGGCGTGCCGCTATGGAAGTCGCACTTTTCGATCACCATCCCGCTAAGCCTGCACGGCATCACGGCCGCGTTCCTCATTTCGCTCAGCGTTTGCGTTAGTGCTTTCGTGATCCCCCTGGTCCTCGGCAAAGGCAAGGTGCTGTTTGTATCGAACCTGATCTATAGCCGATTCAGCGAGGTCGCGAATTACCCGAGTGGTTCAGCGATCTCGATCGTACTCCTTGCCATCGCCATTGTGCTGGTGACGGTGCTGCCGTGGCTGTTGTCCTATCTCAACCGCTCCACCGTGGCAGCGTGATCGATGACACGCGTCCTTGACGATACTCTTTACGCGCTGTTGCTGTTCGTCGTCGCGCTCGTCGTCGTATTTCTGCTCATGCCTCTCGTCATCACTATTGGGATGGCATTCGACGCCCGCGACTATCTCGGCAACTTTCCGCCGCGCGCACTTTCGTTGCAATGGTTCAAGCATTTCTTCAGCGACGAATTCTATATGAACGGCCTGACGACCAGCATCAGCGTCGCTGTAGCGTCCACGGTGCTCTCGACCATCATTGGGCTGACGGCGGCGACCGCCCTGGCGGAGGGCCGCTTCGGGTATAAGCAAGCACTGAATACGCTATTCCTGTCGCCGCTCGTCGTCCCTTCGGTTGTCGTTGGCTTCGCGCTGCTGCTGTTTTTCTCAAAGATCGGCCTTTACAGCGGCTTTCTGCCGCTCCTCGGCGGCCATGTCATCATTACCTTGCCGTACACGATTCGGGTGAGTCTCGCCGGCCTCGTCGGAATTCCGCGTAGCGTAAAGGAAGCAGCCCTGGTCCTCGGCGCCAATGAGTGGCGTGCCTTCTTCACCGTAAGCCTGCCCCTGGCGCGCACCAGTATCTTCGCGGCGGCTGTGTTTGCCTTCGTGTTCTCGATGGACGATGTTGCCGTCAGCCTCTTCCTGTCATCGGTCAACACATACACGCTGCCAGTCGCTATGGTTGGTATGATGCGCAGCCACTTCGACCTCAGCATCGCCGCCGCTGCAGTGTTCATGATGGTCGTGATGACGACGCTAATGCTATGCGTCGATCGCCTCTCCGGCGTAAACAAAATTCTCGCGGGTGACTGATGGATACACCGTCTATCGTTCTCGAGCTGCGAAATGTTGTGAAAAGCTTTGGCGCCATTACGGCGGTCAACGGCGTCTCACTCACGGTCGTGAAGGGATCGATCATCTCGCTGCTGGGCCCAAGCGGATGCGGCAAGACGACGTTGCTGCGGATCATTGCTGGTTTCGAAGATCCTGATGCGGGCGATGTGCTGCTTGGTTCAAAGAATATGGTCGGAATGCGGCCCTATGAGCGCAATGTCGGACTGCTGTTCCAAGATTACGCGCTTTTCCCGCACATGACAGTACAAAAGAACGTCAGCTACAGCTTACGTCACCGCGGCGTCGACGATGCGGCTGCCAAAAAGCGCACGGCTGAGATGTTAAATCTAGTCGGCATGAGCGATTTTGCAGGGCGCTATCCGCAGAATCTGAGCGGCGGGCAGCAGCAGCGCGTCGCGCTCGGCCGCGCGCTGGCTAGTAATCCAGAGCTCATTCTTCTGGACGAGCCGCTTTCCGCGCTGGACGCTAAACTGCGGCTGGAGCTGCGCACCGAACTCAAGCGTATTTTAAAAACGGCCGGCTCGACGGCGGTGGTCGTTACGCACGACCAGGAGGAGGCGATGACGCTCGGCGAGCGCGTCGTGGTTATGGAAAAGGGCAAGATTATGCAAGTGGGGACACCTGCGCAAATCTACGAGTGCCCGCAGACGCGCTTTGTTGCCGAGTTCATCGGCCGCTCGAACTGGTTTGGCGGCACGCTCGGCGGCAAGGTCGGCGAGCACCGCGAGCTGCTCTGCAAGGGATTCGCCACCCTCCTAATCCCAGAGCCGAAGGGGGGCCACAACGTTTATGACGCTTGCATCCGGCCGGAATTCATTGAGGTGCGCTCCCGCGGCCAAGCTGCGGGGGAAAACCGGGGCGGCGTGGCGAACACGATCCATGGCGTCATCAAGGAGATGATGTATCTCGGTTCCGAGCTCGAATTCATCATTATGCTCGAGGGCGGCCAGGAGATCATCGTGATCGAGCGAAACAGCCGCTCGAAAAGTCGCCAGCGTGGTGACCTCGTCACGCTTTCATTCATGCCTTCGAATCTCATTGTCATCGGCCGGGAATAGAAATGCCCACACCATTGTCGGCTCGCTTCGCTTCTTGGATCTGCGGGCTGGATGGACGGCAGCTCGAAGCGCGCGTCGTCGAGAAACTCAAGCTCGCCGTACTTGACACGATTGCGTCGATGCTGGCGGGCGCGCGCGAAGTGGTCGTTCTGCGGATGATCCCTTATGCGATCGAAGGCGCCGATCGTTTCGAAGCTTCCATCCTTGGCCACAAGACGCGCGGAAGGATCGCACCCATCGCGCTCGTCAATGGCACGATGGGCCATGCGTGCGACTACGACGATTCGAGTTGGCTGATGTGGGGCCATCCGTCGGCGCCCGTCCTGCCGGCGGCGCTGGCTATTGCCGAACGCGATAATTTATCCGGGCTCGATTTCTTGGCCGCGTTTGCCGCCGGAATCGAGGTGCAGAAGGCAATCGGACTCGGTTGCCAGCCGGAAAATTATCAGCGGGGCTATCATTCGACCGGCAGCCTGGGCGTTTTCGGCGCCACTACGGCAGCGACGAAGATGCTCTACCTGAGCGTCGAGCAAGTGCAAATGGCGCTTGGCCTTGCGGTGTCGCGATCGGCCTCGCTGCGGGGAAATTTCGGCACTATGGCAAAGCCGCTGCATGTCGGCTTTGCCGCGCGCGACGGCGTTGAGGCGGCCTTGCTGGCGCAGGCCGGCATTACCTCCAATCCGATGGCGTTTGAGGGGCACATGGGCTTCTTCCGGGTCTTCGCCCCGGAGCGTGGGCATTCGGACGGCCTGAGCGAATCGCTCGGTAATCCGTTTGAGGTGGCGGACCCCGGTCTATCGCCCAAGCTCTATTCGTCATGCAGCGAAGGCCATGCGTCGATCGATGCAATAATTGAAATGCGCGCGGAAGGCTTGCGCCCCTCCGACGTCAAGCGAATTCGCTGTGGCATCACCCCGGCCGCGCAGAGCAACCTAGTCTATTCTAATCCGACGACGCCGCTGCAGGCCAAATTTAGCCAGGAATATGTGGTGGCGGCCGCGCTCGCCCGCGGCAAGCTTGGCATCAGCGAGTTCGATCCGGAGGCGATCAACGATCCGACCATCCGCGAACTTATGGCGAAGACGGTGGTGTCACTACATCCTGACCTAAGCGGACCCGACTCCGTTACCTTCTCGTCGCCAGCGATTGTCGAGGTTGAGACCAAAGACGGACGCGTGTTGCGCAAACTCGTTCGAGAAATGAAAGGCCACCCCAAAAATCCGCTGCTCTATCGTGATATCGAACGAAAATTCATCGAATGCGCGGCGCGTATCCTTCCCGAGAGCAAGGTCGCCGCAGCACTTGAGAAGATCAAAAACCTGGAAAGGCTGGATTCGGTGCGAATACTCGTCGACGAATTGACGATAGACTGATTTAGCGTTGAACGCCGATTGCGAATTTTCGAGAACCACAGGTTTTTAGCGCCGCCGTTTCGAAACGCGCATCGAAGGTGAATGGTTGGGTGTACCGAAAACCTTATCTGCGTTGATGCGGTGAGGGAATCGCCTAAATTGACGCGATGATCGCGCTGTTATGGCTTGTAACGGGAGAATGTTGCGCGGAGAGTCGGCAAGCGCGCTGACCAGTGCCACGAGTGCGGAGTTCTCCTTCTGGTGATCAGGGGGACGCCATGGGCGATTATGCAGTTCCTCCGTGCAGAGGATGAATTCCAAGGAAACCGCTCCATTTGGAATTAACGTTTTCCAGCGGAACGTCATTTTGTGAATTGGCAGACTCGATCACAGTTTCACCCCCATGAGAATAGCCGCCCAGCAAGGCACTGCTTCTTTCATTCAGGTGGCGCTCAATTGCGACGCCTATAATGTGGCTAGGGTCAAGAGCTGTGCAAGCTCAATCGTGAACTTGCCATTTAGCGAATGAGCCGATTTCGGTTTTTTCCAGCCGCATTTCATGACACGAGGATGCGCCATTCCATGCGAGAACGTCCATAATACCATGGTGTCGGTGTAGGAGGTGCCTGAGGGCGATTTCAAAAGAATTAGTGGTGGCTATTGTTAGCTTTTTACCTGTGTGTACCGAAAACCTCATCCGGAAACGACTCCAGTATTGGCGGTCGAAATTCCCTGTTCCTGCGCCAAAATTCCCTGTTCCGCCAAAATAATTCCCTGTTTTGTTGTGTAGGGAATTTCGCTGGAAGCCTTTGATTTTGCTGGCGTGTGAGCGCTCAAAATCGGACGAAGCGGGTCGATTCGACAAAATTCCCTGTTCTTTTCCCTGTTAGCAGGGAATTTGGGAGTGGAGACGGGTTCGACTACGACTGCGTCCGCCGCCAAATCTATTTGAAATAATTAATATTTTTATGGGAATTAGGATTTAACCCCCGGCACAACCCCGCTAGGGACGCACCAGTCATTGGACAAAGATGCGCCCGTCTTTCGTCCCGTCCAGCGGGCCGGGAACATTGCGTCACGCCCCATCCTTGGCGGGCTTCATCACCAATATGTGCGGATTTAGGTTTTCGGTACACACAGGGCTTCTACGGACGTCTGCGGGTCTGAAAAATGGGGCCTTGCGGCCCGCCATAGATTTTTACGGTCGAGCGATGCGGCATCCCGCGAAAAGGCTCGGTATCCCACTCTCAGAGTTGGCCTGAGCGGCGCGGGCCGCTCGCAGCATCGCTCGCTCAGTCGTCGCCAAACACCGCGGCGATTGCGTGCCGCCGGTCGATCGGCGCGCGGTGGCGGTTGCACGTGACTAAATCACTCTGTCGCCAGATACGCACTTGGCCGTAGCGCTTGGGCCGGGGGAAGCCACACTCGGCGAGCCATCGCCTGATCGACGTCCTCGCCAATCTGATACCATCATGGCCAGTGGGGTCGTGCATCGGCGGTGCGCTGCCCGCCAGATCGAATCGAGTGTATGAGGGGAAAGACTTGCGTCATCACGGGTGCGACCGGCGGCATTGGGCTTGAGACCGCCGCGCGACTTGGCGCGCTCGGCGCCCGGCTCGTGCTCGTTGGTCGCAATCGCGCCAAGGGCGAGACGGCACTTGCGCGTCTGCGCGCGCGTCTGCCCGGCGTGGCGGTCGAGATGCACTACGCTGATCTCTCGCGACCTGACGAGATCACCCGCCTCGCGGACGCCCTGCTCGGCACGGCCGCACGGATCGACGTGTTAGTCAACAATGCCGGCGCGATCTTTGCGGGCCGCAAGACCACGCCTGACGGACTTGAACTCACTTTCGCCCTCAACCACATGGGCTACTTCCGCCTCACGGCGCTGCTGCGCGCGCGGCTGATCGCTTCAGCGCCGGCTCGCGTCGTCAACGTGGCGTCCGAAGCGCATCGTGGGGCGCACCTTGACTTCGAGGACCTGCAGTGCTCCCGAGGCTACAGCGGCTGGAGGGCCTATCAACGCTCGAAGCTCACCAATATCCTGTTCACCCGCGAGCTGGCGCGGCGGCTTCAGGCGACCGGCGTGACAGTGAATTGCCTGCACCCGGGCTTCGTCGCCACCAGCTTCGGCGACAACAACCGCGGGATCTGGCGCCTCGGGATCGCAATCAGCAAATTGATCGCGGCGATCTCGGTCGAGCGCGGCGCCGAAACGCCGATCTACCTGGCATCGTCCCCCGAACTCGACGGTGTAAGCGGCAGGTACTTCGACAAGTGCCGCGAGCGAGCGCCAGACGTACCGGCCCAAGATGACAGGACGGCGGCGCGGCTCTGGGACGAGAGCGAGAAGCTGGCGGGATTTGAGATGCCCGGGTCTTAATTCGGAGAACTACGCGACGCTGTTGAGAAAGAGCCTCGTACTTCGTTTTGGCTCTGGTGAACGACCGCGTTTAACACACTCCAGACATTAACCGGCATCACCAACGTCGTTGGGCTATAAATTTGTGGCGCATCTTGTTCCGTTCGATCTGTCTCGGAAAGGTCCCTCTACGCCCACAATTAGGTCGCATTGCAATCGAAATTTGCATGGACACTTTCGTGGGTTCAGTAGTGGAGCGACATGTCAGGTCAAACCATCGCAATCCGATCGATCGCACTTGCTGCTCCGCTTGTCGTGTGTGGTGTGAGCATCGGAGTGCTGGCGAGTGCTGCGCGCGCAAGTGATTGTCTCACTGCACCGAATTCCGATGCGCCGAAGGGGAGCCACTGGTATTATCACACAGATCGAGCGAAAGGACGCAAATGCTGGTACTTGCGTGCGCTGCACCGGCCAGCGCAACACGCGGCTGCGCCGGGTACATCGGCAAGGGCGCCAACCACGCACACCGGTGCAGTCGAAAAGCCTGCTACAGCGTCGGCCGCGTCCTTGCGGCAGCTCAAGGCGCAACCAGAGTCTACGAGCAATGCAACAACGAACGAGCCTGTCCGGCAACGCATTCAGGGACAAAGTACGGCGCTGTCAGCTTCAGACACGCCGGCGCCGCAAGCAAGCGCGTGGTCCCAGCCCAGCGCTCAAGCGCCTGCATCGGCGCCCGCCGCCGCTATAGTATGGCCCGATCCCCCCGCGATTGTGACCGTCACGGTGCAGAAGCCCAATTCGGTTCCGAGCAATACGCGCCCCGACACCGTCCCAGCTTCAGTGGACGCTCGGGCATCCCACGAGTCCGAGGGCGCCGCTCGGGGCGGTGCGGTGACCATCCGTGCCGACATGACGTCGGCCTCTCCTGCGGGGACGCTTGTGGAAACATCACTTGTCATCGTGCTTGGGCTGATTATGGGCGGCCTTCTGTATCGCTTGGTGATGAAAATTTCCGCCGTGCGTGGTCCGCGAATCATCATCGATCATTCCGAGTCCGATTGGATCGACGATTGGCGCGAGCAGCCGCATGGATTCGTCAATGAACGGGAAGAGTTCATAGACGATCTGCACCTCTCAATTGTGCCGGCCGGAGGCGATTACGGCACCTCTCGCTCGCTCCGAGCCGATGACAAATGGCAAAGCAATGCAGTCCGCAAGGGCAGGGCTTCGCGGATCACCGAACAGGTTATCGAACGTGAAAACACTTTGGTGCAATTGATCCAGGATATCGAACAAATGCTGCAATCGGCTAAGGGGGCATAACAGCGCTAAACAGAATGCCGCAGCACGGTTGGCTGCTATCAAACAAACTACAGCAGTCCGATTCCGGGCGTGCACGATGAAGCAATGAACCTGCTGGCTGAGCATCGTCTTCCCAATCATGTGGTTCTTTCAAAAGAACTGGGCGTGCCTCTTGGAAAGAGCAAGCCTTCAAGGAAGAGGCTAACCAACGCCATTCTTGAGCGGGTCAAGCAAAGTCTGATGCTTTCTCGACCTTCGGTCAGGCCGAAGAATAAAGACGAAAGTTAACGAGTTGGCCATTCCCGTCTCGACTACCCGATACCGCCCGTCAGTATATCCAGGCGCAATGGTGGGTGACAGAACACCATCAAGCTGGCGAGAGCGGCCGGCCTTTCCACGTCCTATCGGAACCAACAATCGCCAGGAACATGCGCGAGCTTAGGGCTATAGCGACGCGGCGACGTCGCGAGATTGTTCGATCAAGCAGCTTGAGTTTCAGGTTTGTACAGCGGCCATATCTACCGTCGTTTTCGCAGCGAGGGGTTGTCCGTAGGCAGAACGTATCCTCCCCCAGATTTTACCTCCGTCGCTCCGGAAGGCGTCTGCAATGGTTGCCTCAGTTCCTCGGCCGGGATGCCGAGCCGCTTCGCGAGGTCGGCCGAGACGGGCCGCCCCATGATGAACTCGTCGAGCGAGGCGCCGCCCTCGACCCAGCCGGAGCCGGCCGCCCAGGTCTCGACCCTGCCGGAGGCATCGGGGAACTCAACCACGCGGCCGACGACGCCGTTGGCGACGACGGTCGGGCCGGTCAACACTTTCAGTGACTTCAAGTTGGGAGCCATTACAGAAAGCCTTGTACTCATTAATCCGTCATGTCCGCTTCTCTAATCGGCCGGTCAGGGTCAAGCGCTTTCAGACCATCC
>CAZLWN010000011.1:0-45217 GCA_964563195.1 uncultured Undibacter sp. | reverse complement strand
GCAAGTTCGCCGCCCGCATCGCCGGCCTGATCGCGGGCGGCAGCGGCATGCCGACGACGGTGATGCATATCGATACGGCCAAGAAAACCGGCAAGGCGGCAGCCGAAGTCGCCAAAGTGCGGGCCGCGGAAGCCGGCGAAACCGTCAGGGAATTTGCCGGCCAGGCCGCCAAAGCCGAAAAGCAGCAAAAGCCGGACGAAGAATCCGAGAGCAAGCTCGACGTTACCACCATGGTGGAAAAAGGACCCAAACCCGAGGCCGTCGCCGAGCAGGCCAAGAAGGGCTACGACCTCTTGATCATCGGCCTCGACAAGATGGTCGCGCGCAAAAACCAGTTTCACGATGACATCACCAAGCTCGCCGCCGGGTTCGAAGGCCCGCTGGCGGTGGTTGATGCGCGCGATGAACACCGCCACGAACCGCTCGCCAGCAAGCTCAGTATTCTGGTCCCGGTCAACGGCACGGACGTCTCCCGCCGCGCCGCCGAGGTCGCCATCGTGCTGGCGCGCGCCAGCAAGGCGGCGCTGACCGTGCTCTACGTCACCCCCGGCGGCAAGAAGAAGGGCTCCGGGCAATACGAGGAAGCGATCCTCAAGGACATCGTCGAGCTGGCCGAAACTTACGAGTTGACCGTGCGCACCGCTGTGCGTGCCGACGTTACACCCGACGAAGCGATCACGAAGGAGACGACGCGCCGCAAGCACAATCTCGTCGTCATGGGCGTCGGCCGTCGGCCGGGCGAGAAGCTGTTCTTCGGCGATATCGCGGCTGCGCTGCTGGAGAAGTCGGAGCAGTCGCTGCTGTTCGTGGCGAGCTGAATGCAACCAATTCTTTTCTCTTATTGCAAATGAAGCTGCATTGATTGTTCGCATGACCGCGCGTTAGTTTTGAATCGTTATAGTTATAATGTTTGCGCAGCTCATTGCGTTTTACCAAACTTACAACATAGTGCTCCAGAGAAGACGCTGGCATCAGCAGCGCATGGTCTGCATCGATGCCCGGCGCTTGGGAGGACTCCTGCAATGAATCGTTTCGTCGGTGTTGCCGCAGCGACAGCAGCATTGAGCGCCATCGTTATCGTCGGCTTCAGCGAGCGCGCATGGCCGGCCGGAAAGACGCGCAGTTACTACATTGCCGCCGAAGAGACGACCTGGGACTACGCACCGGGCGGGCGCGATCTTACGATGGGAATGGATTTCGGCGAGCAAGCCAAAGTCTTCGTCGCACGCGGCCCCGATCGCATCGGTGCAAAATATAAAAAGGTACGTTACGTCGAATATTCCGATGCAAGCTTCACGCAACGAAAAGTGCGGCCGCCGCAACGGCGTTATCTCGGTATTCTCGGCCCGATCATTCACGTCGAAGTCGGCGACAAGATCCGCATCGTTTTTCGCAACAAGGCATCACGGCCCGATTCGATCCACCCGCACGGGGTGTTCTACACCAAGGCCAATGAAGGGGCACCCACCAACGATGAAACGCCGGCTGTGGATCGCGTCGACGACGCAGTCGCGCCGTGCGCCACCCATACCTACCAATGGGACGTTCCGCCCCGCGCGGGACCCGGCCCGAATGATCCGAGCTCGGTAGTCTGGCCCTATCACAGCCACACTGATTCCGTGCGCGACAGCAATTCCGGCCTGATCGGCGCCATCATCGTGACGCGCGCCGGCGCCGCCAAGTCTGACGGCACGCCCGCCGATGTGGACCGCGAATTCGTGACGCTGTTCGAGATTTTCGATGAAAATATGTCGTGGTATCTCGACGACAACATCGCCGCGCTGCCAGGCAAGCCGGCAAAGTTCGAGCGCGACAATGCCGACTTTGTCGAATCCAACAAGATGCACTCGATCAACGGCTACGTTTTCGGCAGCATGCCTATACCGAAGATGAAGGTCGGCGCGCATGTGCGCTGGTATCTGTTCGCGCTCGGCAACGAAGTCGACCTGCACACCCCGCATTGGCACGGCAACACCGTGGTCGTCGGCGGCCATCGGCGCGACACGGTCAGTTTATTGCCGGCCACAACCATTGTCGCCGATATGGTGCCCGACGACCCCGGTATCTGGATGTTTCATTGCCACGTCAATGATCACATCAGCGCCGGCATGACCGCCCGCTACGAGGTAACGGGCAAGTAGCCGACGACCGCGACGCAGCCTTCGGCTAGTCCGCTTCGTCGCCGCCGTTCGATTTGCCGCCGCTCGGCACCACCGAGAACTTGTCGTTGGTCAGGAAGCGTTCGGGCCTAATCTTGCCGGCGTCGCTGCGGTTGCCGCGCCAGCTGGCGATCTCCTTAAGCGTCAGCGTGAAGCTGCGGCCGGCGGTGTCGATCCAGGTGAGGCCGTCGCTGCCCTTGAAGGTCGCAACGTCCGAGAGCCCCTTCTCCCGGTAACGCTGCAACCGCACGCCGCGCCCGCGGTTCATCTCCGGCACCTGGTTGAGAGGAAAGACGATCATCTTGCGGTTACCGCCGATGGCCGCCACCAGCTCGCCGTCAACGGTGGTGAGCGCGGCCGCCCTGTCGGGCGCCTTAAGGTTGAGCACCTGTTTGCCTTTCCGCGTCGTGCCGAGAACCTCGTCCTCCGGCACCACAAAACCGTTGCCGGAGTAGCTTGCCACCAGAAATTTGCGGCCGCCCTGATAGGCAAGCGCCGCCACCACGTCGGCGTTCTGTTCCAGATCAATGAACAGGCGCAGCGGCTCGCCGTGGCCGCGGCCGCCGGGCAGTTTGGCGGCATCGAGCGTGTAGAAGCGCCCGTTGCTTCCGAAGATCAGGACTTTGGCGGTCGTCTCGGTCGGGAAAGCGAATTTCAGCTTGTCGCCGGACTTGAAGGTGACGCCCTTGAGATCGCTGACATGGCCGCGCAGCGCGCGGATCCAGCCCTTGTCCGAGACTACGACGGTGATCGGCTCGCGCACCGCCATCGCCTCCTCGATCGCGGCCTCGTCGTGCTCAGGCGCCAGCGCGAAGCTGGTGCGGCGTTTGCCGAGATCGGTCTTCGGCCCGAACGTCTCCTTCAACCCTTTGATTTGTCCGGCGACGCTCTTCCATTGCTGCGCCGGCGAACCGATCAGCGACTTGAGCTTGGTGCGCTCGCCGCGCAACTCCTTGTCCTCGGCGCGGATCTCCATCTCTTCCAGCCTGCGCAAGTTGCGCAGGCGCATGTTGAGGATGGCGTCGGCCTGCACCTCGTTGAGCTTGAAGGTCTTCATCAGGACGGGCTTGGGCTCGTCCTTGCTGCGGATGATCTTGATCACCTTGTCGAGGTTGAGATAGGCGACCAGATAGCCGCCAAGCACGACCAGCCTGTGCTCGATCTGCGCCAGGCGATGCTTGGAGCGGCGCAGCAAAACTTCGCGCCGGTGGTCCAGCCACTCGCGCAACACCTCGGCCAGGCCCATCACCATCGGGATGCGGCCCTTCGACAGCACGTTCATGTTGAGGGGCACGCGGTTTTCCAGCTCGGTGAGCTTGAACAGCGACTCCATCAGCAATTCTGCGTCGACCGTGCGCGAACGCGGCTCGATCACCAGCCGGATGTCTTCCGCCGATTCATCGCGCACGTCGGCGACCAGCGGCAGCTTCTTGTCGTTGAGCAATTCGGCCAGTTTTTCGACCAGCCGTGACTTTTGCACCAGCCAAGGAATTTCGGTGACGACGATAACGTAAATGCCGCGGCCGATCTCTTCCTTGTGCCAGCGCGCGCGCACGCGGAAAGAGCCGCGGCCGCTATGATAGGCCTCCGCGATCGCGGCCGGCGGATCGACGATGACGCCGCCGACCGGAAGATCGGGACCCTTGACCCATTTGAGCAGCGTGCGGCTGCGCGCCTTCGGATTGTCGATCAAATAGAGTGCGGCGTCGCACAGCTCGGCCACGTTGTGCGGCGGAATGGCGGTCGCCATGCCGACGGCGATGCCTTGCGCCCCGTTGGCAAGCAGATTGGGAAAGCCCGCCGGCAGCACCACCGGTTCCTCGCCGGCGCCGTCATAGGTCGGGCGGAAATCGACCGCGTCCTCGTCGATGCCGTCGAGCAAGAGACGCGCGACTTCGGTGAGCCGCGCCTCAGTGTAGCGCATGGCGGCGGCGTTATCGCCGTCGATGTTGCCGAAATTGCCCTGCCCGTCCACCAGCGGATAGCGCTGGGCGAAATCCTGCGCGAGGCGCACCAGCGCATCGTAGATCGCCTGGTCGCCGTGCGGGTGGAAATTGCCCATCACGTCGCCGACCACCTTGGCTGATTTCTTGAAGGCGGCATTGGGATCGAGCCGCAACACGCGCATGCCGTACAGGATGCGCCGGTGCACTGGTTTGAGCCCGTCGCGGGCGTCGGGCAGCGCCCGATTCATAATGGTGGACAGCGCGTAGGCCAGATAGCGCTCTTCCAGCGCCTCGCGCAGCGCGACCTCTTCGACCTCGCCCTTGTCAGGGGGAATCAGTCTCCTGCCCATGCCCGATAGCTAATGCCTTGCGCCGCCATGAACAAGCGAAAGGGCGGGATTTGCTGCATATTCTACCGGCTTCGCCCCATCCTCCCTTCATTCCCGCGCAAGCGGGAATCCAGAGACGCGAACGTAAAGTCGTGCCTTGTCGCCCTGGGTCCCCACTTTCGCGGGGACGAACGGTTGATGATTGTGAACCCCTCAGGCCACGCTTGGCAGCGCGCGCTCGAGCGCCGCGATAAAATGCGCGCGCTCGTCGGCGAGCGCCAAGCCGCGCGGCGCCAACACATGGCGGGTGAGGAAGAAGCCGGTGAGCGCAAAGCCGTCGGCGAGATCGCGGCCCGCAGGGCTGGCGTCGGCCTCGCGCAGGAAGGTCGGCAGCCGCAGCATCTTGTCGGCCCGCGGCTCGCCAGCTGCGCGCGATACCGCCCGCCCCGATTTCGGCGAAACATAGATCAGGTCGCCGGTCGACCCGCTCGCCGCGCATTGCGTCAGATCGAGACCGAAACCGAGTTCCGCCAACAGCTGCAATTCGAAACGCGCGACCATGGGCGCGGCGACGCTCGCCTCGTCGAGCCGCTCGAGGAGTGTGTCGAGCGCGTTATAGATCGCGCCATGCGGGTCGCGCTCGGGCAACAGCCGCATCAGCGCGGCGAGATGGCTGACGCCATAGACGGCATGCGGCGCGGCAAAGAAATTCGACGCGCGCAGGCGCAACGCCTCGACCGTATAGTTGCCGAGATGCTCGTCGAGCCGCGCCCGCCAGGTGGCACTTACGGAATTGCCGCGCTGCAGAACCGGCTTCAGCCGCGAGCCGAAGCCACCGCGCACCAATCCGAGATGGCGACCGTGTTCGCGCGTCATCAGTTCGAGAATGGCGCTCGATTCGCCATGGCGCTTGACGCCGAGCACGATGCCGTCATCGGTCCATTGCATGACTGCAAGCCATACTCCCAGAATCGGGAAAAATCACGTTTGCCGTGCTCACTCCTCCTTGGGAAACTCCAGCCCCATCGCCCGGTAGCGCTCCGGGTCCTCGCCCCAGCCCTCGCGCACCTTGACGAACAGGAACAGGTTCACCTCGCCCTCGACCAGCCCGGCGATCTCCTTGCGCGCCGCCTCGCCGATTGCCTTGATAGTCTGCCCGCCCTTGCCGAGCACGATCTTGCGCTGGCTTTCGCGCTCCACATAGATGGTCTGCTCAATGCGGACGGCGCCATTGCGAAGCTCCTTCCACGTCTCGGTCTCGACCGTGGAATGGTAGGGCAATTCCTGGTGCAGCCGCTCGAACAGCTTCTCGCGGGTGATCTCGGCCGCCAATTGCCGCAATGGCGCGTCCGACATCTGGTCGGGCGGATAGAGAAACGGCCCCGGCGGCACGCGCGCGGCCAGCCAGGCCTTGAGATCGGCGACGCCGTCGCCGGTCAGTGCCGAGATCATGAAGGTCTGCTCGAACGCGGCCTTGTCGTTGCAGGCTTGCGCCAGCGCCAGCAGTTTTTCCTTCGGGACCACGTCGATCTTGTTCAGGATCAGCAATTTCGGCTGCCTGACCTCGGCGAGCCGCTCAAGGATCGCCTCAGCTTCCTCGTCCAGCCCTTTGCGCGCATCAATCAGCACGCCGACGAGATCGGCGTCGTGCGCGCCGCTCCAGGCGCTCGTCACCATGGCGCGGTCGAGCCGCCGGCGCGGCGCGAAGATGCCCGGCGTGTCGACAAAGACGAGTTGCGCCCTGTCTTGAATCGCGATGCCGCGGATCAAGGCACGCGTCGTCTGCACCTTGCGCGAAACAATAGCGACTTTCGAGCCGACCAGCGCGTTGAGCAAAGTCGATTTGCCGGCATTGGGCGCACCGATCAGTGCGACAAAGCCGCAGCTCGTATCGCCGCCGGGCGTTGCGTCGTCAGTCATCGACCTTATCCACCACCACACCGACCTTGGTCAGCATGGCGGCGGCGGCGGCCTGCTCGGCGGCGCGCTTGGAGGTGCCCATGCCCTCGGCCGGCGGCCGGCCGGGCAGCACGACGGCGACGCTGAATTTCGGCTTGTGATGCGGGCCGGTGCGTGCCAGTTCCTGGTAGTCCGGCGTCGGCAGCGCGCGCGCCTGCGCCCATTCCTGCAACATGGTCTTGGGATCGCGCAATGGCCGCAGCGGTTTGAGCATGCGCTCCTTCCAGAACCGCGCCACCAGCGTGTCTGCGGCCTTGTAGCCGCCGTCGATGAATACCGCGCCGACCAGCGCCTCGCAGGCGTCGCCCAGAATGGTGGTGCGCAGGCGTCCGCCGGCTTTGGATTCCGATGAGCCGAGCTTGAGCGCAGGCCCAAGCTCCATGGTCTTCGCCACTTCCGCGCAGGTCTCCTTGCGCACAAGGTCGGCCAGCCGGCGCGACAGCTCGCCCTCGTTCGCCTTCGGGAACGCACGATAGAGCATGTCGGAAATGACGAGACCCAACACGTGGTCGCCGAGGAATTCCAAGCGCTGATAGCTGTTGGCGCGGTTGCCGCCGGACAGCGCGGAGATGTGCGTGAGCGCCCGTTCGAGCAGCGCTTTCTCGGCGAATTTGTAACCGATCTTATCCTCGAGCGCCGCTCTGTCCTTGGCCTTGCACCTCATCGCACGATCGTGAACAGCCTGCTCCAGCGCACCGACACCGGCCAACGCCAGAATTCCCACGCGCGCTCGCCCTGATAGACCGAGAAAAAGATGATCTGCGCCTTGCCGATGATATTCTCGAACGGAACCATGCCGACTTGGCTGAAGCGGCTGTCGGTCGAATTGTCGCGATTGTCGCCCATCATGAAATAATGTCCCGGCGGCACGGTGTAGACCTGAGTGTTGTCGGCAAAGCCGTTATCGACCAGATCGAGCGTGAAGAAGCTCACGCCATTGGGCAGCGTTTCCTTCCAGCGCATGACCGGCACGGCGTGCGTGCCCTCCTCGGTCTCGATGAACTCCGGCGCCTGTTCGCGCTTGACCGGCGTGCCGTTGATGTTGACGTCGCCGTCGATCACCTGAATTTTGTCGCCGGGCAGGCCGATGACGCGCTTGATGTAGTCGGTGGAGGTGTCCTTCGGCAGCCGGAACACCACGACGTCGCCGCGCCACGGCAGCCAGTCGCCCGGTAGGCGGCCCGAAAATAATGGAGGCGAAAAAGGAATCGAGTAGTGGGTGTAGCCGTAGGAATATTTCGACACGAACAAGTAGTCGCCGACCAGCAGCGTCGCCTTCATCGAGCCGGAGGGGATATTGAAGGGCTGAAACAGGAAGGTGCGGATCACCAGCGCGATGATCAGCGCGTGAAAAATCACGCGCCCGGTTTCGGCAATGCCGCCCTCTTTCCGTTTCGTTCCGGATGTCACGCTCATCGGCCTCTCGTCCGCCACTGTAGGCGTGCGCTCCCCGGGCGGTCTTGTAGCGGCTGGCATCCCGGCGTGCAATCAAGAACATCTGAGGCTTCGTCTAAACGGTTGGCCGAGCAAGGCTTCCCGGCTTCAGGTGGGCCGCTCGGGTGGCGCGGACGGCACCGCGGAAATAATGACAATCGCCTGCGCGGTTGGGCCTTCGTCGGTGAGCGAGACGTCGATTGTTACTTCGCAGCCAGCCGGCGTGATCGCCTGCAGCCTTTGAAGCGCGCCGCCCGTGAGCTTCATGGTGGGTTTGCCACCCGGCAGATTGACCACACCGAGGTCGCGCCAGAACACGCCGCGCCGGAAGCCGGTGCCGAGCGCCTTGGCGCAGGCCTCCTTTGCGGCGAAGCGCTTGGCATAGGTTTCGATGCGGGTTGCGCGGCGCTCGGCCTTGGCGCGTTCGGCGGGTGTAAAGATGCGGCCGAGAAAACGTTCACCGTATTTATCGACCACGCGCGCAATGCGGCGCACGTCGACGATGTCGGAGCCGAGCCCGATGATCATGACGCATTTTCCCTGCGCATGATCTTATCCGAAAACCGGAATCCACATTTCGGGATCATGCGCCCGCCTTTTTGCGCCCACGCTCCATAGCCGCGCGCATGAATCGCACCGTCTCGGCCAGACCCTCGAACACCGCTTCGCCCACCAGAAAGTGCCCGATATTAAGCTCTACCACCTCCGGCAGCGCCGCGATCATTTCGGCGGTACCATAGTCGAGACCGTGGCCGGCATGCACCTCCAGCCCGAAGCTCTTGGCCAGCACCGCGCCGGCGCGGATGAGCTGCCATTCGGAATCGGCCTCCGCGCGGCGCCTCTCGCTGAGCACGTCGCACCAAGTGCCGGTGTGAATCTCGATCACCGGCGCACCCAGCGCCACCGCCGCCTCGATCTGGGCGGGCGCCGCGCCGATGAACAGCGAAACGCGGATGCCGGCGTGCTTGAGCTCATGCACCACCGGCTTAAGCTGCGCGCTCTGCTTGACCGCGTCGAGCCCGCCTTCGGTAGTGCGCTCGGTGCGCTTCTCGGGCACCAGGCAGGCCGCGTGCGGCTTGGTCTTGAGCGCGATGGCGAGCATCTCATCGGTCGCCGCCATCTCGAAATTGAGCGGTTTGTCGATCTCGGCCTTCAGCCGCGCGATGTCATCGTCACGGATATGCCGGCGGTCCTCGCGTAAGTGCGCGGTGATGCCGTCGCAGCCGGCCGCGATCGCGAGCTTGGCCGCGCGCACCGGGTCGGGATGACGCCCGCCGCGCGCGTTGCGGATGGTGGCGACGTGATCGACATTGACGCCGAGACGAAGGGGCGGCGTAGGCATCTAGCTAACCATTCACCCGTTCCGCCTTGGCCACCATCGGCTTGGCGCGCAATTGCGCAAGGATGGCGGTGAGGTGCTGGAGGTCGTAGACCTCGAGATCGATCAGCACGTCGGTGAAATCGGGCGCGCGCCGCGTCATGCGGATGTTGTCGATATTGCCGTCGTGCTCGGCGATTACCTGCGCGATTTGCGCCAGCGAGCCCGGTTCGTTCGCCGTCTGCACCGCAACCCGCGCCGGAAAGCGCCGCGGCGCGCTCTCTTCTGCGTCCCAGCGCACGTCCAGCCAGCGCTCCGGCTTGTCCTCGAATTCGCTGAGCGACGGCGATTGGATGGGATAGATGGTGATCCCTTCCCCCGGCGTGAGGATGCCGACAATGCGATCTCCCGGTACAGCGCCGCCTTCGGGCGCAAAGCGCACCGGCAAGTTGCTGTTGATGCCGCGGATCGGGATGGCCGGCCCTTGTGTATCCGGCACGCGGAATTTGACCGAAGTGAGTTTTTTCAAGCCGAACCAGCCGCTTTCCGATTTCGGCTTCACCGCCATGGCGGCGGCGCGCTCTTCTTTGTAATCCGGATACATAGCGCGCGCGACGTCGGAGGCCTTCAATTCGCTGCGACCCACCGCCGACATGACGTCTTCGATCGAGCCGCGCGCCAGCCGCGGCAGCGCGCCGGTCAACTTCTCGTCCGAATAGGCGATCTTGGCGCGCTGGAACAGACGCTCAACGATGCGGCGGCCGAGCCCCGAATACTGTGTGCGCACCGCCACCCGGGTCGCACGCCGGATCGCCGCGCGTGCCTTGCCGGTGACCACGATCGATTCCCAGGCTGCCGGCGGCGCGGTTTGCGCCGGCGAGGTGATGATTTCCACCTCGTCGCCGTTGACCAGCTCCGAGGTGAGCGGCGCGATCTTGCCGTTGATCTTGCAGCCGACCGCGGTGTTGCCGACGTCGGTATGCACCGCATAGGCCAAATCGATCGGCGTCGCGTCACGCGGCAGCGCGATCAGCTTGCCCTTGGGCGAGAAGCAGAACACCTGGTCGTGGAACAATTCGAGTTTGGTGTGCTCAAGGAATTCCTCCGGGTTCGATCCTTCCGCCAAGAGCTCTATCGTTCGGCGCAGCCAGGCGTAGGCACCGGATTCGCGCGACAGCAATTCGGTCGGCGAGCCGGCGTGATCCTTGTAGAGCGCGTGCGCCGCAATGCCGTACTCAGCGAGATCGTGCATTTCGGTAGTGCGGATTTGCAGCTCGACGCGCTGGGTGCCCGGGCCGATCAGGGTGGTGTGGATCGAGCGGTAGTCGTTGGCCTTGGGAGTCGAGATGTAGTCCTTGAAGCGTCCCGGCACCACCGGCCAGGTCGTGTGCACGATGCCGAGCGCCTGGTAGCAATCGGCCAGCGTCTTCACGATCACGCGGAAACCGAAAATGTCGGACATTTGCTCGAAGCCGACCGACTTGCGTTCCATCTTGCGCCAGACCGAATAGGCACGCTTGCGCCGGCCCTGCACGCGCGCGACGATGCCGCGGTCGGCGAGCTTCTTGGTAAGCTGCTGCTCGATCTCGGTGATCAGCTGACTGTCACGCTCGGCGAGCGCATTGAGCCGCGTACTCACCACCTCATAGGCTTCCGGATAAAGCTCGCGGAACGCCAGGTCCTCGAGTTCCTCGCGCATCTCATGCATGCCCATGCGCCCGGCGAGCGGGGCATAGATTTCCAGAGTCTCCTCGGCGGCGCGATGGCGCACCTCGACGGGCATGTAGTCGAGGGTGCGCATGTTGTGCAGCCGGTCGGCAAGCTTAACCAGCAGCACGCGCACGTCATCGGCGATGGCGAGCAGGAGCTTGCGCAGGTTCTCGGCCTGCTTGGCTTCCTTGGTGACCAGATCGAGTTTTTTCAGTTTGGTGAGGCCTTCGACCAACGCGCCGATATCGGGACCAAACAGGCTGTCGATCTCGGCGCGAGTGGCCGCGGTGTCCTCGATGGTGTCGTGCAGCAGCGCGGCGGCGATGGTGGCGTCGTCGAGCTTGAGGTCGGTGAGGATCGCTGCGACCTCGATCGGGTGGGAAAAATAAGGATCGCCCGAGGCGCGCCGCTGCTCGCCATGGGCCTTCATGGCGTAGACATAGGCCCGGTTGAGCAGAGCTTCGTTAGTATCGGGATTGTAGCGGCGCACCCGCTCGATCAGATCGTATTGCCGCATGATCGGCGGCTTTTTGGGTTGCGCGCGCTTTTCACGTACTTGCGGGGCGGCCCCCATGCCGCGCTTGAGCGGCGCCCGGGTCGGCGACTGCTTTTGCATCCGCGGAAGATCTGTGCGCGCCTGCGCCATCAAAAATGCCTCGCGGCCGCCGAATCGGGGGCAAACTGCGTGCCGGCGGCCTTTGTAACCCTAGATATCACTTTGTTTGGTAGCAGCCGCAAGGGCCAGCATTTTTGATTGCCTGAATGGCAACTTTTGTTGTCAAAAAGCCGACGGCCCGGCGCTGGGGCCGAGCCGTTACTGGCAAATTCACGCTAAAAGCCGGTGAAACCTACTCCATGTCCTCTTCCGGCACCTCTTCCGGCGGCGCTAGGCCTTCCAGGCCCTTGAGCAGCTCTTCCTCGGTCATCCGGTCGGCGGTGACCTCGGTATCGTCCGAATCGACACCCGCCCCCGCGCCGGCACTGATCAGCGGCACCTCGGGCTCGGGCTCGTCAACTTCGACGTATTTCTGCAAGGAATGGATCAGGTCTTCCTTGAGGTCGCCCGGCGACACCGTCGTCTCGGCGATCTCGCGCAGCGATACGACCGGGTTTTTGTCGTTGTCGCGCTCGACGGTAATCTGCGACCCCGACGAGATCATACGGGCCCGATGGCTCGCCAGAAGGACGAGGTCAAAGCGGTTCTCAACCTTGTCGATGCAGTCTTCTACGGTGACACGGGCCATCGGCTCGTCACTCCTTCAAAGGGAACATTGTCCTGAATTTACCGCTAGGTATCCCTTGCATGTGAAAAATTCAAGCATTTTTGTCTTGGTTTGGCCGCACCCGTCTGTTACCGGATTGGGTCGCAAGCAGGCCGACCCGACCGGATTTTATCGGTATCGGCGTGATTGCACGGGTACCAGCTGAATTGATCGAAGGTGCCGTCAACCGCAAGCGCTGATCCCATGGCTCGCGCGGCCCGCGCTTCTCGCGCGTGGGGCGCGTTTTAGGTCTCAAATATCGGATTTTCATTGCGAGGAACGTGAGAGAAAACCATGACAGTCGCCGGTGAAAAAATTGCTTTGTTCATTGATGGAGCCAATCTTTACGCCACTGCCAAGTCCCTCGGTTTCGATATCGATTACAAACGCTTGCTGAAGGAATTCCAGTCGCGCGGCTATCTGTTGCGCGCGTTCTATTACACGGCGGTGATCGAAGATCAGGAATATTCCTCGATCCGCCCGCTGATCGACTGGCTCGACTACAACGGCTATTCGGTCGTGACCAAAGCGACCAAGGAATTCGTCGACCAGACCGGGCGGCGCAAGATCAAGGGCAACATGGACATCGAGCTCGCGGTCGATGCCATGGAGATCGCCGGCACCATCGATCACATGGTGTTGTTCTCCGGCGACGGCGATTTCCGCTCGCTGGTGGAGGCCGTGCAGAAGCGCGGCGTGCGCGTTACCGTAATTTCGACCATTTCGACCCAGCCGCCAATGATCGCCGATGAATTGCGCCGCCAGGCCGACATCTTCATCGACATCGTTACGCTGCAAGGCAAGATCGGGCGCGATCCGGCCGAGCGCGCGGCACGCGAGGCACGTGGTCCGCGCGAGAACCATCGCGATGAAGGTCATACGCCGCAATTCCTGCAGCGCCCGGCAGTGCCGCAGCGCGCAGGTGCCGGCGCGCCGGCCGATGACGAAGACGAATTCGAGGACTGATCGCGAGGTGCGGCCATGCCGGACGCGGCCGCCAAACCCGGGCGCGACTGCCCGCGTTGCCCGCGGCTGGTTGATTTTCGGAAAAACTGGCGCAGCAAGGAACCGACCTGGTTCAACGCGCCAGTCCCCTCCTTCGGATCGAGCGATGCGCGCCTGCTGATCGTGGGCCTCGCGCCCGGCCTGCAAGGCGCCAACCGTACCGGCCGACCGTTCACCGGCGATTATGCCGGCGTGCTGCTGTACGAGACGCTACTCCGCTTCAAATTTGCGCGCGGCACCTACGGCGCGCATCCTGACGACGGGCTGACGCTTACCGATTGCCGCATCACCAACGCGGTGCGCTGCGTGCCGCCGGAGAACAAGCCAACGCCGGCCGAGATCGCCAGCTGCCGCGATTTCCTGAAAATGACCATGGCCGAGATGAAGAACTTGCGCGCCGTCCTCGCGCTCGGGCGCATCGCCCATGACAGCGTGCTGGCCGCATTGACGGTGAAGAAATCGACGGCGCCCTTCAAGCACGGCGGCAAGCACAAACTCGACGGCGTTACGCTGTTTTCCAGCTATCACTGCTCCCGCTACAACACCAATACCTGGGTGCTGACGCCGCAGATGTTCCGCAAGGTGTTCGCCAACGTGCGGGCTTACTTGGACGCTTGAAGCCAGGCGATCACCTGTGCCGCGCTCTGGTCCGGCGGAAATACCGGATAGAACGTTTTGGTAATCACGCCGTCGTCGACCACCAGCGCCAAGCGCTTTAAGAGCATCATGCCGGCGGCACTGAAGGTCGGCAGCCGGAGCGCCTTGGCCAGACCAAGCTTTTCATCGGACAGGATCGCAAACGGCAGATGCAGGCGGCTGACCGCTTCCTGCTGATAAGCGGTGTCCTGCGTCGACAGCCCGAACACGTGCGCCACGCCTAACGCTTTGAGTTCGCCGAAATGGTCGCGGAACGAGCAGGACTGCGGCGTGCAGCCGCGCGCGCCCGGGATCAGGTCCCAGCCTTCGGGCGGATCGACGCCCGGCACGCCGGTGCGCGGATAGATATAAATGACGGTGCGGCCGGAAAGCTTCGATAGATTGACGGCCGTGCCTTCGGTCGCCGGCAGCGCCAGATCGGGCAGCCGCATGCCTTTGAGATGATCGGCGGCGCCGTCGTCTTGCGGCACCGGAATATCGGCCGGCAGGTTAGCCGGATTATGCGTGCCGGGTGCTTCCGCCATCATTGATCTCCATATGACATGAATTCCATCAGCGAGCCGTCGGGATCGCGGAAATACACAGAAGTCCCGGGCCCCTTGGCGCCGAAACGTTGCAACGGCCCGCGCTCCACCGCAATCCCGTGCGCTTTGAGGTGCGCGATCGCATCCGCGATCGGGCCTTCCCATTCGAAGCACAGATCGGAATTGCCCGGCTGCACCGGCTTGAGCGCCACTTCCGCAGGACTGACGCCAGGCCCGTGCACGTTGAGCTGCTTGTCGCCGAAACGATAGGCGTAGCCGACTGGCCGCGGCACCAAGGCCGCGCCCATGACCTCGACGTAGAACTTGTTGGAGCGCTCCCAGTCGGAGAGGTGGATGACGCAGTGATCGAGCTTGGTCGGCACCGGCATCGTTACACTCCCAACTTCTTTCCGACGCGCGCAACCAGCGCTTTGCGCGCCTCGTACAATTGCGCCCCGCGCGCTTTCAGCCTGTCGACGATCTCGCGCGCGGCTGTCTTGGGCGAGCCGGAATTGAACGGCGGCGCCGGGTCATATTCAATTTGCAGCTGGATTTCGCGCGCCACCTGCTCGCTTTCCAGAATGGCGGCGAGTCTGAGTGCGAAATCGATGCCGGAGGCGACACCCGCTCCGGTGACCACATTGCCGTCAATCACGACCTTTTCGCTGACCGGAATGGCGCCCAGCAGCTTCAAATGATCGATCGCCGCCCAATGGCATGTGGCGCGTTTGCCCTTGAGCAGGCCGGCGGCGCCCAGTACCAGCGAGCCGGTGCAGACGGACGTGACATATTTCGCCCCCGCCGCCTGCCGGCGCAGGAACGAAAGCGCCTCCTCGTCCTCCATCAGGTCCTGCTGGCCCGGCCCGCCCGGCACCATCACCACGTCGAGCGGCGGGCAATCGGCATAGGTCGTGGTCGGCACGATCTGCATGCCGCGGTCGCTGGTCACCGGCGCAAGCGTGCGCGCCACCAGCTCCACTTTGGTGTCCGGCAGCCGCGCCAGCACCTCGTAGGGGCCGGTCATGTCGAGCTGCGTGAGCCGGGGAAAGATCAGCATTCCAATCCGGCGCGCCATAGCTACCCTTTCTGCCTCATCAGCCGACCGCGCTCGCGCTCCCAGGATCGCTTCTTCAGCGTCTCGCGCTTGTCGTGCAGCTTCTTGCCCTTGGCCAGTGCGATCTCCACCTTGGCGCGGCCGCGCTCGTTGAAATAGAGCCTGAGCGGCACCACGGTCATGCCCTCGCGGTCGACCGCCCCGGCCAGCTTGTTGATCTCACGCTCATGCAACAGCAGCTTGCGCGGCCGTTTGGGCGCGTGGTTGAAGCGGCCGGCCTGCTGGTATTCGGGGATATTGGTGTTGACCAGCCAGATCTCGCCGCCGCGTGCGTCGGCATAGGATTCCGCGATGGTCGCCCTGCCGGCGCGAAGCGATTTCACCTCGCTGCCGGTCAGCACGATGCCGGCCTCGAAGCGTTCGCCGATCTCATAGTTGAAACGCGCCTTGCGGTTATCGGCGACCACCTTAAAGCGGCGCTCGGGTTTGGCAGCCATGACGGTTCATTTTTCCATGCGCATGATCTTGTCCGAAAACCGGTTCCCACTTTTCGGGATCATGCGCTAGACGATCAGCGTGACTTCAGCAGATCGCGGATTTCGGTGAGCAACTCTTCCGTCTTCGACGGCGCGAGCGGCTTCTCGGCCTCTTTGGTCATCAGCCTGTTCATGGCGCGGATCACCAAGAACAGCACAAAGGCGATGATGATGAAGTTAATGGTGAGAGTGATAAAACTCCCCCAAGCCAATACCGCGCCTTGCTTTTTTGCCTCGGCGAAGGTGGCGGCGGTGACCTTTGACGAGAGCGGCATAAAGTAATTTGAGAAGTCGACGCCGCCGGTGATGGCGCCCACCACCGGCATGATGATGTCGCCGACCAGCGAGTTCACGATGGCGCCGAAGGCCGCGCCGATGATTACACCGATCGCGAGATCGACCACGTTGCCGCGCAGGGCGAACTTCTTGAAGTCATCGAGGATTTGCATCGGCTGAGGCCGCCCGCCTAGTTGAGCAGGCCGGCATGCACCATGGCGTCGCGCAGCGTCGCCTTGGTCTTGTCCGACACCGGCACCATCGGCAGCCGCACCGTGTCGGCGCACTTGCCGAGCACCGAGAGCGCGTATTTTGTCGGCGCCGGATTGGTCTCGACGAACAGCGCGTGATGCAAGGGCATCAGCTTGTCCTGCAGCTTGAGCGCGGTGGCGAAATCGCCCTTCAGGCAGGCGCCCTGGAACTCGGCGCACAGCCGCGGCGCCACGTTCGAGGTCACCGAGATGCAGCCGTGGCCACCATGGGCCATGAAGCCGAGGCAAGTGGCGTCCTCGCCCGACATCTGGTTGAAGTCCGGCCCCATCGCCGCGCGCTGATCCGACACCCGCACCACGTTGGCGGTGGCGTCCTTGACGCCGGCGACGTTTTTGCACTCGAACAAGCGCTTCATGGTGCCGACCGACATGTCAATGACCGAACGGCCGGGGATGTTATAGATGATGATCGGGATGCCGATGGCGTCGTTGATCGCCTTGTAGTGCTGGTAGAGCCCTTCCTGGGTCGGCTTGTTGTAATAGGGCGTCACGATCAGCACCGCGTCGGCGCCCGCTTGCTCGGCGTGCTGCGACAATTCGATGGCTTCGGTGGTCGAATTGGAACCGGCGCCCGCGATCACCGGCACCCGGCCCTTGGCCTGATCGACGCACCACTCGACCATCTGCTTGTGTTCGTCGTGGGACAGCGTCGGGCTCTCGCCGGTGGTGCCGACCGGCACCAGGCCGTTGGTGCCCTCGCCAATCTGCCATTCGACCAAGTCGCGGAATGCCTTTTCGTCCAGCGCGCCGTTTTTGAACGGCGTGACGAGCGCGGTGAAGGAACCTCGGAAGCTCGTCTTGGCGGTCATGGCACGGCTTCTCCACAGGGCACACGGGGGTCCCCATTGATATCGGGTCGCAAGCGGCGATGAAAGCCCTCCGGGGTGCCATAAAAGGGCCCCGCTGACCTATTAACCGAGTCCCGCGCCTATCGTCGCAGGGCGGCAATTTCGGGGTATCTCTTCGCCACCAATCTTGGCCTAATGGGGCGCCAAAAGTGGCTTTGCGCGGCTTGAGTCGCGCCGCCGGGACCCAAAGGCAAGGGGTTGAATGGGCGTTATTAATCGGATTTCGCTGGGCCTTTGCGTAGCGCTGTCGGCCGTCCTCGCCCTGAGCGTGGGGGCGGCGCTGGCAGCACCAAAAAAGGTTCTTATTCCGACCCGCCCGCCGAACCACGCCGGCGCGCGGGTGGCGTTGCCGCTCGTCCGCAACGTGCCCCTGCCGCCCAAGCGGCCGCTGCGCCCGCAGGCCGCCATGTCCGCCTACGCCCAGGCCAATGTGGGCTTGCGCGGCGCCTTATTCGCCAGCCGCGCTGCAATCAAGCCCCTGGCGCGGCCGGTCTCCGGACCGTTCGCCATCGCGCCGACCATCACCACCTCCGACGCCGACGTCGCGGCGCTCAAGCGGGTGGTCGAGGCCGCGCGCAAAGGTCGCGACGCCGACGCCGATGCCGCCGAGAGAACCATCGCCGATCCCGTCGCCCGCAAGCTGGCCGAGTGGGTGATCCTGCGCTCGAACAACACCAGCCCGGGCTTCCAACGTTACGCCGCCTTCGTGAGAGACAATCCTGACTGGCCGCACGTGCCCTTGTTCCGCCGCCGCGCCGAGAACGCGCTGTGGAACGACCGAATCGACAACACCAGGGTGCTCGCCTTCTTCGCCCACCATAAGCCGACCACCGCAAAGGGCCGCTATATGCTCGCGCGCGCGCTTCTCGCCGACGGCGATGTTGACGGCGCCACCGCGCTGGTGCGCTACGCTTGGCGCCGCCAGGATTTCAGCGCCGACGTCGAGAAGCAGGTGCTCGACATGTTTGGCAAGTTGCTCACGCGCGAAGACCACAGGGTCCGCATGCAGCAGCGCCTCTACGAAGATGACACCACGGCCGCAATGCGCGAGGCCCATCGCCTCGGCGGCAACGAGCTCGCGATCGCCCGCGCGCGCGTGGCCGTGATCAAGCAATTGAAACACGCCGAGGCGCTGCTCGACGCGGTGCCGGCCGCCGCGCGTCGCGATCCCGGCTACATCTTCGCGCGCGTGCAGTGGCTACGCCAACGCAACAAGCCGGAAGAAGCCGCCAAGCTGATCTTGAGCGCGCCGCACGACGCAGGCTCGGTCATTGATCCGAACCAGTGGTGGCTGGTGCGGCGCAAGCTGGTGCGCGAACTGCTCGATGATCATAAGTGGCAACTCGCCTATCGCGTGGCGCGCGATTCAGCCGCGCCGAGGCAAGACAATTGGCGCGTCGACAAGCATTTCACCGCCGGTTGGATCGCGTTGCGGTACTTGCACGATCCGAAAACCGCCGCCGCCCATTTCAGTCACATTGCAGGTAACACCAAAAATCCGCACGCGCTCGGGCGCGCAGGCTACTGGCAAGGGCGCGCGGCCGAGGCCATGGGCAAGCGTGCGCGGGCCAAGGCTTTCTATGAAAAGGCGGCCAAATACACCATTACCTATTATGGCCAGCTCGCGCGCGCGCGGCTTGGGCTTAAGGATCTCGGCCTCATTGGCCCGCCCAAGTTCACGCCGCAGGAGCGTGCTCTTTTAGACAATCTCGAAATCGTGCGCGCGTCCGAGCTTCTCTATTCGCTCAACGAACGCAACATGCTGGCATCGATCTTTGCCGAAATCGGCAAAAGCGGCACCGACGTCACCGGCATGGCGATGCTGGCCGAGGTCGCCGGCAAGTACGGCGACGGCCGCACCATGCTGCTGCTCGGTAAATTCGCGCACGGGCGCGGCCTGCCGTTGGACTATTACGCCTACCCGACCGTCGGCCTGCCGGACTACAAGCCGATCGCGCCGCCAGTTGGACGAGCGATGGTCTATTCGATCGCCCGCCAGGAAAGCTACTTCAACCAGCAGGTCGTCTCGTCCGCCCACGCCATGGGCTTGATGCAGGTGACGCCGGAGGCGGGCCGGGATACCGCCCGCAGATTTCACGTCACCTATAGCCGCACCCGCCTGCTCAAGGATCCGGTCTACAACATACAGATGGGCGCGGCCGAGCTATCATGGCTGTACCATTATTACCGTTCCTATCTGCTCACATTCGCCGCCTACAATGCCGGCTTTGGACGTGCGCGACAGTGGATCGCCGCCCATGGCGATCCGCGCGACCCCAACGTCGATCCGATCGACTGGGCTGAGCGCATTCCGCTCGCGGAAACGCGCAACTACGTGCAGCGGATCATGGAGAACATGCAGGTCTATCGCGCGCGTTTCGGCGGCAGCAGCAAGCTGCTGATCGAGGCCGACCTTAAGCTCGGCGCGAAGAACTAGCGGCGGCCCCTATAGCTGCGTCCAGAGCCATCGTATAGTCCTTATGATCTAAAGTCCCGCCGCCGCGGGGTGACCGTTGCACGTGAGCCCCCATGCACGCTTCCGATCCCGCATCTATCTTTCTCTCCGCTCCCGACGGCTTACGGCTGCACGTTCGCAGCTATGGCCGGGCGAGCCAGCCGGCCCTGCCGGTGGTTTGCCTGCCGGGGCTTGCGCGCACCGCCGCCGATTTCGAATTGCTCGCCGCGGCGCTGGCGCACGACGGGGCTAGACCGCGCCGCGTCATCGCGCTCGACTACCGCGGGCGCGGCCAATCGGAATATGACAAGGATCCGGCCAATTACACTTTCCACACCGAGCTTGCCGATGTCCTTGCCGTAATCGCGGCGCTTGATTGCACGCCGGCAATTTTCGTCGGCACTTCGCGCGGCGGCATCCTGGCCATGATATTGGCCGCGTTACGGCCCACGGCCATTGCCGGCGTCGTGCTCAACGATATCGGCCCGGTGATCGAGCCGAAGGGGCTAATGCGGATCAAGGCCTATGTCGGCCGGCTGCCGCAACCGCGCAGCTTCGAGGAAGCCGCCGAAATCCTGCGCCGGCTTTTCGACGCGCAATTTCCCAAGCTGGGGCCCGAGGACTGGCTCAAAGCCGCGCACCGCACATTCAAGCAAGACGAGGACGGCCGGCTGGTGCCGACCTATGACGTCCGCCTTGCCAAGACGATGGAGGGCGTCGCGTTCGACAAACCGCTGCCGGCACTCTGGAAGGAGTTCGATGTGCTCGCCAATTTGCCGTTGATGGTGATCCGCGGTGAAAATTCCGACGTCCTGACGGCCGCCACGGTCGAGACCATGCGCGCGCGCCATGCCAAGATGGTAACCGTCGACGTACCCGACCAGGGCCACGCCCCGCTCCTGGCGGAAGCCGACGTGATCGCGCGCATCGCAAGCTTCGCCGGCGGCTGCGACGCGGCGGGCGGTCCCTAGGCGTTTCGGAAGAGACGGTAACCCTTCCAGGTCTCCACCGGCTGGTCGGGGCAGCAGGATTTGAACCTGCGACCTTCTGCTCCCAAAGCAGACGCGCTACCAGACTGCGCTATGCCCCGCCGGAAACCGCTGCCGGACGCAACCGCTCGGGTTCGTACACGCTCCGCTGCGACCCAGCAAGCAAGCCTCGGCGCACATGATCCTGAATAAGCGTGCTCCCGACTTGATCGGGGACAGGAACCGGTTCTCGGAAAAGATCTTGCACCCGCAAAATGTTAGGGCCCCGTACGGTTTAATAGGCGGGTTGGTCCTTACCGTTCTCTGAAGATCGGAAAGGCGACCCGGTCGCCCGGCGCGATGCCGAATTTGCGGGCAGTGCCCCCGATCACCTCCAGCACCGCGCGCACCGGCCCGCCCGAAGGGATGATCCGGGTCGACAGCGGCTCGGTGTTCTCGGCGATCCGCAGGATCCGGCCGTCGCCGCGAATAAAGATCATATCGAGCGGAATATAGGTGTTCTCCATCCAGAAGCTGACGTCCTGCTCGCGGTGGAAGTCGAACAGCAGCCCCTCGCCCTCGGGCAATTCCTTCCGGTACATCAAGCCCTTCGCGCGTTGGGCCTCGGTGTCGGCGATTTCCACCGCGAACACATGGACCCCGGTCTTGCTGGCAATCTCGAGCGTTGCTAGCCCCGCCGGGCGTGCCGGACCGGCGACCAGCAGCAGTCCAAGTAGAACGAACGCAGTCCACCGCAAGGCGCGCATACGCCGGGCTTTACGCGGACGAATGGCGCAGGGCAACGGGAAATTCGGCAGTAATGGCGCGGATCAGTGGGATGCGAGACCGAGTTGGCCGCCGTCGGGGCGCACCTCGGCCGCCATCAGGCCCTTAGGCCCCGGCCCGAAGCGGACCAGCACGGTCTGGCCCGGCCGCAGCTCGGCAATACCGTAGCGGCGCAGGGTCTCCATGTGCACGAAGATATCGGGCGTGCCTTCACCTCGGGTGAGGAAACCGAAGCCGCGCAAGCGGTTAAACCATTTCACCTGTGCCCGTTCGAGTCCGCTGGTCGGCGTCACGCTGACATGGGTCCGTGGCGGCGGCATCTGCGCCGGGTGCACCGCTGTCGACTCATCCATTGAGAGAATGCGGAAGGCCTGCAGGCCCTTAGCGCGCTGCAATACCTCACAAACCACCCGGGAGCCTTCATAAGCCGTCTGGTAACCGTCGCGCCGCAGGCAGGTCACGTGCAATAGCACGTCGGGCATACCGTTATCGGGGATGATGAAGCCGAATCCCTTGGAAACGTCGAACCACTTGATGACGCCCGCCAATTCAATGAGATCGGTGACGGTTTCGTCGGCAAGCTCTCGGGCCGTTCCGGGCCGGAGATTGGTCCCTGGCATTTTTGATTCGATCCGGTCCGACGCCATAACGCCGTACGCCGCCGCTTTGCTGGCGCCTCTTGCCGGGCGCTTCGACGAATCTTTCTGCTGAATTGAAGATAACACCGGCCTTCAAACGGCAAAGAGCAAAATGTGCTTGCGCACAGGTCTATACACAGCGCAGCTATTGCGAATCAGTGGGCTATGAAGGGCGCGAGCGCGTCGCCGATATCGTCGTGCAGCACCAGATCGGCGATGTCATCGAACTCGGTCACCTCGCGATTGATGATGACAAGGGCAGCGCCGTTGCGTTTAGCCATCAAGGGAAAGCCCGCGGCCGGCCACACCACCAGTGACGAGCCGATGACGAGAAACAAATCGCAGCGCCTAGTCAGTTGCTCGGCCCGTTCCATCGCTTCGGCCGGCATCGCTTGGCCGAAAGATACCGTCGCGGTCTTGATGTAACCGCCGCAAGTGCAGTTCGGCGCGTGCTGGCCGGCAGCGTCGAATTTTTCCCGCACCCAGGCCAGATCGAAACGCTGGGCGCAGTCGAGGCACACCGCATAGGTGGTGTTGCCGTGCAGCTCGACGACGTCGCCGGCCGCGATGCCGGAAGCCTGGTGCAGGTTGTCGATGTTCTGGGTAACCAGTCCGGGTACCTTGCCGGCGCGGTAGAGGCTGGCGAGCGCGCGGTGGCCACGTCCGGGCTGAGCGCCGCCGAACTGGTCCTGCATAGCAAAGCGCAGCCGCCAGGACTCGTCGCGCATCTCGCGGCTCGCCATGAAGGCGTCGAACGGGATCGGCTGGTTCTTGGTCCACACACCGCCGGGCGAGCGGAAGTCCGGGATACCACATTCGGTAGATATTCCGGCGCCGGTGAAAGGCACGATCCGTCGCGCGCCTTCGATCACGTTACGCAAGCGGGAAATCGAGGTCTCTGGGCTAGGAGCAATCATGGCGGGTTATTGCTATATAACATTCGCTGGCCCGGATAGCCGACCGTCGATCAAGAGGTTCCTCATGCGATATCTGCACACCATGCTGCGCGTACGCAATCTCGATGCCGCGCTCGATTTCTACTGCAACAAGCTTGGCCTCAAGGAAACCCGCCGCCGGGTCGACGAGAAGAACCGCTATACTCTGGTATTCCTCGCGGGCTCCGAAGATGAGGCCCTGGTCGAGGCCAGCAAAAAGTCCGGACGTCCCGGCCCCGAGGTGGAGCTCACCTACAATTGGGACAGCGAAGACTACGGCGAGGCGCGCTATTTCGGCCACCTCGCCTATGAGGTGGACGACATCTACGCCACCTGCGACGCGCTAATGAAGGCCGGCGTGACCATCAACCGGCCGCCGCGCGACGGCGTCATGGCGTTCGTGCGCTCGCCCGACAAGCACTCGATCGAGCTATTGCAGAAGGGTACCGCCAAGCCGCCGCAAGAACCGTGGAAATCGATGCCCAATACCGGGCACTGGTAAACTTGCCGCTTGAGCCGAAGCTCTTTATACCTCGCCGCGCTGCTTGGGCCCTGGTGCCCACGAAATCGGCAGCCCGGCATGCGCCCTTCGTCTAGAGGCCCAGGACACCGCCCTTTCACGGCGGCAACAGGGGTTCGAATCCCCTAGGGCGCGCCATTGTGACGCGCGTCATAGCTGCCATGCGAACATACGTCGCATTCCACGGTCGGTATTAATGTAGAAATTATTGGTCGGATGATTCCGGACAGCTATATTGTGCTGTCGGGCGACAATGCTCCTTGAGAGCGGTCAGGCCATGATGAATACCAAGAACGTAGTGGCGGCGCTTCGGCGCGACATGTCCTTCATTTGGAACGCCGTAATCGCGGTCGTGTTCATCGGCTTTGTCAGCCTCGCGTTGGCTGCGGCGTTGCTTGACCTGCTGTCCCTGCGGCACTAGCGCCATCCCGCGGCGGATAATGATGCCGCCGACCATTGAAATCCTCGACCTCGATGTGCTCGCCGCCGTTCCTGCCCACGCGCTCGATGTAGCTAGGGCCGATTGGCGATTTGCCGTGGCCGCCCGGAATGTCGAGCACGTAAGTGGGCTGGCATAATCCCGACAGACGCCCGCGCAACGCGCGCATCAACTGCTGCCCGCCGGCGATGTCGGTGCGCAGATGCGCGGTGCCCGGCGCCAGATCGCCGTGGTGCAGGTAGTAGGGCTTGACGCGGCATTCGACCAAGGCGCGCATCAGGTCGCCCAGCGCCTGCGGTGTATCGTTGACGCCCTTGAGCAGCACCGATTGCCCGAGCAGGACGAGGCCGCCATCGGCCATGCGCGCGATCGCCTGGCGCGCGGCGGGCGTCAACTCGCGCGCATGATTGACGTGGATGGCGACGTAACTCGCTTTCCCCTTCGCCTTTATTGCCCGCACCATTTCGCGCGTGATGCGCGCAGGCGCCGCGACCGGCACCCGGGTGTGGATACGCACGACCTTGACGTGGGGAACAGCGCTTAACGCTCTCATCACCGCGCGCAGCCGCCGCGGCGACAGCATCAGCGGATCGCCGCCGGTGAGGATCACTTCCCAGATTTCCGCATGGGCGCGGATATATTCCAGCGCCCGTTCAAGCGCTGTGCCTGAAAGTGCCTTGGCCTTGCCGGGTCCGACCTGTTCGCGGCGAAAACAAAAGCGGCAATAGACCGCGCACACGTGCGTGAGCTTGAGCAGAACGCGGTCGGGATAACGATGCACGATGGCCTCGACCGGACTGTGGACGTCGTCGCCGATCGGATCGGCCAATTCTTTGGACCGCTGATCGAGCTCCGCTGCATCGGGCACGAATTGGCGCGCGATCGGATCGATTGAGTCATGCCGATCGATCAGCTCGGCGAGTGCCCGCGGCAGCGCCACCGCGTAGCGCGCAGCCACCGTTTCAAGTTCGGCGCGCCGTTCGCGCGAGATCAGGCCGGCGTCACACAATTGCGTGGGCGTGCGGAGCGTTGCCATCGCATGGTCCTTTCATACTTCTTTCGTTCACGGCTCGGCCACCGGCGCCCAGATCACTTGCTCGATGCGGGTTGCCCCGGTTGCCAGCATGACCAATCTATCGAAGCCGAGGGCGACGCCGCTGGCCGCCGGCATCTGCGAAAGGGCGGCGAGAAAATCCTCCTCCACCGGATAGCGCTCGCCGTGGATGCGCTGTTTCTCGGCCATGGCGGCCGCAAAGCGCTTGCGCTGTTCGTCGGCGTCGGTCAATTCGCCGAACCCGTTGGCGATCTCGACCCCGCAAGCATAGAGTTCGAACCGTTCCGCCACGTGTTCGCTGCCAGGCTTGGCGCGTGCTAGCGCCGCCAGCGGCAGCGGGTACTCATAGAGTATGCTCGCGCATCCCTGCCCAAGATGCGGCTCGACGCGCTCGGCCAGAACACGGCTGAAGATATCGCCCCACGTATCATTTGCGCCGATCGCGACCCCGGCCTGCGCCGCCGCCGCGGCAAGCTGCGCCTGATCGCCTTTGCCCGCACGCACCGTCGCCAGAAGATCGATGCCGGCATAGCGCGCGAAGGCGTCGGCCACGGTCAGGCGCTCCGGCGCGGCAAATGGATCAACCGTCTTGCCGCGGAAGCTGAACTCGCTCACGCCGACCGCCCGCGCCGTCTTCGTCATCAGCGCGGCGCAATCGTCCATCAGCGATTCATATGGTTCATTCGCGCGATACCATTCCAACAGCGTGAATTCCGGATGGTGCAACGCGCCGCGCTCGCGGTTGCGGAACGCGCGGGCGAAATCGAAGATGCGCGTCTCGCCCGCCGCCAATAGTTTCTTGCACGCGAATTCCGGCGATGTGCGCAGGTAAAACTGCCGCCGCTCGCCGCCGGGCCCAATCAACTCGGTTGCGAAGGCATGCAGATGGGTCTCGTTGCCAGGCGAGATCTGCAATGCAGCGGTCTCCACCTCGACAAAATCATGGGCGGCGAACCAGCCCCGCAATGTCGCCGCAATGCGGCCGCGCTTGAGCAGGAACGGACGGCGGGCTGCGTGGACCCCGGGCAGCCAGAACGGCGGATTTCCTCGCACATTCACCTCGGCCGATTACGCGCCGGGATGGACTGGCATCCCGCGCCAGGATGGGTATGGTGCAGCCCGAAACCGCGGCCGCGCGCCGCACTGCACTCAAGGACTGTTAACGTGAAGGTCATCGCCAGCCAACTCCGCAAGGGCAATATCGTCGACATCGACGGCAAACTCTATGTCGTCCTCACCGCGGAGAATTTTCACCCCGGCAAGGGCACGCCCACCACCCAGGTCGATATGCGCCGGATTTCCGACGGCGTGAAGACCTCGCAGCGCTACAAGACCACCGATCAGGTCGAGCGCGCCTATGTCGAGGACCACGCGTTCTCATACCTCTACCAGGACGGCGACGGCTTCCACTTCATGAACCAGGACACCTACGACCAAGTCGCCCTGCCCGCCGACCTGGTCGGCGACCAGGCGGTCTACCTGCAGGAAGGTACGGTGGTGAATTTGAGCATCCATGAAGGCGTCCCGGTCTCGATCGAGATGCCGCAAAAGGCGACGCTGGAGATCACCGACACCGAGCCGGCGATGAAAGGCCAGACCGCCTCGGGCTCGTTCAAGCCGGCGACGTTGTCAAACGGCGTACGTACCATGGTGCCGACCCATATTACGGTCGGAACCCGCGTGGTGGTGAACACCGCCGACGGCTCCTATGTCGAGCGCGCCAAGGACTGATCGCGTATTCCGCGCATCCGCGGCTCTTTGTCGCCCGCGCGCCTTGGCGGCGCTTTTCGCGATGCCGCTGCCCTTGTCCGCCCCATGCCTGTGCCGCTAGTCTTGAAGAAAGCCAAGTCTGGTCGCCGCCAAAGCACAAGGGTCAGTCGAGGGGCGTGCATTTGAGACTTCCGGTTCTGGTCGGTGTCGCGGCGATGCTTATCGCCTCCGCTGCCGCCGCCGATGAAATCGAAGCGCCCCGCGTCACCATCACCCAGGTCAACTGGGTGGAGGCCGCGCTGTCGCTTCCCCGCGACATCACCGGCCCGCCGGCGGCCGAATTCGCACAAATCAACGCGCTGACGGAAAAGCGCTTTCCCGGCATCGCCAAGAGCAGTGTGCCGGTGCTGCTGCCAATCGACATCGACGAGTTCCGCAAGGAGGTAACCGCGGGAAGCGCGGACGCCGCCGCCTCCAACAAATATTTCGGCCCTTTCCAGCCGTCCAAATTCTTCCTGCCGGGGCCAGCCGGCTACATGGCCACCTTTTGGCTGCATGACGGCGACGGCGGCATCCACTTCCGCTACCGCAAGCCGATCGAGATCAGCATCACCGGCGCCGGCTTCACCTACGACCTCGACGGCCCCGATCATCAGGAGGTGTTTCCGGTCAAGGACAAGGAGCTGGCGGAGCTGTTTCCGGGCATCCAGCGGATCTTGCGCGAAGCGCATGTGCGCTACGTGTTCGAACGCTTCGGCGTGCCTTACGTGGTCGCGATCCAATGCTATGACCAACCGATCGCCAAGCGATATCTTTCCTGCAAAGAGGCCGATCCAGTCGCGGTGAAATTCCTCAAGCTACTGCGCACCGTCGGCGGCACGCCGCAGGAGATCGCTCAGCCCCATCTCGATCTGACACAGCCGACCGCCAAATCCGATTTCACGTATTTCAGCCCGGGTTTTCTTGTTCCCAACAGCGGCTGGCGCAAGATGCCGGGGCGCGCCGACTATCACGTCTATGCGCGCATGCGCTCGCCCATCGCCGACGCGCCATCTTATGTAAAGTCGCAATCCTTCATGCCTTGGGGCGACTGCTACCGCACCGGCCACAGGGGGCGTCTCGGCCGCAAGGGGACTGAGTATTCCTGCAAGGTGAACGGCATTCCGCTGGTGTTCGACGAATCGGCCGCGGTGAATTTCACCTATCCGTGGCGCGACAATTTCTGCGAACAGCGAGATTTCTTGGTCGGCCAATGCCCCGGCGGCTACGGCCATCAAGGCGAGGACATCCGCCCGGGCAGTTGCACAATCTTCAACGAAGGCGGCGACCGCTGCCTGCCCTACCAGCACACGGTCGCCGCCGTGCGCGACGGCCTGATCTGGCGCACGCCCGGCAACCTTGCCGCCTATATCGTCATCAACACAAAGAACAGCTTCGTGCGCTTCCGCTACCTGCACATGAATCCGAATTACATGGACGCGGACAATCTCGTCAGCGGCCGCGAGGTGAGCGAAGGCGAGATCATCGGCAAAGTCGCCACCTGGGGCGACCGCGAGAACGGCACCTCCTACCACATTCATTTCAACATCCAGGTTTTCACCAAGGTCGGCTGGGTCTGGGTCAATCCCTACATGACTCTGGTGCTCGCCTATGAGCGGCAAATCGGCGGACGCGGCACCGAGATCAAGCCCGGCGATCCGGTGCCGCCGGTGCCGGACAAAACGCCGCTAATCGCGCATCCCGAGCCGATTCCTGTGCCGCCGCCAGCGCCGGGCGCGGAGACGACCGCCGCGCAAGAGAGCCCGCCGCCGGCCGCCGACAAGAAGTCCGACCTTAAAACGCCAGACGAAAAGAAAGCAGAGGAAATGAAGGTCGAGGACAAGAAAGCCGACGAAGTTAAGCCGGAACAGCGGCGGCACGTGCGCAAGAAACGTCGGCGCAAGCACACGGCCAGCGACTAACACTTTTGCCGCGGCCGAGTGTCGCGGCAGCTGTTTGGCGTCAACCACCACGAAAAAGTCTCATTGCCCCCGATTATCTGCGCAACTTTGTCTCATACAATGCGGTCATGCGAATCTCGGCCGACAACACAACGACCGCGAATTCAATCAATCGACGTTCCCTGATTTTGGGCTCGCTGGGCTTCGCGGCTGATCTCACCGTCGGTGCAGCGGCCTTTGCGCAGCCCTCGAACGCCGCCTTCGCCCACTGGATCGCCGCGTTCCGCGCCCGCGCCATCAAGCGCGGCATTTCGCCGGCGACTTATGCACGGGTCATGAATTCGATCACGCCGGATATGGACGTGCTGGCGCAGGTCCGCAAGCAACCTGAATTCACCGAGAAGCTCTGGCAGTACATCAACCGGCGCTGTTCGGAATGGCGCGTCATCACTGGCAAAGAACGCGCCAAACAATATGCGGATCTTTTGGCGCGCATCGAGAAGGATTACGGCGTCGACCGCTACATCATGCTCGCTTTGTGGGGAATGGAGTCCTCCTTCGGCGACGTGGTGACCAATCCGAAATACATGCGGCCGGTAATCCCGGCGCTGGCCGCGCTGGCCTGGCGCGAGCGACGCCGGCGCCGCTATTGGGAAGCCGAATTGCTCAACGCGCTCGTCATCGTCGACCGCGGCTGGGCCAAGCCCTCCGACATGATCGGCTCCTGGGCCGGCGCCATGGGCCACACCCAGTGGATGCCGGAGGTGTGGCTGCACATGGGCGTCGATTACGACCGCGACGGACGCGCCAATCCCTTCGGTAATCCGGCTGATGCCATGGCCGGCACCGCACGCTATCTGGTCGAGCGCGGCCATTACCGCCGCGGCGAGGCCTGGGGCTGCGAGGTGATAACGCGCGGGCGCACGTCTGGCGGCTGGCGCACCTACGCGCAATGGCACGCGCTCGGCGTCAAGCGCGCCGACGGCAAGGCCTTCGCGCGCCCGCACGACAAGGTGAAGCTGTGGATTCCCGAGCCTGGCGGCCCCGCCTTCCTGATCGGGCGGAATTTCCGTGCAGTCTATTCCTACAACCCGTCGACCGCCTACAGCCTCGCCCTTTGTCATCTCGCCGATCTGATCGGCGTTGGCGCGCACTTCCACAAATTGTTCCCCGGCGGCGAGCGCATCCCGACCATGGCCGAGGTCAAGGAGATCCAGCGCCGGCTCAACGAGCGCGGCTTCAAAACCGGCGGCGTCGACGGCCGCAGCGGCAGCGACACCATCAAGGCCATCCTCGCCTTCGAGAAAAAGGTCGGCATGAAACCGGCCGACGGCTATGCCGGCCTGAAGGTTTTGGCCCGATTGCGCCAGGGCCCGTAATCCGGTTGGATACGGCTCGCCGCTGAGGAACGGCGCATGTGGGGTTTTTGACGCCGTGACAGATTCCAAGCGACAGCGGGCGCCGGCGCAACGCCCACGCGACGCCGCATTGGCAGCGGTCGACCGGCCGGTTCCCGCCGGCGTCAACGCGGCCCAGTTCGGCAGCGACGTGGCGGCCGATGCGCTGCGCGCCACCGGGGTCGACTATATCGCGCTCAATCCGGGCGCCAGCTACCGTGGCTTTCACGACAGTCTGGTCAACTACCTCGGCAACGAGCGGCCGCAGATACTGCTCTGTCTGCACGAGGAAAGCGCCATCGCCATCGCGCACGGCTATGCCAAGGTCACCGGGCGCGCCATGGCCGCGATGGTGCATTCCAATGTCGGCCTTATGCATGGCACCATGGCGATCTTCAATGCGTGGTGCGACCGCATGCCGATCGTCATTCTCGGCGCCACCGGGCCGGTCGACGCAGTCAAGCGCCGGCCCTGGATCGACTGGATCCACACCGCGCGCGATCAGGGCGCGCTGGTGCGCGGCTACACCAAATGGGACGATCAGCCGGTCTCGCCGGTGGCCGCGCGCGAGGCCGTGCTGCGCGCCGCCTGGATCGCCAACACCGCGCCCTGCGGGCCGACCTATATCAATCTCGACGCCGGTATGCAGGAGGAAAAGCTCACCGAGCTTGTTGCAACCGTCGATACGCAGCGCTTCATGCCGCCGATAGCGAGCGCACCGGATGCGCGCGCCGTTGCGCATGCGGTCGTGCTATTGCGCGACGCCAAGCACCCGTTGATCCTGGCTGGCCGCGTGTCGCGCGATCTCGAGGCATGGAACGCGCGCGTAACGCTGGCTGAGCGGTTCAATGCGCTCGTCGTCACCGATATCAAGGTCGGCGCTGCCTTCCCCACCGATCATCCGCTGCATATCGGCGCCCCCGCATTCATCGCGCCGACGCCTGACGCGCTGGAGGCGATTCGCGCGGCCGACGTCATCCTCAGCCTCGACTGGGTTGACGTTTCCGGCACGCTTAAACAAGCGGGAACCACCAACGCGAAGATCGTGCAGATTTCGATCGACCATCATCTGCACAATGGCTGGAGCATGGACTATCAGGGCCTGCCGCCGGTGGATGCGTTCATCGCTAGCACGCCCGAGGCCGCGGTGCCGGCGCTGCTCGAAGCGCTCGGGCCCGGCAAGCCGCGCGCGGTCGCCGCCCGCACAGTCAAACCGTTCAAGCCGGAAGGCGATAAGCTGACAGTCGATCATCTTGCGGATGCCTTGCGCCGCGCCGTCGGTGCCCGCCTCTGCTCGCTCACCCATGTCTCGCTGTCATGGAACAGCGCGAGCTGGCCGCTGCGCCATCCACTCGACTATCTCGGCTCCGACGGCGGCGGCGGCGTTGGTGGCGGGCCCGGCATTTCGGTCGGAGCCGCACTGGCCTTGCAAGGCAGCGGACGCTTGCCCCTGGCGGTCTGTGGCGACGGCGATTTCCTCATGGGCGTCACCGCGCTGTGGACAGCCGCGCATTACAAAATCCCGCTGCTGATGGTGATCGCCAACAACTGCTCCTTCTTCAACGACGAACTGCACCAGGAGCGCGTCGCGCGCATTCGCGGCCGCCCGGTCGAGAACCGCTGGGTCGGCCAACGCATTACCGAGCCCGATATCGACATCGCCGCCATGGCGCGCGCGCAGGGCGCGCAAGGCTTCGGTCCGGTGACTGCGATCGGCGACCTGGCAACGACTTTCGAAAAGGCCATCGCCGCGGTGGAAGCGGGCGCGATCGCCGTCGTCGATGTCCGCGTGGAACCGAGCTACACGGCTGCGATGACCGCGGTCATGACCCGCAAGAGCGACTGACGATGGCAGCGACCGCACCCAACGCCGACGACGCCATCCTGGTGGTGGACGACATCGTCGTGCGCTACGAGACGCCGGAAGGCCCGATCACCGCGGTCGATGACGTCTCATTCCAGGTCAAGCCGGGCGAATTTCTTTCAGTCATTGGCCCCTCCGGCTGCGGCAAATCGAGTTTGTTCAACGTCATCGGCGGACTGCTCAGCCATCATCAAGGCGTCGTCACGGTCGCCGGCGAGACGATTTCCAGCCCGCACAAGGCAATCGGCATGGTGTTTCAGGAGGAGTCGACCTTTCCGTGGCGCACCGTCACCGACAATGTCGCCTTCCCGCTCGAGCTCGTCGGCATGCCGCGCGATAAGCGCATCGAGCGGGCGCGTCATTTCATCGCGCTGGTCGGGCTCGAGGGCTTCGAGAACAGCTACCCGGGCGAGCTCTCCGGCGGCATGCGACAGCGCGTGTCGCTTGCCCGCACGCTCGCGGCCGCACCGAAGATCCTGCTGATGGACGAGCCTTTCGCCGCGCTCGACGAGCAGACCCGGCTGCTGCTCGGCGACAAGGTGCTGCAAATCCAGCAGCAGTTGAAGCAAACCACGCTGCTGATCACCCACAACATCACCGAAGCGGTGCAGATGTCTGACCGCATCCTGGTGATGACCTATCGCCCCGGTAAAGTTAAGCGTATCGTCGATATCGACCTGCCGCGCCCGCGTAATTCGGAGATTGTCGGTAGCGAGGCATTCGGACGCTACGTGGCGCAGATCTGGAACGACCTGCGCGAGGAGGCGAGCCGCGGTATGCGCGACGAGGAATCCCACATGCTGCACCACCACGATCATCAGGGCACGGGATCATGACCCACGACGCCGCAATCCGCCGCCCGCCGCGCGCGCAGGTCGCGCCCGCCGCCGTCGGTTTCGCGTCAATCGTCACCGCCCTTCTGCTTACCGAGCTGCTCATTCGCATCGGCGTCATCAATCGTTTCATCGTGCCGCCGCCGTCCGAGATCGCCGACAGCTTCTACCGGCTGTTCGCCGAAGAGCACATCGTGCGCCGCTTTCTGCTTACCGCCGGCGAATGCCTGATCACGGGCGTCATGATCAGCGCGTTCGGCATCGCCGGCGGCGTGCTCATGCACCGCGTCACGCTTTTGCGGCAGGCCTGCGAAACCTGGGTCGCCGCCTTCGCCGCCGCGCCGGTCGTGTTGGCTTACCCCCTGTTCATGGTGATCTTCGGCCGCAACGCCTGGACCATTATCATGCTCGCCTTTGTCGCCGCGCTGCCGCCGGTCATCCTGAAAACAATCGAGGGCATGGCCGCTACCCGCAAGGTGCTGGTCGACGTCGGCCGCAGCTTCAACCTCACGCCGACACAACAGTTCAGGAAAATCCTTTTTCCGGCCGCACTACCGGCCATTTTCCTCGGTGTACGGCTGGGCTTGGTGTTCGCGCTCATCAACGTCGTCGGCGTCGAGTTCCTGATCAACTACGGCGGCCTCGGCCAGCTCATCGAGGACCTGGCCGAACGCTACGATCTGGCGGGCACTTATGCGGCGATCTGCTTCGTCATCCTGGTGAGCGTGCTTTTCTTTATCGCGCTGGAGAAGATCGAGCGATGGCTGAGGCTGGTCGACTGAGCGGGGCGGCGCCGGCCACGCCGGGCTTAAGCCCGGTGACCCTGCTGCGCATCGCCATCATCCTCGGCGTGCTGGCGGCGTGGGAACTGCTCGCCCAATCCGGCTGCCTTTACCGCGACGTGGTGCCGTCGCTGCTGGCGATCGGGAGCGCGTTGATCGAGCTCTTGTCGCACGCGGACTATTATTTCAATCTCGGCGTCACCGCCGGCGAGATCGGCATCGCCTTGCTGGTCGGCGGGTTTTCCGGGCTTTTCGTCGGTGTCGTGCTGGGCGCCAACCGTTATTTGTCGAAGGCCTTCGAGCCCTATCTCTATTACCTCGGGCCGACGCCGAAGATCATTTTCTTTCCGGTCATGATCATGTGGTTCGGCATCGACACCGAATCCAAGATCGCGCTCGGCACGCTGTCCTGCTTCTTCCCGATCGCCTTGAACGTCGCCGCCGGCATGCGGCAGATTGATCGCGTGCTGATCCGCGTCGGCCAGAGCTTTCGCGCCAATGCGCTGCAAATGGTGTGGAAGATCTACCTGCCGGCCATGCGTCATCCGATTATCAACGGCGGGCGGCTCGGCTTCGGCATGGCGCTGATCGGCACCCTGCTGGCGGAAACGAAATTGTCCAACAAGGGCATCGGTTTCTTGATCATCCAGACCTACAGCGTATTCGACATGCCGCGCATGTATGCCATGCTGATCGTGCTTTTCGTGCTGGCGATCGGCGCCAACGCGTTGATCGGCCGCCTCGGCGGGCTCGACAGCATCCGCCGCGCCTAGCCCGGGGGATCGAAACCGCAGGCGATCCAGACCTTGCGACTCTCCGGCTCAATCAGGAAGCGGATGAACTCCGTTGCCGGTCTAGCGACCGCGCTCGCGCTCGTGACGCCGGCGCCATAGACGATAGTCAGTTGCAGCGCCGCCGGTAGCGGACCTGCCAAGGCGACGCCTGCGGCATTGACGATCTCGCTTTTCGGGAAAATGCCGATCTCGGCCTCCCCGCCGGCGATCATTGCAACGCCGCCGGCGAGCCCCGCCCTATGGACGACGCGAGACCCCAGGGCATCGGCGAGCCCAAACTCCCTGATGATCTTGTCGCTCTGTGCACCGCTCGGCGTGGCCCCGGGCGGGGCATGCACCACCGCGCGCGCTGCCAGCAATGCCGCACGAAGCGCCTCGGGCGTCGAGACGTCGGGAACAGGACCGTCTGCCTTGACGCCGACGGCAAGCTCGATATTGGCGAGCGCCGCGCGCCCGGCTGCCAGCACCGTGCCGTCCTTAACGTAAGCCTCGATCAACGGCACCGGCATCACCAGCACATCGAGCGCTTCATGCGCCGCGACGCGGGCCGCAATCCCGCTCATGGTATCGTAGAGCGCGTTGAGCTTATGACGGCTGCGCCGCTCGAACACGGGCGCGAGCTTGTCGAACACCGGCTTGGGCGCGCCGCCGGCGATGCTGGTGATCGTCGCCATATGGTTAGAGTTTAAATGCTTCCAGCGTGCCGGGGTGGAACAGCTCTTCCACCTTGACCAGCCGCGACGACAGGCCTTGCGAATGGTGATGGCGCAGGAAGGTCTCCAGTGCCTTGCGGTTGGGCGCCACGCCGTAGGACCAGAAGTCCTCGCCCATCAGCGCACGCGCTTCCATCAACCGCTCTTCCACGAAGGGCAGCGTCACCTTGGTCGACGAGGTGTCGGCGAGCTTCTCCAGCGCGATCGCCTTGGAACGCTCGAATGCCTTGTAGACGGCACCGGGCAGCCAGGGATGCGCCTCCGCCAACTCGTGCTTGACGCCGACCAGATGCATGATCGGGAAAATACCGGTGCGCTTGTAATAGTCCTTGGCGGCCGCCACCGGATCGGGAAACAGCCAGGCGACATGCGGCGCCCCGCGCGCAAAACACGACGGCACCCGAGGTCCGATGAATGCGTCGATCTCGCCCGCCTCCAGCATAGCCGACAGTGTGCGTCCCGCTGGCGCGTCGTCGAGCTGCACATCCTTGGGCAGCGTGATGGCGATCTTTTCCGGCCGTCCCGCCTCCTCCAGCCCGCCCCGGATCCAGTGAATGTCGGAGGGCTTCACGCCATGGTCGTCTTCGAGGATCGCGCGCGCCCACACATTGGCGGTCAATTGATATTCCGGCACGCCGACCTTTCTGCCCTTGAGGTCGCCCGGCTGCTTGATGCGGTCGGTGCGCACATAGATCGAGGTGTGGCGGAAAGCGCGCGACACGAAGGCCGGCACGCCGACATAGGGGCATGTGCCTTGCGCGGTCTTGACCGTGAAGCTCGACAGCGACAATTCGCAGATGTCGAATTCAGCGCGGCGAAACGCGCGGAAGAAGATCTCCTCCGGATCGAGCGCCATGTAGATCGGATCGACCCCGTCGATCTGCACCAACCCGTCGGAGAGCGGTCGGGTGCGGTCATAGTCGCGTACGGCAACGGAAAGATTGAGCTTGGCCATGATGCGCCCGGCTAAAATTTGGTCCGGGCGCAGTCATAAGCGAAACGGCGCGCCAAGGCAAAGTGCGCCGAACTCAGTTCGGCCGGCAATATTCGTCCGCTCTTCAGGGTCTTGATGCCGTCGTCAATTTGTAAACCACGCCGCCAAGCTGGCCTCGCCCGATTCCCTGCCCGCGCTTATATTTGCAAATAGCTAAATCACGTCGGCAACCCGGTGAATATTGATGCTGATCCGCCTGGCACGCGCTGCATGCCCCCTCCTTGTGCTGGCGACCGGCACCGTCGCCAAGGCTGACGATTTGGCGGATTTCAATGCCGCGGTCGAAGCCGCCGCCTCCCATAGCCGCGCCGCGATCGGCTATTTGCACGCCGGCAACGCCGATCTCGCCGCGCTCGAAAACGACCGGATGCGTGCAGCCTGGAGCAAGCTGGTCGCGCGATTCTCCGGCAAGCGACCGACCGCCTTCAACGGCAGCGTGCTCTACGGCAAAACGCTGGTCGGCATCAGCGCCCGCCTGGTCGGCGCCGATCTGATGCTGAAATCCGGCCGGCTCGATTCTGCGCGCCAGTCACTCGACGCCATTCGCGGCGACCTCTACGCCTTGCGCAAATCAGCTCACGTCGTGGTGCTGGCCGACTGCATCCGCGATTCCAACGCCGCCATGGACAGGTTGATGATCTACAATAAGCGCGATCTCGACTGGGCGAACCCACAAACGCGCATCGATGTTGCCAATAGAGCTGCAACCTATGGTCATGTTCTCGACCGCTGCGATGCGACGGCGGGCGCGGCGCGGCGCAAGCAACCCGAATATCGCCGCTTGATCGACGGCGCCAAGCGGAGCCTCGCACTGATCCCGAAAGCGATCGAGACGCGCGACACCAACCTGCTGCATCGCGTCCTCATCCAATTGCGCTCGTTCGATAATCTGCTGACGCACCGGTTTGGGTAAAATTTTTCCTTGGACGTGAGGCTATACGAAAATCGGTTCACACTTTTGGGGATAACGAACTTGTCCCGTGCTACATCGACACATTCCCTTTGTGTGATATAATGACGCGCTCAGAAGCTGGGCAAGGCCGGATCGGCTGGAGAACGCGCGCAACGACGCGAAAAACATTGCGCGTGCATTGTTGATCTCCTGTATTCTGGCGTTGCCCGCCGCGACCAAGGTGCATCAATGGAATTGCAGCGCATCGTTACCCGGTCCCGTTCGAACGACATCGACCGCATGATGGACAATGCCAAGCGCGCCAGCGGCTTCCTCAAGGCGCTGGCGCACGAAAGCCGGCTGATGATCCTTTGCATTCTCGCCGAGGGCGAAAAGTCGGTGAGCGAATTGGAGCAAGACCTCGGTTTACGGCAGCCGACGGTGTCGCAGCAGCTCGCGCGCCTGCGCGCCGACGGTTTGGTCGCCACCCGGCGCGATGGCAAAATCATCTATTACAGCGTGGCCAGCGACGAAGCTCGCACCATCATCGACGCGATCTACGACGTGTTCTGCCGCAAGGGGCGCAAGCGCTAGCGCGCAGCCGTTCGGCGCACCGTCAATGCTGGTGAACATAGGTTCCCGGCGCCCGGCACAGCGGTATCAAGCCCCGCGACGGTGAACCGACTGGCGGCGGCTCAATCCGTTGAGCATCGCTTCGATCCGCAAGCCATGATGACCATTGCGGCCACCACGAACCGTCCGCCTGCACTGCGTGGGCGAGCCACGTCGCGGAATCGACGTAGCGGTCGCCCGATTGCCGGGTTGCGAAATGGTAGTGCCGGCCGCGATGGCCCGGTTCGGATACGATTCCGGCATTGTGGCCGCCATTGGTCAGCACGAACGTCAATTCGTTATTAGTGAAAAGGTGTAGCTTATAGACTGAGCGCCACGGGGCGATGTGGTCGGTCTCGGTGCCGACTGCGAACATCGGCACGCGGATATCCTTGAGCGCGATCACTTTGCCTTCCACGGCATAGCGGCCGGCGGTCAGGCGGTTTTCCAGGAACAGCCCGCGTAAATATTGTAATTGCATGCTAAAGGGCAGCCGCGTCTGGTCAGCATTCCAGGCGGTGAGATCGGTGGTCTGGTCACGCTCGCCCAAAAGGTATTCGCGCGTCATCTTGGACCAGACCAGGTCGTTCGAGCGAAGCGCCCTGAAGGCGGCGGCCATCTGCCGCGTATCAAGCACGCCTTGGTCCCACATCATGTCTTCAAGGAACGCGACTTGGCTTTCGTCCACGAACAGCATGAGCTCGCCGGCCCCGCTGAAATCAGTCTGCGCCGCCAAGAAGGTCGCCGTCGCCAGCCGATCGTCGCCGTCGCGCGCCATGGTGGCGGCGGCGATGGCGAGCAACGTGCCGCCCAGGCAATAGCCGCAGGCATGCACCTTGCGGCCGGGAACGACCGCGTTGACGGCGTCAAGCGCCGCCATCAGCCCGTCGGTGTGGTAGTCGTCGAATGTGATGTCGCGGTCTGCCGCGGTCGGATTGCGCCATGAAATCATGAAGACGGTGTGGCCGCGCCCGACCAGATAGCGCACCAGCGAATGTTCCGGCATCAAATCGAGCACATAGTACTTCATGATCCAGGCCGGCACGATCAGCACCGGTTCCGCAATCACGTCGGCGGTGGCCGGCCGGTATTGGATGAGCTCGATCAGGTGGTTGCGATAGATGACCTCGCCCGGGGTGATGGCGATGTCCTCGCCGACGCGAAAGCCCTCCCCCGACCCGTCCGGGTTCATCGTCAGCAAGCGATAAAAATCTTCGACAAAATTGTTGGCGCCGCGGACCAGATTACCGCCCGATTCCTTCGCGGTCCGCTCGATAATCGCCGGATTGAGCCAGGGCACGTTCGACGGCGACACCACGTCAAGCAACTGGTGAGCCATGAAAGCAACGCGGTCGGCGTCCTTGGCGCTCTGACCGCGAACCTGACGGGTTGCACTGCGCCACCATTCCTCCTGCGCGAGAAAGGCCTGTTGCCAGAAAAGGTAAGGCAATTTCTGCCAGGCCGGGTCGGTAAAGCGATGATCGGAATCCTCGGGCGGGAAAGGTATTTCCGCGGCACGTCCGTTCGCCAGGCCAAATAGGCGCGCGCCGAAAACCAATGCCTGCAACGAAAGCTCCAGCTGTCGTCCAGGCGCGCCTGACAGATGCGACAGCCAATCGTGCCAGGCGGCGAACAAGGCATGCGGCGAAATGCCCTGCGTGATCCGAGCGACCAAGGCCCGCGTCACGTGGTTGAGCGTTTCAAAGGACGGCAGGTCCACACCGCGCACGCTTGTCGGCGACGGCGGTACTTTGGCCGCGGGCGGCGCTTTGACCACCGGTTGCACGACATTCATGGCGAAGGACTCATTCTGGCAAGCGGCGGGTTCGGTGCGAAGCGATAAGAGCGCTTAATTGCGGCAATTTCCTTGATTAGGGTCAATGTCACAAAACGCGAATGAGGCGCGTTTGCGGCCGTCACACCGGCATCAAAAGGTCACAATCAGGCACGGTCGTCGTCGAAAATCATTGCACACCCGCCGTTCTTCCAGGCGCTTGATCCGCATTAAGAATTGGCAAATTAGCGTTCTAGACTTAATCTTTATTAATCGCCGAATACCGCCACAATCTCCTTGGAAGATTCAACCGGTATGCCCGCCCTGCCGATCAGCATCGCCGCAAAGGCGTTGAAAATCTTGCGCATCTGCGGCGGCTTGTAGGGAAAGATATCGGGCGGATCCATGTTATGAACGATGCTGGTATTGTCAGCCTCGAAGATCAGGAGTTCGCCTTGCTTGGTTTCCGCACAATCGATCGTGAAATAATCAAGGTCGATGCGCGCAGCTAATTCGCTAAGCGCGCAGCGGTGGCGCGCGGCGAAGCTATCGTCGAATGTCCGCATGAATTCGGCTTCTTCGGCGCGCTTGGCAGCGCTCGTCTTCATCTCGGCGTTTAGGTACCAAATCTTCCATTGCTCCGATATCGCCATGTGGACCGCGAGCGGCCGCCCATCGACGTAGGTAATTCGATATTTACGGAACAGGCCGTCGTCGCTCGCATAGTCGATATATTGCGAAACGAAAAAATCAGGCTCGGGCTGCTCCAGGAGATAGCGCTCGATTTCGCGAGCATCGCAAAGCTTTGCCAGTCCGAATCCTGCATGCGATCCGATCGGCCGCGCGGTAATCGGAAACGCCAGACCGTCGGCAATATCAGCAAGCCCCGCGCTGGAACGCGCGATCTCCGAAAGCTGCGCGCGCGCTACCCGCGCCGTCGCAGGGATCGCCAGGCCGGACACGTCGCGCAGCAGGCGATGCAGCTTGTCGCGATCCAGATTGCAGATGCGGCCCGGCGCATTCAGCAGCGGGCGCGGCCAAGACATCGACAGCCGGGCGATGTCGAGAAGCGCCTCGCGGCAGTCATCCGAATCCGATGCAATGACGATGGCGATATCGTGATCCGGCAGGGGGTCGGGCAACGCGATGCCTGGCACGATGTACAAGGTCATCAGCTCGATATCGGAACCCTCCAGCAGAAACTCGATCGGCGTATTGCCGCCCATGTCCATGGCGGCCGCCAGCGCGAGTACGCGCAATCGCGGGGCCGCGCTCGCACAAGGCGACCGGAATAGCTGCTGCTGGGCCAGCACTTGGGATTGAATTTCGAGGCCGAGATCCTTGTCGCCGAGCAGTTGAGTGATAACCGACAAGTCTAGCCCCTCGCCAGCGGTTGCTTTGCCGGCTCCAACCTTGGCCACGAGTTCATGCCAGAGCGGGCGAAGGTCGCCACCGTCAAAGGCCATTTTCGACAGCTTCGCCAGACCGATGCGCGTCGCATAGCGACACAGCTTCGCGTCGCTGCTCGGCGCTTTTGACGTTGACGACCGCATGTCATCAGCCCTTGTGCGCACCGCCCCGATAAACGAAACCGGGCGCGGCTTTTGCCAGCGCCCGCTTGGTGGCCTGCGCCCAAGCTCACCCCGTATGGTTAATAAAAGGTAACGAATTGCCGCGCGCGTGCGCCGACTAATGCGCGACTCAGCGGTCGATCATCCGCGCCAGCGCGCGGCCGATGCAGAGATAGCCGTCGCCCGAATTGTGCAGGCCATCCCAAGACACCAGACCGCCGACCCCGTTCTCGAGCGCGCGCCGCATGAGCCGGTAGCGCGGAAAAAGCCCCACCGCCTCCTCCTGCGCGACGTCGGCAATGATCTTTTCCATCGCGCCGCGCGCGGGCCTGGCGCGCACGACCGGTGCGTCTTGCAGGTCCATCAAGATCACCTCGGCATTTGCTTTTTTCAGCCGCACGATGGCTTTGCGCAGCGACTGCTTCGCATTGCTGGCGATGCCGTGCCAAACGACCGAGTTGGTACCGAGCTGCCACACCACAAGGTCCGGCTTGTATTTCAATACATCCGTGTCGATCCGCGCGATCATGCCGCCGAGCGTGTCGAGCATGCGGCCGCGGTTGATCACCTTGAGGTGCAGGGACGGATGCAGCCGTGAAAGCTCCGCCTTCATGACTTCCGGATATCCCGGCCCGAAGGTGCCGAAACCACTCGTCGACGATGAGCCGAGCGCGACGATGGTCACCGGCTGGCCGGCGCGCAATTTGGCGCGGGTGCGCAGCAGCGGCGCGCGGAGGTTCAGGTCTACGGCGATGGCGAGACAGCGTTCGACATTCGTCGTGGCGCCGGCGACAGCGGCGCTGTCATAAACGCAGCCGAGCAAGGCGAGGCAGCGCACGGCAATTCGTAACCACGGCAGGATCGCATTTGCCATTCGTCGTTCTAGCTAAGGTACTGCAATATCGGCAAGCCGTAACTGCACCCGCTCCTCGCCCTGCCAGCGGTCGACTGCGACGTAACCGGCCGCGTGCACGGCGCGGCCGCGGTAGTCGATAAGCGCCTTGCCGAGTGGTTGGCCGGCGGCGCGGAAGGCGATGGCGTTGACCATTTTGCCGTCGCCGGATTTCAGCCGCACGCGGATGTGGCTCTCGCCCACCGGATCGGCATAGGCGATGGTGTGCGACGGCAGCGCCAAGAGCGGTTCCGGATTACCGGCGCCATAGGGACCGGCGCGCGAAAGCAAATCGACGAGCGCCAGGTTGACGGCGCCGGCGCTGACCGCGCCGTCGATCAGCAGCGCGTGCTCGCGCCGCGCCGCTTCCACCGATGACGCCAAAGTATCCTCAAGAAAGGCGCGGAACGCCGCCAGTGCGTCCTTCCTGAGCGTGATACCGGCTGCCATGGCATGACCGCCGCCCTTGATGAGCAGGCGATCGCGCACCGCCTGGCGCACCGCGCGGCCGAGATCGACGCCGGCGATCGAGCGGCCCGAGCCGGTGCCGATGCCGCCGCGCTCCAATGCAATGGCAAAGGCCGGCCGGCCGTAGCGCTCCTTCAGCCGCGCCGCCACCAGCCCGACCACGCCGGCATGCCAGCCTTCCTGCGCGGTAACGACCACCGCGCCCTTCTCCTCCAGCCCGAGCGCCGCCATGGCCTCGGCTTCCGCCTGTGCCAGCGTCGTTTGCTCGATGGCGCGGCGCTCGTGATTGAGCCGGTCGAGCTCGGCGGCGATGCGGGCGGCTTCGGTCGGGCCCTCCTCCAGCAGCAGGCGCACACCGAGATCGGCGCGCCCGATGCGGCCGCCGGCATTGATGCGCGGCCCCAGCAGAAAACCGAGATGCCAGGGCTCCGGCGGGCCGGTGAGCCGCGCCACATCCATCAGCGCGGTTAAGCCCACCTGATCGCGGCGCCGCAATGCGATGAGCCCCTTGGCGACGAAGGCGCGGTTGAGCCCCGTGAGCGGCACCACGTCGGCGACGGTTCCAAGCGCGACCAGATGCAAGAGCGCCAACAAATCGGGTTCCGCGCGCGTTCCGCTCCAGAAATTGCGCTGGCGCAGTTCGCGCGTGACCGCGACCAAGGTGAGGAAAACCAGGCCGACCGCGGCCAGATGGCCGAGCCCGGAGAGATCGTCTGCCCGGTTGGGATTGACGATGGCCCGCGCCGGCGGAAGCTCCTCGTCGGCCTGATGATGGTCGATGACGACGGTGTCGAGACCCAGGCGCTTGGCTTGCGCCAGCGGCTCGGCGCTGGTGGTGCCGCAATCGACGGTGATCAAAAGCTTGACGCCTTTCTCGCCGAACGAGCCGATGGCGTCCACGTTCGGGCCGTAGCCTTCGAAGATGCGGTCCGGGATATGCACGATCGGATCGAGGCCGCAGTGCCGCAGGTAACGGCACAGCAGCGCCGAAGAGGTCGCACCATCGACGTCGTAATCGCCGAAGATGGCGACGCTCTCGTCTTTCACGACCGCGTCGGCAATGCGCGCCGCCGCTGCCTCCATGCCGGTGAGCGTGTGCGGATCGGGCATCAGCCGCTTGATGCTGGGGTCGAGAAAGGCTTCGACCGCGTCCACCTCGACACCGCGGCCGGAAAGCACCCGCGCCAGCAATTCCGGAACGCCATGGCGTTGCGCGATTGCGAGCGCGCGCGCTGCCCCACGCTCGTCCAGCCGGTCGCTCCAGGCGCGCGCGCTTGCCGAGCGGTCGACGCCGAAAAAGCAGCGCTCGCTCTCGTTCAGAACAGTCGCCGGCAACGCCATCGCTCAATAGTCCCGCGCGAAACGCCCCGGTTTCGCTCCGAATCGGATACGCAAGAGAACAATAGCAACGAATTCGTCCACCGCTTCGTGCGGCGCGGCCTAGCCGCTCAATCGAGATAGAATTTATCGAGCTGCCGGTGCTCCGCCATTACCCGGCGCACGGTGCCGGTGACCGAGCGCATCACCACTGTCTCGGTCTCGATCACGTCCTTGCCGAATTTCACGCCGCTGAGCATGGCCCCGCTGGTCACGCCGGTGGCGGCGAACAGGCAATCGCCTTTCACCATGTCCTCGATGTCGTATTTCTTCTTGGGATCCTTGATGCCCATCTTTTTCGACCGTTCACGGCGTTCCTCGGTGTCGAGCACCAGCCGGGTCTGCATCTGACCACCGATGCAACGTAGCGCGGCGGCCGCCAGCACGCCTTCCGGCGCGCCACCGATGCCGAGATAGATGTCGATACCGGTCTTCGGCTCCGCACAATGGATCACGCCAGCGACGTCGCCGTCACTGATCAGCATCACCGCGGCGCCGGTTTTGCGCACCGCCGCAATCATGTCGGCGTGGCGCGGCCGGTCGAGCAGGATGGCAGTGATGGCTTCCGGCTTGACGCCTTTCGCTTTTGCCAAAGCGAGGATGTTCTCCTGCGGCGGCGCATCGAGATCGACCACGCCCTTCGGATAGCCGGGGCCGATGGCGATCTTGTCCATATAGACGTCGGGCGCGTGCAGCAATGTGCCGGCATCCGCCATCGCCAGCGTCGCGATCGCACCCGGCATGTTCTTGGCGCAGAGCGTGGTGCCCTCCAGCGGATCGACGGCGATGTCGACTCTCGGTCCCTGCTTGGTGCCGACTTTCTCGCCGATATAGAGCATGGGCGCCTCATCGAGCTCGCCCTCCCCGATCACCACCGTGCCGTCGATCGGCAGCCGGTTGAGCTCGCGCCGCATGGCATCGACGGCGGCCTGGTCGGAGGCCTTCTCCTGGCCGTGCCCGCGCAGGCGCGCGGCCGAGACCGCGGCGCGCTCGGTCACCCGCACGATTTCGAGGGTGAGTATGCGCTCCAGCAGGAATTCCGGCTGGATGGTGATCGACGCCATGATTTACACCCCCCCTCAACTCGGCCGCAGCCTGTCAGTTCTTCTCAATCCGGATCACTTGCGGCCGGCCTGAGATCACCCTATCGCGCCCCACCGCGGCAAGGGCCTTGCGCACGGCGTCCTCGGTGGTGGCGTAGGTAATGAGGATAACGGGGACGGAGCCGCTTTTGACCTCCCCGCTCGGCCCGATGTGGCGCTGCACGATCGACTCCAGCGAAATTTCCTGCTCGGCGAGCCGCTTGGCGATCGTTGCCGCGGTTCCCGGCTTGTCGCGCGCCAACAGACGGATGTAGTAGCCGCCCTCGTGCCGCTGCATCGGCGCCTTGTGGACGCCGACAAGCCGCGCGGCCGGCCGGCCGAACGGCGAAGTTCGCACGCCGCGCGCGACATCGCCGATGTCTGAAAGCACCGCCGAGGCGGTGGCAGCACCCCCGGCGCCGGGCCCGACCAGCGTGA